>JAJPIR010000036.1 GCA_021324675.1 Actinomycetota bacterium
AACGGCTTACAGCTCTACCGGGCAAACATCATGGCCCGGTTGGCCGCCCTGCCTGCCCGGACGACCGACGTCCCGGTACAAGTCCTTGCACCGCAGCGGGACCCGTTTGTCTCACTCTCGCTGCAGACGGACATCGCCCGTTGGGTGCCCAACTTGGCGGTGCGGAAGCTGCCAGCCGGCCATTGGCTTCCGCGCACCCACCCGCATGCTGTGGCCCGCTGCGCGAGCGAGCTGATCGACTACACCGAACGCGGCGCGCAAGCCCGCGGCCTGCGCCGGGCCTGGCGCACCGAGCGCGAGCGGCCCCGCTTCGCCGACGCCCTGGTGGTGATCAGCGGTGGCGGCAGCGGCATCGGCCGGGCGACCGCGCTGGAATTCGCCGAGCACGGGGCTGAGGTGATCGTCACCGACATCGACCAGCAGGCAGCCGAGCGCACCGCACAGCTGGCCAGCACCCTCGGCCACCGCGCGAGCGCCTACCTGCTGGACGTCTCCGATCGTGGCGCGATGGAGAAGTTCAGCACCATATTGCGAGAAAACCACGGCATCCCGGACATCGTGATCAACAATGCTGGCATCGCCGTCGCCGGCCCCTTCCTCGACACTACGGTTCCCGACTGGGAACGGATCATCGACGTCAATCTGTGGGGAGTCATCCACGGTTGCCAGGTGCTGGGCGGCCTGCTTGTGGGCGGTGGGCTGGGCGGCACCATCGTCAACATCGCTTCTGCTGCGGCCTACCTACCCACCAGGTCACTCCCGGCATACGCCACCACCAAGGCCGCGGTGCTCGCACTCAGCCAGTGCCTGCGTGGGGAACTGGCCCAGGCAGGCGTCGGCGTGGTGGCGATCTGCCCGGGTTTCGTGCACACCAACATCACGAACAGCGCCCGCTACGTGGGGCTCGACGCCGCCCAGGAGCGGGCGGCAAAGCAGCGCGCGACCATGCTCTACCGCCTTCGCAACTTCACCCCGCGCCACGCAGCACGGGACATCCTGCGGGCAGTGGAACGCGATGCCGCCATCGCCCCGATCACCGTCGAGGCCAAGGCCGGGTTGCTGGCCTCCCGGTTGACGCCAGGCCTGCTTCGCGCGCTGGCCAAGACCGATCTCATCCCGCGATGACACCCCAGTTCGGAAGGGAGACGCCGATGTTGCGCCGCCGCAACACCTCGGGGTATCGGACGGTGGATAACCTCGTGCTCACACCACGAGATGTCGCCTTCGACTGGACCAGCTTGCCCACGCACTGGGTGCCGGGCGAACCGTTCGTCACCCACACCATCAACGTGCTGCACCTGCTGCTACCGGCAGGAGAGCGCTGGTTTGTCGATGTGTTCACCCAGGCGCTGCCCTACATCAAGGACGACAAGCTGCGCGAGGAGGTCCTGGGCTTCATCGGCCAGGAGACCATTCACGCCCGTTCGCACCAGGGCGTGCTGGATCACTGGAAGGCCAAGGGGATTGATACCGATCCCTACGTGCGGCAGATCGACTGGATGTTCTTCACAGCACTGGGCGATCGCGACCTCATTTCCAAGCGACGCGAAGAGTGGTTGATCGAGCGGCTGGCAATCATCGCTGCAATCGAACACATCACGGCGATGCTGGGAAACTGGGCGCTCAATTCTCCCGCGCTCGATGCGGCCGGTGCAGACCCGACGATGCTGGATCTACTGCGCTGGCATGGCGCTGAGGAGGTCGAGCATCGCGCGGTGGCGTTCGATCTGTTCACCCACCTCGACGGCCGGTACCTGCGCCGCATCCGGGGGATGACGGTCACCTGGCCGGTCATGTTGTGGCTGTGGGTGCGGGGTGTGGTCTTCCTGATGCGCACCGATCCTGAGCTGACCGGCCGGCGCAAGAAGGCTCGCTGGCGGTACTATTTCCGGGCCAGCCGCCGGCACCTGCTACCCCCGGCAAACGAAATCGTTCGTGGGGTACTCAGGTACCACCGACCCCGGTACCACCCGTTGAAGGAGTTCTCTACCGGGCAAGCTGTCGCCTATCTGGCCAGCTCCCCTGCAGCGAACGCCGCGGCGGTGTGACATGGGAGCAGGCACGGTCGCACCCCCCGACTTGCGGGGCCGTCAGCATCCCGACCGGCTGTTCACGCTGCTCGGGAAACTGATAACCGTCCTTGAATGGCTTGCCAGCGGTTCCTACATCCGGCGGCCCCAGGCCCAGCCAGCGGATCGGGACCTGCAGCTGGTGGTGGACGAGGTGCGCGTCGAAGCATCCGACGCCCGCAGCTTCCGCCTGGTCGCCGCAAATGGCACCGAACTGCCCCGCTGGCAGCCAGGCAGCCATCTCGAAGTGCTGCTGCCATCCGGCCGGCGCCGCCACTACTCGCTGTGCGGCGATCCTGCGGATCGCCGCTGCTACCGCATCGCGGTGCGACGGCTCGCCGATGGCGGCGGGTCACAAGAGCTGCACGACTCGGTCGAACCCGGCAGCATCCTGACCGTCCGCGGTCCGCGCAACGCCTTCCCCTACGCACCTCCTCTCGTGCCTACAGCCGGCTACCTGTTTCTCGCGGGTGGGATCGGCATCACACCGATCCTGCCGATGGTCAAGCAGGCAGCAGTCGAGGGTGCACCATGGCAGCTCGTCTACACCGGGCGTTCTCAGGCTTCCATGCCATTCCTTGATGAGCTCAGCGAGTTGGACGCAGACCGGGTCCAGATACGACCGTACGATGAGCACGGTTTCCCTTCGGGCGCGCAACTGCTGGAGCAAGCACCGGCTGGAGCGACCGTGTACTGCTGCGGCCCGGCCCCCATGATCGCTAGCGTGCGGGAGGCCTTCCCGGCCAGCGCGGCGACCGCATTGCAGTTCGAACGATTCACGGCACCGCCGGTGATCGACGGCGAACCCTTTGAGATCGCCCTGCAGCGCAGCAAGCGCGTGCTGACCGTGCCCGCCGACGTCTCTGCCCTCGAGATCATCCGCCAGGCAGTGCCGGGCGTCCCCTACTCCTGCCAGCAGGGATTCTGCGGAACCTGCCGGACCCGGGTGCTGTCGGGCGAGGTCGACCACCGTGACCGGGTACTGACCGATCAGGAGCGCGCCGACAGCATGACGATCTGCGTGTCCCGTAGCCGGGGGGGCCGGATCGCGGTGGATCTCTAGCGGCTGTCAGCTGACACTGACGAGATCTACCACGAAGACCAGGGTCTCGCCGGGCTTGATCGCCGCGCCTGCGCCGCGGTCGCCGTACGCCAGGTGCGGCGGGATCGTCAGCCGGCGCCGGCCTCCCACCCGCATTCCCACGATCCCGTCGTCCCAACCCTTGATCACCCGGCCGGTGCCGAGCCGGAACTCCAGCGGGGCACCCCGGTCCCACGATGCGTCGAACTGCCGCCCGGACGAGTGCGCGACGCCAACGTAGTGGGCCCTGATCTGGGACCCGACGATCGCCTCGGGTCCATCACCGATGATCTGATCTTCGACTACCAGTCCGGTGGGCGCCGGCCCCTCGGGTACCTCCACGGTGGGCCGCGTCAGCTTGCTCACGTCGTTGTCCCTCCTCGTTCCCCCACAGTTGACGGGCCACCATCCTGGCAGCCTGGCAGCAGAGTGCAACCGCGGCTCCGTCTCCCGGCGGCAAGCCGTGCGATACGCCGACACGGTCGCATCGCATCGAACGGGTTAAGTCAGGAGCCTTACGATCAGTGCGTACAGTTCTGGTATGGCGCACGTGCGAATCGGCACCCGCTCCAGCCCGATGGCCCTGCATCAGGCTGAGCAGGTCGCCGCGGCGTTGGAGGCACTGGATCCGACGGTCACCACCGAGCTGATCAAAGTGACGACCAGCGGTGATCAGTGGATGGGTGACCTCGCAAAGCTGGGCGGCAAAGGTGCGTTCGTCCGCGAGATCGATCGCAACCTCCTGCAAGGATGCGTCGATCTGGCGGTGCACTGCCTCAAAGACATCCCCGGCGACGTGCCGGTGATTGAGGGCCTGAGCTTCGCCGCCTTCCTGCCGCGGGAAGACGTCCACGATGCGGTTATTTCCCACACGGGTGCGCCGCTGGCCGAGCTGCCCGCCGGTGCCCTGATCGGGACCAGTTCGGTGCGCCGCGCGGCCCAGCTGCGCCTGCATTACTCGCACCTGGAGATCAAGCCGTTGCGGGGCAATGTCAACACTCGCCTGATGCGCGTCGACGAGGGCCACTTCGACGCGATCGTGGCTGCGGTGGCTGGCCTGCATCGGGTCAACGAAGCTCACCGGATCACCGAAATCCTGCCACTGGAGATGATGTGCCCGGCCATCGGCGCAGGGATCATCGCGCTGCAGTGCCGGAGCGACGACACTGCCCTCCGTACGCTCGTGGCGCAGCTCAACGATGCCGAAACGGACCGGCACGCCACCGCTGAGCGGGCCATGCTGCACGCCCTGCAGGGCCACTGCAACTCCCCTATCGCCGGCTACGCCAGCACCGAGCCCAGCGGCAAGCTGACGTTGCGCGGCAAGGTCTTTTCCCTCGACGGAAGCCAGTGGCTCGACTCCCACCACTGGGGCGTGCCCGAGGAACCGGCCGCCCTCGGCTACTTCGTCGGTGCTGATCTGTTGCGGCAAGGAGCCCGGCGGCTCATCGACAGCATCGCGCACTAGTTGACCGCAACCGGTGCGGTTGTATCAAACGTGCCGCACTCGATGTCCCTAACAGCATGGCAGGCCATCCCGGGCTCGTCACGATGAGACCTGCTCCTTGTCACTGCCAGCGACAGGCTCAAGGAGGATCCTGCGGTGACCGGCGAACCGAGCGCTGACTACCGCGCTTTCCTGGCCGCCCGTGACTTTTTGCTTGCGGTCGGCACGGACTACGACCGCGCGTACCAGGAGTTCCGGTGGCCCGAGCTGACAGAGTTCAACTGGGCGCTGGACCATGTTGATGCCCTGGCCATGGACGCGGAGACGGCCCGGCGCCCAGCGCTGTGGATCGTGGAGGCGGACGGCTCCCAGCGGCTCTGGTCATTTGCGGAGATGTCGGCGCGGTCTAACCAGGTCGCCAACTGGCTGCGCAGCGTCGGCGTCCAACGCGGAGACCGGCTCATTCTGATGCTGTCCAACCAGGTGGAGCTGTGGGAGACGATCCTGGCGGCGATGAAGCTGGGTGCGGTACTCATCCCGGCAACACCGCTGCTGGCGTCAGCCGACCTGCGCGACCGGATCGGCCGGGGCAACGCCCGCCACGTCGTGGTACGCGCCGCTGATGCCGGCAAGTTCGATGACGTTCCCGGCGAGTACACCCGCATCGCGGTGGGCGGGCCGGTGGCAGGCTGGCTTCACTACGCGGACGCCTGCCAGGCCTCGGCGCAGTTCTGGCCGGACGGAGTGACCAAGGCATCGGACACGCTGCTGCTCTATTTCACCTCCGGTACCACCGCGACGCCCAAGCTCGTGGAACACACCCACGCGTCGTATCCCGTAGGCCACCTGTCCACGATGTACTGGATCGGCCTGCGGCCGGGCGACATTCATCTCAACATTTCCTCGCCAGGATGGGCCAAACACGCCTGGTCGAATGTCTTCGCACCGTGGAATGCCGCGGCAACCGTGTTTATCTACAACTTCGCCCGCTTCGACGCCGACGCCCTCCTGGACACCTTAGCCAGTTGCGGTGTGGACACCGTCTGCGCGCCGCCAACGGTGTGGCGGATGCTCATTCAGGCCGATCTGAGCCTGGTCAAGGTCAGAATCCGTGAGCTGGTGAGCGCTGGTGAGCCGCTCAACCCGGAAGTCATCGAGCAGGTGGAGAAGTCCTGGGGGATCCAGATCCGAGACGGCTTCGGCCAGACCGAGACAACGCTGCAGATCGGCAATACACCAGGGCAGCTGATCAAGCCCGGCTCGATGGGCCGCCCGGCACCGGGCTATCCCGTCGTGCTGATCAATCCCGTGACCGGCGAGCCGGCCGAAGAGGGCGAGATCTGCCTGGATCTGTCACAGCGCCCGCTGGGTCTTATGGTCGGCTACCGCGACGACGACGCAGGCACGACCGCCGCCATGGCCGGTGGCTACTACCACACCGGTGACATTGCTTCGCGGGACAGCGACGGCTACATCACCTACGTCGGGCGCACCGACGATGTCTTCAAAGCCTCCGATTACCGGCTATCACCTTTCGAGCTGGAAAGCGTGCTCCTTGAACACGAGGCGGTCATCGAAGCCGCCGTGGTGCCCTCCCCCGACCCCGTGCGGCTGGCCGTCCCGAAAGCGTACGTGACGCTGGCCGACGGCCACCAGCCATCGGCCGAAACGGCGTTAGCGATCCTGCGGTATGCCAGGGACCATCTCGCGCCCTTCAAACGGATCCGCCGGCTGGAATTCGCTGAGTTACCTAAAACCATCTCTGGCAAGATCCGCCGCGTCGAGTTGCGCCACCGGGAATTGCAGCTGCGCGCTAATCCGAACGCCCAGCCAGACAGTGAATACCGCGATGAGGACTTCCCGGAGTTACGAGCGGGGTAACTGCTGAGACCCGCCTGCCGCGCTCGAAGGTTTGGCCTCAATCCTTGATATGGTGCCGCCCGGCTGACCGTTCCCGTTCCCGAAGAGCGAACTTTTGGAGCTTGCCCGTGGAAGTTTTCGGCAGCTCCTCAACAAACTCAATGAAGTCGGGCGCTTTGAAGCGAGCAATTACCCGCTTGCAGTGATCAATCAGCTCCTGGGCCGCTACCTGCTGATCGTGCTTCAGTACCACGAAAGCTTTCGGCCGCTCACCCCACCGGTCGTCTGGAACACCAATGACAGCGGCCTCTAACACCGCCGGATGGCCGACGATCGCCTGTTCGACCTCAATAGTGGAAATATTCTCCCCACCAGAGATGATGATATCTTTGGCCCGGTCACGAAGCTCGATATAGCCATCAGGATGCCAGACGGCGAGATCACCCGAGTGGAAATAGCCGCCGTGGAATGCTTTATTGGTTGCTTCCGGATCGTTGAAATAGCCAGCCATGACATTGTTGCCGTGCATGACGACTTCACCGATAGTCCGGCCGTCCCGGGGCACGTCGCACATCCGTTCATCGACCACGCGAATCGGGTCGGCGATCAGCATCGCCACACCCTGGCGGGCGAGTTTGCGGGCACGATCAGCGACCTCCTCATCCGCCCATCTGGGCTGCCATTGGCAGACCGTATAGGGACCGTAGACCTCCGTAAGGCCATATACATGGACCACCCGGGCGCCAAGCTTTTCCATCTGAGCGATAATCGTCGGGCTCGGCGGCGCCCCCGCCGTGGTGACCACAAGCTCACGACCCAGTCGCTGGGCCTGCGGCGCGTTGGCCATAGTGCTGAGCACGGTCGGGGCACCGGCTAGGTGGGTGACTGCCTGAGTGGTCAGCGCATCCCAAATCGTCTGGGCCCGGACCTGGCGCAGACAGATATGGCTGGCGCCGATCCCGGTAACAGCCCATGGCATGCACCATCCGTTGCAATGAAACATCGGTAGTGTCCACAGGTAGACGGTTTCGGGGGTAAAAGTGCAGTGGATAATCTCGCCCAATGCATTCAGGTAGGCGCCCCGATGAGTGTACATCACGCCCTTGGGCCGTCCTGTCGTGCCCGAAGTATAGTTCAGACAGATCGTGCGGTACTCGTCGTCCACTTTCCACGGCAAATATTTTTCACCGGCGCCTCGGTGCAAAAAATCTGCATAGCTCGGTCCGGCCACCCGCGACGCAACTCCGGCGCCGTCGACGCTCACAATCTCGCGGACGCTGGCTAACCTGCCGGCGAGCGGCTCAAGTACCGGGTGCAACTCCGTGTCGACGAAAAGCAGTTTCGCGCCTGAATGGTCGCAGATGTAGCGGATCTCCTCGGATGCGAGGCGATTATTGATCGCCACGAGCACGGCACCAGCCAGCGGCACCGCGAAATGCGCTATCAGCATCTCGGGAATGTTCGGGCATAGATAGGCTACACGGTCGCCGGGAGCGATCCCAGAGGCGTGCAGTGCACTCGCCAGCTGCTGGGCATGAGCCGCAAACTCTCGGTAGGACAAGCGACACTCACCGTGGATGATTGCGATTTTCTCCGGATACACCTGCGCGGACCGCTCCAAGAACGACAATGGCGTTAGTGCGGTAAATGAAACCTCGGCGGGCATGGTGACTCCCTTATAGTGCCTTCCGGTTAGGGCTGTTGTGAGCTGCCCGCCAAGGTCTGGAAGATCTCGTCGAGGATTTTGGGGTCATCGATTGTCGGCGGGACGGTGTATTGCTGGCCATCGGCAATCCGGCGCATAGTGCCCCGCAGGATCTTCCCGGAACGGGTCTTGGGCAGCCGCGCGACGACCTCCACCCGCTTGAACGCGGCCACCGCGCCGATCTGATCACGGACGAGCTGCAGGAGCTCAGCGTGCAGGTCGCTGTGGTCGCGGTCGGCGCCAGCCTTGAGCACCACAAACCCAAGTGGGACCTGGCCTTTGAGTTCATCCCGCATGCCGACCACGGCACACTCGGCGACATCTGGATGGGAGGCAATGACTTCCTCGATGGCGCCGGTGGACAGGCGGTGACCTGACACATTGATGACGTCGTCGGTGCGACCCATGATGAACAGGTAGCCGTCGGCGTCGATGTGGCCACCGTCACCGGTGAGGTAGTAGCCGTGGTGTGCGGACAGGTAGGTCTCGACGTATCGATCGTCGGCTTGCCACAGCGTCGGCAGCGCTCCCGGAGGCAGCGGCAGCTTGACTGCCACCGCACCGTCGCGATTTGCCGGTAGCTGGGCACCGTCGTCGCCGAGGATCCGCACGTCCCAACCGGGCACCGGCTTAGTGGGGGACCCAGGCTTGATCGGCAGCGGCTGGATGCCCATGCAATTCGCGGCGATCGCCCAGCCGGTTTCGGTCTGCCACCAGTGGTCGATGACCGGAACGTGGAGCAAATCCGATGCCCAGCTGTAGGTGTCGGGGTCAAGCCGCTCGCCAGCCAGGAACAGGTAGCGCAGTGTCGACAGGTCGTGGCGGGCGCAGTGCGTGCCGTGCGGGTCATCCTTCTTGATCGCCCGTATCGCGGTCGGTGCGGTGAACAACGTCTTGACCCTATGCTCGGCGATAACCCGCCAGAACGCGCCCGGATCCGGGGTGCCGACCGGCTTGCCCTCGTACAACACGGTGGTTGCACCGGTCAGCAGCGGGGCATAGACGATGTAGGAATGACCAACGACCCAGCCGATGTCCGAAGCCGCCCAGTACACGTCGCCGGGACCGGTGTCGTAAATGTTGGTCATCGACCAGCGCAAGGCAACGGCGTGACCGCCGTTGTCCCGCACCACGCCTTTGGGCTGGGCGGTCGTGCCGGACGTATACAGAATGTACAGGGGGTCGTTCGCCGCAACCGGAACGCAGGCAGCGGGTTCGGCGCCTGCGACGGCGCTGTCCCAGTCCAGGTCCCGGCCGGTGAGCAGCTCAGCCTTGGCCTGCAGCCGTTGAGCAACAACGCAGAATTGGGGCTGGTGCGCGGACAGCTCCAGCGCGCGGTTGACCAGCGGGGCATATTCGACAATGCGCCCCCCCTCGATCCCGCAGGAGCCGAAGACGATCGCCTTGGGCTTGGCGTGGTCGATGCGGCTGGCCAGTTCGGCCGCCGCGAACCCTCCGAACACCACCGAATGGATTGCGCCAAGGCGCGCGCAGGCCAGCATCGCGATCACCGCTTGGGGCACCATAGGCATGGAGATCACCACGCGGTCGCCTTTGCCAACGCCCCGAGCGGCCAACGCTCCGGCGAACCGGGCGACTTCTGCCCGCAGCTCGCGATACGTGAAGCGCTGGATGGTGGAGCTCACCGGCGAGTCGTAAACAAGTGCGACCTGGTCGCCGCGGCTGCCGTCGGCATGCCGATCGAGCGCGTTGTGGCAGGTATTCAACACCCCACCGGCAAACCAGCGGTAGAACGGTGCGCCAGAGGCGTCCAGTACCTGCTCCGCAGGCTTGATCCACTCAATATCATGCGCCGCGTCCGCCCAGAAGCCAGCCGGATCAGTCAAGCTGCGGCGGTAGACGGTCTCAAAAGTTGCCACGTTAGACCCTCCTGCTCCAAAACAAGAATGCGGGCGACGGCGAATCCATTTCACCCAAGTTACGGGGTAGGCGTATGGCCGTGCCGGTGAAATGGCCTGACCTGGTGGCCCGCGCACAGTCCCTGGCCAGCGGCGCTGGCCGGCGGATATTGGGTATCACTGGAGCGCCGGGGGCTGGCAAGTCAACACTGGCGCGTCGGCTGGTCGGTGCGCTCGGTGATGCCGCGGTCCTGATCGGGATGGACGGGTATCACCTTGCGCAGGCGGAACTGGAACGGCTAGGGCGGACGGAGCGCAAAGGTGCTCCGGACACTTTCGATGCTGCCGGCTACGTCGCTCTGTTGCGCCGGTTACGCGCACCCGACGCCAGCACCGTGTACGCCCCGGAGTTCAGGCGTGCGATCGAAGAACCGATCGCGGGCGCTGTGGCGGTACCGCCTGACGTGTCGCTGGTCGTCACCGAAGGCAACTACCTGCTGCTCGATATCGAGCCGTGGTCAGCGGTCCGCGGGTTGCTGGACGAGGTCTGGTTCCTGGCACCCGATGAGGCAACCCGCCGAGCATGGTTGACCGCCCGGCACTGCCGGTACGGGCGTACCCCGGAACAAGCAGCCGCCCGCGCATCCGGCAGCGACGAGCGCAACGCCCGGCTGGTCGCGCAGACCTCAGACCGCGCCGACCTGCTTCTCGACCCGACCCACTGGCCTCACACAGGCACGAAGACATATCGGGGTTTCGGGACGGGGAATTAACCCGGTCTGTCTCCATCTCGGGTTTGCCGTCACGGATGGTTCGGGCGGTAGAACATCTCAAGCTGGAACAGGTCGGGATCTTTGAAGGTCAGCACCGAACCGTACGGTGCATCCACGATCGGCGAGTGTGTGACGCCCTGTTGCGTGAACCAATCGGCCCAGGCATCCAGCTCCTCCCGGCTGTCCACCTTCAGACCCAGATGGTCCCCGCCAGTGCGGGCCGGATCGAACTCTTCGCCCCGATTCGCCTTGTGCTGCTGGAGACACAGCACCATCCCATTACGTGGATGCAGCAGGATCCACTCGTCGAAGGCGTCGGTCCGGGACTCTTCGAACTGAGCGAAGCCCAACACCCGGTGATACCAGTCGCGGCTCGCATCTCGGTCTCTGACCGACAGCGATACGTGCGACAGCCCAGCGAACTCTGGCATACAGACCCTCCTATACTGCCCTGGGCACTATCGGACCTTCCGCATCCACCCGTCAAGAGATTTCCCATGAAGCCGCTAACCACGACGTCATATGCCATCCTCGGGCTCCTTGCGATCAAGCCGTGGACTACCTACGAGCTGGCCAAGCAGATGGAGCTCAGCCTGCGCAACTTCTGGCCCCGCGCGGAACGGAAACTCTATGAGGAACCCAGGAAGCTGGTCGCGCATCAGCTTGCAACGGTGCAACGCGAGACGGTCGGCAAGCGCCCACGGTCGGTGTACCGGATCACCGCTGATGGCCGGCAAGCGCTGCGAGCCTGGCTCGATGAGCCGGGCGCACCGGCCTCGCTAGAGTTCGAGGCGCTGATCAAAGTCTTCTTCGCGGAGCACGGCAACAAGCAACAGCTGCTCGCCAATCTTGAACGTATCCACACCGAAGCAACCGCACGCGCCATGATCGATGCGCAGTGGGCCCAGCACTACCTGGCCACCGGTGGGCAGTTCCCGCAACGGATGGCCGTGATCAGTCTTGTCGGGACGCTGCAGGCCCAGCTCAACCAGGCCATCCTGGCTTGGTCCGGCTGGGCGCGGCAGCTCGTCGACACGTGGCCAGAAGATCTGCGCACTGCTCCCCCTGCCCGCGACAGCCTCGAACTGATCGCGCGCTGGACACGGCACACGACCAGCGAGACCCTTAACCGCCAAACAGGGCCGGTATCTTGATCACTAGCTGGCACAGTCCGTACAGGAACGGCGCGATGACCCATGCCCAAGCCAGCACGGTGAGTACAAGGCGCGAGCGGGGGAGGATCGGCCTGGCCATCTGTGCAGTCATCCTGCTGCCACCACCTTCGGCGCCGTCCGCCCGGACACGGGCTCGTGGAATCTGGGATGTAGCGGACGGACGAGCTCGTTAGCCAGCAAACCAAGCACGAGCAAGCCGAGCATGATTGAGAACGACGCGGTATAGCGGCTCGGCCCGGTCACCCCGGCAGCAATCCTGCTGTCAGCAACAGCGTTAATGATCATCGGGCCGA
Organism: Actinomycetota bacterium; assembly: GCA_021324675.1. Classification (GTDB taxonomy): domain Bacteria; phylum Actinomycetota; class Actinomycetes; order Mycobacteriales; family Pseudonocardiaceae. The sequence goes on from JAJPIR010000036.1 coordinate 12,263, forward strand.
GCACGCCTGCGGTCGACCACGCAGTGAGCAACCGGCCGTGGACACCAAGGAGATCTGACGCGGACGACCACACGAAACGGCCCAGCATGTTGGCCAGCGACAGGATCGCGACAAAGCCAGCCGCGGCAGCGGCCTGCCCCGCACCGGAGGCAAAGAAATCGGAGTAGATCGGTGCTGCACGCTCCAGAATGCCGATACCGGCCGTCACGTTGACGCACAGCACCGCCCACAGTAGCCAGGACTGCGGCGTCCGGATCGCAGTGCGCGCCGAAACGTCGCCGTCGCCCATCAACCCGCTCGGCGGCTGTAGAGCAGGCGTCCACCCGGTGCCAGGGATCCGCCGGTACCCGGATCAGCAGCCACCCCATCGACATGAACACCGCGTAGACGACGCTGTGCGCCGCAAAAACAGCACATCGAGATAAACATTGCCCAGCGCGGACCATGACGGTCCACACTGGTGCCGAATAGCGCCGCCGATAGGCCGAGCATCACGATCCCGAGGGTGAACGGCAATGCACTGGCCACTCCAGATACCCAGTGCCGTCTCCAATGGCTTTTGAACACACTCCAGGCGTAGGCCTGGCCTATCGCCAGGTGGATCGACAGAGCGGCCGGCGGCACCAACCAGCGCCTCCACCCTGCTGGTGCCACGATCTGGGAACGCTGGAGGTATTTGGCAACCACTGGTGGTCCCTCTCTTGCACGCCGTCTAGTACACGTACGAGTGCATGCTGCTAGCGCTACTGGTGAGGAGCTGGCCAGGTGGCACGGTGATACTCGTCAGCCGCGTTGTGCGCGGAAGGGGTGGATAGGTGGATGGCACGCAGGAGGCGCTACCGGGCGCCGCTGGAATGCGCCGGGTAGCGCTAGCAAGTTGTGTGGGTACCACCATCGAGTTCTATGACTTCTACCTCTACGGCACGGCCGCCGCGCTCGTGTTTCCGAAAGTCTTTTTTCCAGCGCTGGGTTCGACCGCCGGTACGGTAGCGGCCTTCGCCACCTTCGCGGTGGCCTTCGTCGCCCGACCAGTCGGAGCGATGATCTTCGGGCACTACGGAGACCGGTACGGCCGCAAGCAGACACTGATCGCGACGCTGCTGCTCATGGGTGCGGCGACCGTGCTGATCGGGCTTCTTCCCGGAGCTACGACAATCGGTATAGCAGCGCCGGTCATGCTGGTGGTGCTGCGATCCGCGCAGGGCCTCGCGGTAGGCGGCGAGTGGGCCGGCGCGACGTTGCTTGCTGCGGAGTATGCACCGCCGGGAAGACGGGGCTGGTATGCGATGTATCCCCAGCTTGGAGCACCGATCGGGCTAGCGCTGTCCAGCGCTACGTTCTTGATCACCGGTCTCACCCTCGGCAACACCGACCAGACATTTTTCGACTACGGGTGGCGGGTCCCGTTCTTGATCAGTGTTGTGCTGCTCGGAGCAGGGTTGTACGTCCGGTGGAGAATCGAAGAAACGCCGGTATTTCGACGGGATCAGGCGCAACGACCAGTGACGCGCGCTCCGCTGCGAGAAGCGTTGAGCCAAGCTCCACGGGAGATTCTGCTGTCCGCTGGGACGTTAACGATGATTTTCGCCCTGTTTTACATCGGTACCACGTATCTCACCAGCTACGGCACTAGTCCCACCGGGGCGGCGCTGGGCCGGACTCTGGTGTTGTCGATAGGGATCAGTGCGGGGGCGGCGATGGCGGCCGGTGTCATCCTGTCGGCGATAGGTTCTGACCGGCTCGGCCGCCGGGTCGTGGTAATGCTGACCTGCAGCGCGGCGGTGGTGTGGTCTTTGCTGTTGTTTCCCCTTCTCAATACCCGCATTCCGATTGCCTTCGGGGTCAGCGTCATCGTCACGTTGACGTTGATGGGGCTTGCTTACGGCCCCGTCGGCGCGTTGCTGCCTGAGACCTTTCCCACCAGATTTCGCTACACCGGGGCCGGTACCAGCTACAACCTGGCCGGCATCGCGGGCGGCGCAATACCACCGCTGGTCGCCGCACCATTGGCGACAGCTTTCGGCAGCTTCTCCATCGGCATCCTGCTCTGCGCGATCTCGCTGCTCAGCCTGCTGTGCACCAAAGCCCTCGTGGAGACGAAGGATCAGGATCTCCAGGATCTCCGGCTGGGCTTCAGCGCGCGATACTGATCGGGAATGTGGCGCTGGACTTGCCTGGCGTCGCCGGAATGAGGGGCAACACCAGCGCTGACGGGTGCTCGGCATCATGAAAGACAGTCTGGTGGGCAACCTGTGTCGTGGTGCTGTCGCCTAGCCACGAGCCGGTATTGGGGTTCGGATCGAACTGCGGAAAATCGCTTGAGGAGATCTCCAAGCGGATCCGGTGACCGGCGCGAAAAAGGTTGCTTGTCGGCCATACGGTAACGGTGTACTGGTAAACCTTGCCGGGCTCAATCGGTGTCGGTGCGCTGCTCGACTCACGGAAGCTGGCCCGCTGGATGCCGTTGTTGAGGTTGACCGCCGTGCCGTCGGGGTGCACATCGACCAGCTTCGCGGTCCAATCCGTGTCGGGAGCCGACGAGCTGGCGTAGAGCGTGACGCTGACCGGTCCGGTCACTTCAGTGTCGGTGGCCAGCGGCCGGGTGCTGTACACCAGTACATCCGGTCGCTGCTCCACGGCGTGCTGATCGTAGGGACCCTGGGTACCGGTCAGCGCCGCACAGCAGGAATGCCCGCCCACGCTGGGCACCGGGTTACGGGGGTCATAGTCATAGGTATCAGGCTCCTGCCCGCCGGGTGGTTCATCGGTGAGCAGCTGACCGTCACCCGTTACCGACGAGGCATGCCCGTTGCTGGACAAGTAATACTTTGTCCACCGAGTACCAGGAATAGGCCAGGCCGTCGTCGTTTTCCAAACATGGGCACCCATCTCGAAGTAATTGACTGTCGGGCCATTACTCACACCATTGTCAATGCCCTTGAGGAAGTGATCCCACCAGGCGAGCATCAGTTCGTTCACTGGAGAATTGCCCACCGGTCCGATCTGCCGGAGCATCGGTGCCGCGGGGCTGCCGGGTCGGCCCCAGCTGAGGTGGTCCCATGGGCCGATCACGATCCGCTGATTGTTGCGCGCGAAAGCTGACCCACCTGAACTGACCATGCCGGTGAAGTTGCGTACCCCACCGGCAAGAAAGGCGTCATACCAACCTTCGATGTGCAGCACCGGGATGGTGACCTTAGGGTAGTACTGCTGTGGCGCCCATTGCTGCCAGTACGGGCCATCGGTGCGATGAGAGATCCACTCGTAAAAGTACGGCGCCACTGCACCATCACCCGGATGCAACGGCGGGAAGCTTCGGTAGGGCGTGTACCGCAGCCAACTGGCGATGTCCAGAGAGTCTCGTGCGAGTTGCTCGGCGACCTTGGCGTCCCCACGATTCTTGGCCGCAGACAGCGCGATCGAGTCCATCGTCCACGGCTCGATGAAGTTCAGCCGGAACGCACCATTCTCATAGGTCCAGCCCTCGTAGTAGTCCGACGCGGTGTTGGCCGGCACGATGGTGGTCAGGTGCGGTGGAGCCGTCTCGGCGGCCAACCATTGGGTCGCGCCTACGTAAGAAGACCCGTACATACCGACCTTTCCAGATGATCCCGGCAACTGCGCGGCCCATTCCACGCTGTCATAGCCGTCATTGCGGTCGTCGGCGAACTCGGAAAATGCGCCTGCCGAGGCGAACTGTCCCCGGATGTCCTGGATCACCACGAGGTAGCAGTGGGAGGCGAACCACTCCGGACGCGCGTATCGCGCAGGCGCAACCTGAGCGGCCTCCTTGCCGTACTGCGTCCGCATCAAGATCACTGGAACTGCCTCGGCAGTGGCCGGCCGGTACACATCGGCGCGCAGCAGCGTGCCGTCACGCATCGGGACCGCCACGTTGGTCGTCCTCGTCACTGCACAGACACCCGCGCCCGAGAATGGCGGCGCCGGCGCCGCACATGCCGCGGCACCGGCGAGCATCACCGCGACAACCAACGACGCAGACCTTCTCAGCCAGCCCACCACGTCTGCCAACATCGAGATCTAGATGTACCGGATCATCAGCTGAGCAACAATCGGGTGACTGTGACGTCACTGCGAGCGACCGTGCCGAGCGTCACCCCACGGACCACCTACGTAGTACGGATCCATTGAGTAAGTACTCGCACCCATTTCGGTCCGTACCAATACGCCATCAGAGCCACATTGGGCCTTGTAGGCACTGTTGCTATCACCTAGTGTTACTGATTGTAAGTCGGTAGCCCCGAATGAGGGGCAGTAGCCAGTACGATGGGCAAGGGGGGCCTGGCCGTGCTAGCGACAATCGCGGTTGCGTTTTTCGTGGTCACGAACTCGGCGTCAGCGAGAGCAATCCACGCTGCGCCATAGCGGCAGCCGCGAGCTCGCCCATCTTTCTTTACCGAGTGGCCGGAATCTTTCGTTGCCGCATCACTGGCGGACCCGGGTGGTCATCGAGGGGGGATCACCCGGGTCACTCCAACCCTGCGCACGCAGACATACCAGCCACGCGCCCGCCACACCCCGGCAACCGCCACCGGCTACCGGGGTCGCCGCGTCGTACAGGAAGGACGAAGCCCAGGATGAGCAGGCTGCAGGACCGAGAGCTGGTGGTGGGGATCACGCCGTTCGAGGAACCCAATGCCGCTCTGGTAGTCGCACTTGCGCGGGCCGGCTCGCTGGGTGTCCTGGACCTGGGACGGGATTACGACCGGGCACAGGCCGCGCTGGCGGAAGTATGCCGGTGGTGGTCCGGAACATTCGGGGTACGGCTGCCGATCGGGTGCCCGCTATCACCGGCCGATCTACCCAGCCAGGTCGATGTGGTGGTGCTGGACGCCGGCACGGGCCGTCCGGCAGCCCCGGGCCGGCGCATGTTCATTGAGGTGACGTCGGTGACGCAGGCGCATGCAGCGATCCGGGCCGGGGCTTGGGGCTTGATCGCCAAAGGCGCCGAAGCGGGCGGTCGGGTTGGTGCCACATCAACCTTCGTGCTGTTGCAGCAGTTACTCGGCGACCCCCGGATCGAGATCCCGATCTGGGCGGCTGGTGGAATCGGACCGCACACCGCTGCCGCGGCCATCGCCGGTGGTGCCGCCGGGGTCGTGCTCGATGGGCAGCTGGCACTGGTCGCCGAGGCCGACTTGCCGACCCAGGTCGCCGCCGCGATCCGGGCAATGGACGGCACCGAGACGGCAATCATCGGCGGTCACCGCCTTTTCACACGTCCGGATGTGCCGGTTGTGAACGCCGATTCCGTCGCAACCCAGTTGGGCGCCCGGCATCTGGGTGCCTTACCCGTCGGGCAAGACGGTGCCCTGGCCGGTCTGCTGGCTCGGCGCTACGTCACAGCGGGTGGTGTGGTGATGGCAGTCCGCGCGGCGATCACCGACGCACTGCGCGCCGCCCAATCGCAATCGGCGCGGGAGTCCCGGCCCCTGGTGGTGCAGGGTCCGATGACTCGGGTCAGCGATCAGGCTGGGTTCGCGGCGGCCGTCGCAGCCGCCGGCGGCCTGCCGTTTCTTGCCTTGGCCTTGAGTGACGGCGAGCAGACCCGCGCATTGCTGGAACAAACGGCTGCCGCCATGGACGGCCGCCCGTGGGGAGTGGGCATTCTTGGCTTCGTCCCACCGGAGGTGCGTCAGGCACAGCTAGCCGCTGTCCAACGGGTCCAGCCTCCCTACGCGCTGATCGCCGGTGGACGGCCCGCGCAGGCGGTGCCCCTCGAGGCGGCCGGGATCGAGACGTTCTTGCACGTGCCATCGCCAAGCCTGCTGGATCGGTTCCTGACCGAGGGGGCGCGCCGGTTCGTTTTCGAGGGCCGCGAATGCGGGGGCCATGTCGGGCGGCTGGCGAGTTTCCCCTTATGGGAAATGCAGCTGCAGCGGCTGCTGGCCTACGACGACGGCCACGGTTGTGCAGACCGGTTGCAGGTGCTGTTCGCCGGGGGTATTCACGACGAGCGTTCCGCGGCAATGGTGGCCACGCTGGCCGCGCCACTGATCGAACGCGGTGCGCGGGTGGGCGTGTTGATGGGCACCGCGTACCTGTTCACACAGGAAGCGGTCGCCGCCGGCGCCATCGCCCCGGTCTACCAGGAAGCAGCGCTGGCTTGCGCGGGCACCGTGTTGTTGGAGACCGCGCCCGGGCATGCAATCCGCTGCGCGGATTCGCCGTATGTGCACACCTTCACCGAGACGCGGGCCCGGTTGGCGGCTGCAGGGCTACCGCGGGATGCAGTGTGGGCGGAGTTGGAGCAGCTCAACTTGGGTCGGTTACGCATCGCAAGTAAGGGCCTGCGCCGTCAAGGTGATGCGCTGGTTGCGGTTGACGAGCAGGTCCAGCGCCGCGAGGGCATGGTCATGCTGGGTGAGGTGGCCACGCTGCGCCATGAGACAACGACCATCGAAGCGTTGCACCATCAGGTTACCGAGGGTGCCGCTGCCGTCCTCGCTGCGCGGGTCGCCGAGCTGATCGACGAACCCCTCGAAGTGGCCACGCCACCAGCACAGCCGTTAGAGGTGGCGATCATCGGTATGGCAGGGATCTTCCCCGGTGCTGAGGATCTGGCAACGTACTGGGCGAATGTGCTGGCCGGGGTAGACGCGGTGACCGATGTCCCCCCGGAGCGCTGGGACCCGGCAGCGTACCCGCATGCAGCCGGTGCGGGTGGTTTTCTCCCGGATGTTCCCTTCGATGCGCTGGCTTACGGGATCCCCCCAGCGGCGCTGGCCAGCATTGAGCCAGTCCAGCTGCTGGCGCTCGAGGTGGCTGCCCGCGCGCTACGCGACGCAGGATACGAGCAGCGCCCCTTCGACCGCGAACTCACCTCGGTGATCTTCGGCGCGGAGGCGGGCGCCGATCTGGCCAGTGCGTATGGGTTCCGTTCCCTCTATCCCGCGTATCACGGGAAGTTGCCGGCAGAACTAGAGGCGCAATTGCCAGCACTGACCGAGGACTCCTTTCCTGGAGTGCTCGCCAACGTGATTGCCGGACGGATCGCCAACCGGCTGGATCTCGGTGGCGCCAACTACGCGGTCGATGCCGCATGTGCATCCTCGCTGGCCGCGATTGACCTGGCGTGCAAGGAACTGCGGGCCGGCACCAGCAGCATGGTGATCGCCGGTGGCGCCGACGTGCACAACAGCATCCACGATTACCTGATGTTCGCCTCGGTACGCGCCCTGTCGCCCACTGGCCGGTGCCGGCCCTTCGACGCCTCCGCCGACGGCATCGCACTCGGCGAAGGTGTGGCGTGCGTAGTGCTCAAGCGGCTGGGCGACGCAGAACGCGACGGCGACCGCATCTACGCGGTGATCAAGGGAATTGGCTCGGCCAGCGACGGGCGCTCGCTCGGGCTCACCGCACCGCGACCCGAGGGTCAGCGCCGGGCGCTTGAGCGCGCCTACCAGATGGCCGGGATCTCACCGGCGGACGTCGGGTTGGTAGAGGCCCATGGCACTGGCACCGTGGTCGGCGACCGCACCGAACTGGCGGTGTTGACCGAGTTGTTCTCCGCCGCTGGCACAACGATCGGTAGCTGCACGCTGGGATCGGTGAAATCCCAGATCGGGCACACGAAGTGTGCCGCGGGAGTCGCCGGACTGATCAAAGCGGTTCTCGCGGTGCACGCCGGGGTGCGGCCGCCCACCAGCCAGCTGCGTAATCCGAACCCGTACTGGGATCCTGCCGCCAGCCCGTTCTCCTTTGATGTTGCCGCGCGGCCATGGCCGTCACCGTCCGCCCGGATTGCTGGCGTGAGCGCATTCGGGTTTGGGGGGACGAATTTCCACGCGGTGGTCTCCTCCTACGAGGGAGCTCCACGGCCCCGGCACGGTGTCGACGCCTGGCCGGCAGAGCTTTTCCTGTTCACCGGCCTGGACAGGTCCGCGGCGATCGAGAAGATCGATCGGCTATCCGACCTGCTCACGACCAATGATGCCGCTGGCCGGCCGTGGCGGTTGCGGGATCTCGCCTGGGGTCTTTCAGGCGAGTCCGGTCACGATCCGGTCTGGGTGGCTGTGGTAGCCGAGGACCTGGATGATCTCGCGACGAAGCTGGCGCGGGCCCGGTCCGGTGCCAGCGGTGACGGTGTTTTCGTCGCGTCCGAAGACGCGAGCGCAACAGGTCAGGTCGCGTTCCTGTTTCCCGGCCAGGGCAGCCAACGGCCCGGCATGCTGGCCGACCTCTTCGTGGCATTTCCACGGTTGCAGCGACTCCTGGAGCTCGGCAGGCGGTGGGCCGGCGCGATGTTCCCGGCCGCCGCTTTCGGTGACAACGACGCTGCACGGCAGCGCGCGATACTCACCGATACGCGGGTCGCCCAGCCAGCGCTGGGCATCGCTGGGCTGGCCATGCACGAGTTGCTGACCTCACTAGGCGTGCAAGCAGACCATCTCGGCGGACACAGCTACGGCGAGCTCGTCGCACTCGCCGCCGCTGGCGCGGTCAGCGCCGGTGACCTTCTCGAACTCAGCGAGGCCAGAGGCCAAGCCATCCTCACTGCAGCTGGATCCGATCCCGGCACGATGGCCGCGGTCGCCGCAACCGCTGAGCAGGTGCGGGCCGTGCTCGGGGACGGACCGGTCGTGGTGGCCAACCACAACGCGCCCGGCCAGACCGTCATCTCCGGACCTGCTCTGGCCGTGGATGCGGCACTGAAACGGCTGGGTGAGGCAGGACTGACCAGCGCGCGGCTCCCAGTGGCCTGTGGCTTCCACAGCCCGGTGGTGGCCGATGCCTCCCGTACTTTCGCAGCTGAGCTGGGATGCCGTGCATTCGGTTCACCGCGGCTACCGGTGTGGTCAAACACCACAGCTGCGCTGTATCCGGGTGATCCCGCCGCCATCAAGGCAATGCTGGCTGCCCACGTCGCCGAGCCAGTTCGGTTTGTGGAACAAGTGGAGGCGATGTACGCGGCGGGGGCGCGGATTTTCGTCGAAGCAGGGCCGGGTCGGGTGCTCACCCGACTGGTCAACGAGATCCTTGGCGACCGGCCGCACACGTCCGTCCCTACAGACGTACCCGGCGAGTCCGGACTGCGGCGCCTGCTGCTAGCCCTGGCCGAGCTCGCCGTCGCCGGCGTACCGATCGATACGGCCGGACTTTTCCAGGGTCGGGAGGCCCGCCCGGTGCCCGCTTCGGTGGCGACAACAACGTCGGGAACAGTCGCTCCTCGCCGCGCCGGATGGGTGCTGAATGGCCACCTGGTCAAAACCGCTGACGGGCAATACCTCCGGGGCGGGCTACGTCCGGCCCAGCAGGTGGCTGCACCAGCCGGCGAGGCAGCATCCAACGCCGGCAGTACAGCCGGGCGAGAGGCGACCGTACTGGAGTTCCTGCGCAGCACCCGGGAACTCGTCGCGGCCCAACGCGAGATCATGTTGGGGTATCTCGGTACCACTCCAGCACCTGCCGAACTACCGGCTCCCGGCTTGCCGCCCGTAGTGGTATCGCCAGCCCTGGCCGGGCAGCTCGCCCCAGCGCAGGACGCGACGGCTAATACGAGCGTCGACGCGGCTCCTCCGGAACGAGTCGAACCGGCTGAACTGACGCCTGGTTCGGTGCTGGCCACCGTACGGTCCCTGGTAAGCAACCGAACCGGCTACCCGGTGGACATGCTCGGAGCTGACCTCGATCTGGAGGCAGATCTCAGTATCGACTCCATCAAACGCACTGAGCTGGTCGGCCTGCTCACCGACCAGCTCGGGCTGGCGTGCGCCGGCAGCCCGCTGGATGACTCGGTGGCCGAGGAGCTGAGCCGGCTTCGCACACTGCGCAGCATCGTGGACTGGATCGTCAACCGACTTGGCAGGCAATTACCGGCCGACCCAGCACCGACCTCCACTGCCCAGTCGAGCAGACGCCCGCGCGCGCGCCGCTACCTCGTCGAGGCCACCTCATTGCCACTGCATCCTGGCCGGCCGGGGACGTCGATGTCCGGGCGGCGGGTCACCATTATTGGCGACGGCGGCGGCCTCGCGCTGGACCTGTCCGTCCTGCTGGAACAGCACGGCGCCGAGGTACGCCTGCTGGGCATGGATCAGATCACCCAGAAGACGCGCGCCGATGCACTCGTCTACCTAGCAGCACTGGATCGTGGTCGGGCGGCAATCCTGCCGGACGGGTTCATCGCGCTCCGCGATGCCATCCGCGGTGGCGTGAGCAAGTTGCTTGTCGTGACAGGTTCTGGAGGTCGCTTCGCTCGGACGCCCAACCCCAACGGTGTTGCCGGGGTGGGCCTGGCGGGTCTGGTCCGCACGATCGCACGTGAATTTCCCGATCGGTTTGTCCGTGTCGTCGATGTGGACCCGAAGGAGGAGCCGGCCCATCTCGCCGAGCATCTGCTCACTGAGCTGCTCACTGCTGATGCACCGAGTGCGGTGGGGTACGCGGCCGGTGAACGGGTCACGTTGCAGGTTGTACCAGCGCCGCTGGAGCACCGCGCAGCCGGCGTGGCCGGGCTGGGGCCAGAGTCAGTGGTACTGCTGACCGGTGGTGCTCGAGGCATCACTGCGCGAGTCGCCGCCGGCATGGCTCGCGCGAGTGGCTGCCATCTGGAGCTGGTCGGTCGGACTTCGCTGCCCGGCGGCGATGAGGAGCCGGTGACCGCAGCGGCAGCTGACCGCGTGACTTTGCGGCGGGTACTTGCCCAGTCCCGGGGTGGTACACCGGTCGAGATTGACGCAGCAGCCAGCCGCCTTTTGGCCGAGCGAGAGATCCGTGCCACGCTGGGCGAGCTGGCTGGGCTGGCCGCCTCAGTCCACTACTCGACGGTGGATGTTCGCGATCCGGCGTCGGTCACGGCCCTGGTGAATGACGTGTACCGGCGGCATGGCCGGCTCGACGGGATCGTGCACGGCGCGGGGCTGCTCGCTGACCGGTTGCTCGTCGACAAGACTGCCGAGGATTTCACCCAGGTATGGGAGACCAAAGTCAATGGGGCACGGGCGCTGGTTGAGGCGGCGCGGGGAGACCTCAGGTTCCTGGTGCTGTTCGGCAGCGTGGCCGGGGTATTCGGCAATCGCGGCCAGGCCGATTACTCCGCGGCGAACGACGCGCTAGACACCTTGGCCCGGATCTGGACTCCGCGTGCCTGCGGCCGGGTGGTCGCAGTGGATTGGGGGCCATGGGCGGCGTTCGAAAACGGGACAGGGATGGTCTCAGCCGAACTCGAGCGCGAGTACGCCAGACGCGGCATTGGTCTGATCGAGCCGGAGGACGGGGTTGCTTGCCTGCTCGCCGAACTGACCAGCGGCACCGAGCCTCAGGTCGTGTACATGTGCGCTGACCCAGCCGCGTTTGAGGGTGCCGCCTTCGGGGTCGGCCAGGATGGCTGAGCCGGTCGAGGTGGCCATTGTCGGGATGGCCGCCGTGTTCCCCGGTTCGCCCAACTTGGCCACTTACTGGTCCAACATCCTCGACGGCGTAGACGCGATTGCAGAAGTACCCGCTTCCCGCTGGGACCCGTGCTACTACGACCCGCAGGCTGCCGCGACCCGGCACAGCGACCGGCTGTACTGCCGCCGCGGTGGTTTCATCGACCATGCCACCTTCGACCCGACCCGGTACGGGATCATGCCCAGCGCGGTGCAAGGTGCCGAGCCCGACCAGCTTCTCGCGCTGCACGTCGCCGCGGAAGCGATCCGCGACGCCGGCGGGAACGACCAGCTGGGCGACCGGTCCCGAGTCGGCGTGATCATCGGTCGGGGGGGTTACCTCACCCCTGGCCTGGCCCGGTTGGACCAGCGAATCCGGACGGCAAACCAGCTCGTCACCACTCTGCGCGAGCTACTGCCCGACCTTGCAGACGCCGAGTTGGAGCGAGTCCGACATGCGTTCCAATCGCGGCTCGGCCCCGACCGACCGGAAGCCGCGATTGATTTGGTTCCCAACCTGGTCGCGTCCCGGGTGGCCAACCGCCTCGATCTCGCCGGACCCGCATACACGCTCGATGCCGCCTGCGCCTCGTCGCTGCTCGCCATCGACCACGGAGTCGCCGAGCTGATCGCCGGCCGCTGCGACGCGATCCTCGCAGGGGGGGTACACCACTGCCACGACATCACGTTGTGGAGTGTGTTCAGCCAGCTCGGCGCACTAAGCCCGAGCCAGCGGATCCGGCCCTTCCACCGGGATGCCGACGGCATCCTCATCGGCGAAGGCACCGGGATGGTGGTGCTCAAACGCCTCGCCGACGCCCGCAACGATCGGATCTACGCGGTGATCCGCGGAACCGGGATCGCCAGCGATGGCAGGGCAAGCAGCCTGATGAGCCCGCGTGCTGAGGGCCAGGTGCGGGCCATGGAACGGGCGTGGCAGGCCGCTGGACTGGATCCCACCGAACCGGCTGCACTTGGGCTGCTCGAAGCTCATGGCACTGCCACTCCCGCTGGCGACCACACCGAACTAACGTCACTCACCCAGGTTTTCGGTCGACCTAATGGCGCCGGTCATGACATCGGCATTGGCTCAGTGAAGTCGATGATCGGCCACACCATGCCGGCCGCCGGCATCGCCGGCCTCATCAAGGCCGCGCTCGCCGTGCACCACGGCGTGCTGCCGCCCACCCTGCACTGCGACGACCCGCACCCAGCACTGGCCGAGTCCAGGTTCGCGCCGATCACCGAAACCCGGCCATGGGATCTGCGCAGTGACAGGCCGCGCCGAGCAGCAGTGGACGCCTTCGGCTTCGGCGGCATCAATGCGCATGCCATCCTGGAGCAGCCACCAGCCACCCGACATTCCCGCCGGATCAAGCCGGCCGGTCCCGAGCCGGTACTGCTCCTGGCCGCCAGCACACCGACCGAGCTGGGGCGGCTCCTTCAGGTACCGGACATCAGTTTGCTCCCCCGGGACGGCACCTCCGCCCTACCAGCGAGCGGGGCCTGCCGGCTGGCCATCGTCGCGCCCACCGCGCGCCGCCTGGCGCTGGCGCGCAGGATCGTCGGGCAGGGCAGACCGTGGCGGGGTCGGGATGACATCTGGTTCACCACCACGCCACTGAGATCAGAACCCGGAGCAGGTCAGCTGGCGTTTGTCTTTCCGGGATTGGAGCAGGAGTTCAACCCGCGGATCGACGATGTCGCTGAACACTTCGGGCTCGACCGGCCGAACCTCGGTGACAACGCGGTACTCGGTCGCCATGGCCTTGACGTGTTGAGGGTCGGCCGGCTGCTCGATGCGGCACTACACCAGCTCAACATCATGCCGGACCTGGTTGCTGGGCACAGCATCGGCGAATGGAATGCGATGACGGCCGCCGGCATATACCCGAACCGGGCAGTCGACGAGCTCATCGCCTCCTTCGACCCAGCAACGCTGCAGGTTCCTGGACTGGTGTTTGCTGCACTGGGGTGCGGCGCCGAACAGGCTGCCCAGGTCATCGAGGGGCTGGACGGGGTGGTGGTCTCCCACGACAACTGCCCGCACCAGTCGATCATTTGCGGTGACGAAGCTGCCGTGGCCGCCGTCCTGAAGCAGCTGCAGGCGCGCCGGATCGCCGGTCAAGTGCTGCCGTTCCGGTCTGGCTTCCATTCACCGATGCTGGCGCCATACCTGAACCGGATTCTGGCCATCTGCAGCCGCCTTACGGTGCGACCACCGGTACTGCCGATCTGGTCGGCCACCACTGTCGATCGCTACCCGGACGGTCCCGACCAGATCCGCGCCCTCGCTGCTCGCCACCTTCTCGAACCGGTCCGTTTCGGTCCGCTGATCCAGCGCCTCTACAACGCCGGCGCGCGTGCCTTCGTACAGGTCGGCACCGGGAGCCTGCCTGCCTTCGTTACCGACACACTGGGTGATCTGCCGCATCTTGCGGTGACCGCCAACACGTCGCGGCGGTCCGGGCTCGACCAGTTACGCCGGGTGGCGGCGGCATTGTGGGTGGAGGGCTGGGCACCCCGATTTGATCAGCTGCCGCTCACGTCACCCGTCGGGTCCCCGCCTTCTCGCGGGACTGCCATACCCCTTGCCTTAGGGGCCCCGCTGGTCCGGCTCGGGCAAGACGTTGGAGCACTCATTCCGGCCCGGGATGCCTCTGCATTGCCAACGCGGGGAGCCGCTAGGGAGCATCCGGTGCTGGCAGAGCTCGACGCCGCACTCCGGCAGGTCACAGCCACCGCCACGGAGGTCGTGGATTCGTGGGCACGGGTCACCTCCCGGCAGGCCAGCACGACGCAAACGCTGTCTCTGGCCGCCATGCCGGACCTTCTCGATCACTGCTTTTACCGGCAACCCGACGGCTGGCCGGAGCTGGCCGATCGGTACCCCGTGGTGCCGCTGACCACGATGCTCGAGCTCATGGCAGACGCTGCCCGGGAGTTGTCTCCTGGCCGCACGGTCGTCGGCCTGAAGGACATCCGCGCAATGCGCTGGCTAGCGGTTGCGCCCCCGGCCAAGGTGACGACCAGGGCATCAGTGGGCTCGGATGGCAACGTGACCGTGGTGCTCGACGGCTACGCGCGCGCTACCGTACTGCTCGCCGACAGCTACCCGTCTTCGTACCCGGCGGCCTCTGAACCGTCGCTGTCCGGGCAACGGCCCTGCGAGGTGACCGCCCAGGAGCTGTACCGGGATCGCTGGATGTTCCACGGCCCCGCATTCCAGGGCGTCACCGAGCTCGGTCCGATAGCTGATGAAGGCATCCTCGGTGAGCTGCTCGTCCCCCCAGCACCGGGAGCTCTGCTGGACAATGCCGGGCAACTGCTTGGCTTCTGGATCATGATGAGGACTGCCCGAGACCGGCTTGCCTTCCCAGCTGGGATCGACCGGCTGCACTTCTACGGCCCAGCTCCTGGAGCTGGTGAACGAGTTCGATGCGCGGTCCGGATCGTCTCTGTCTCGGCCACCGAGGTCGTCGCTGACCTTGAGCTGTGGCGCGCGGACGGCCAGCTGTGGGCCCGCATTGATCGGTGGCGGGATCGCCGATTCAACACTGACGAGGTGACCTGGCCGGTCTTCGTCTTCCCGGAACACAACCGCATCGCACAACGCCAGCCTGGCGGATGGTTCCTGGTCCAGGACCGGTGGCCAGATCCGGCCACGAGGGAACTCGTCATGCGTCGCTATCTGAGTGCCGCTGAACGAGCGGAATACCACCGGCGCACCCCACGGGCGTCCCAGCAGTGGCTGCTGGGACGGATCGCGGTCAAAGATGCGGTGCGGCAATGGCTTTGGGACGCCGGCGCCGGCCCGGTATTCCCCATCGAGATCACAGTAATTAACGATGCGTCGGGACGCCCGCGAGTGGTGGGCCCATTCACCGAACCGCCGGAGGTATCGCTGGCGCATACCGGATCGCTGGGCGCCGCATTCGTCGGCGATCCCGGGTGCGCAGCCGGAGTAGGCATCGACATTGAACAGATCACAGATCGCGATGACCGAACCGTCAACGCGATTCTCACCACAACCGAACGCGACCTGCTCGACACGTTGTGTCTGTCGCAGCAAAGCCGTTCAAGCTGGGTCACCCGGTTTTGGGCCGCCAAAGAGGCGGTGGCCAAAGCCGCCGGTACCGGGCTGGCTGGCCGACCGCACGAGTTTGTCGTCGAGCGGGTCGACGGAGATCGGCTACTGGTGGCAACGGGACACGCAGCGCCGAGCCGATGGGTGCACGCCGCAGTCAGCACCGAACCCGAACCGTACGCGGTGGCCTGGACTTTGCCGGAGATTGCAGGCCAAAAGTCGAAACACACGCAGGAGGGGACAACCGGATGACGTCTGAGCAAGTTCTGGCCGATGTCCGGGCCATATTGATCGAGATCATGGGTGCTGAGTATGCGTTGAGTCTGGATATTGGTATGGAGACGGCTTTTGAGGCAGATCTCGAACTGGAGAGCATCGAGTTCGTCAAGCTGTCGACCATGCTTGCCGAGCATTACGATGACCGGATTGATTTCGTGGGCTTTTTGGCCGACAAAAACCTCAACGAGATCATCGATATGACCGTCGGCGACGTGGTCACCTACATTGCCCGCTGTCTGGATGGCACTCATGCGGTGACCGTCGATGCCTGAGGTCGTGGCCAACGGCGTGCGGCTACACGTCCAACGATTGTCGCCCCAACACCGCCTGCTCACCCGGGCCCAGCCGGTGGTGTTCATCCATGGGCTGGGTATGGACAACATGTCCAGCTACTACTACACCCTCGCCAACCCGGTCGCCCAAGCCGGCGCCGAGGTGGTCCTGTACGACCTACGCGGCCACGGCCTGTCCGAACGGCCACGCACCGGCTACCGAGTCGCGGATTCAGTGGCCGACCTGGCTGCACTACTTGACGCCCTTGGCATTGACGGACCAGTTCACCTGGTCGGCAACAGCTACGGCGGCATCGTGGCACTGAGTTTCGCCGCCGACTGTCCCCACCGTGTGGCCAGCCTGGTGCTCATCGAAGCACACTTCACCGTCGCCGGCTGGGCCGAACAAGTCGCCGCCGAACGCGACCGCATCGAAACCGCCGTCGCCGGCGCTCGGCGCAGCGGATGGCTCGACCAACTAGGACGCAAAGTCACCCGGCTGCTCGCCATGGCCGACGAGCTGATCAACCACACCACGTTTCTGGCCGATCTCAAGGCAGTACAACCCCTCCCGGCCAGCCAGCTGCGCCAGCTGACCTGTCCGGTACGCGCCGTATACGGCGAGCACTCCGACGTGATCGACTACGCCCGCGAACTCGACGCGTGCCTCCCCCATTGCGTGCTGACGGTGCTAGCGGGTTGCGGTCACTCGGTGCTCATGGACGCCACCGCAGCGCTGCGTGACATCGTGCTGGACTGGCTGACCACCCAGACCACCGCCGCGGTGCGATGAGCCGGTTCTTGTTCGTCGTCCCTCCCTTCGCCGGCCACATTCTGCCCACCCTGGCCGTAGGTCAGCAGCTCATCGATCGGGGCCACACCATCGCCTGGACCGGGCACCCGGCCACCCTCGGCCCGCTGCTGCCCCCCGGAGCCCACGTCATCCCGATCGCAGCAGAGTTTTCCGGGCAGAGGCTGGCCGAGATTCGCAGCCGTTCGCTCGGCCTGCGCGGCACAGCGGCCTTCCGATTTCTCTGGGCAGAGGTGCTCATCCCGCTAGCCCAATCCATGGTTCCGGCAGTCACCGCCGTGGTAGACGACTTCCGTCCCGATGTGCTGGTCGTCGACCAGCAGGCGCCCGCCGGAGCCCTGGTGGCCCGCCAACGAGGACTGCCCTGGGCGACTTCGGCCACCACCTCCGCGGAGCTGACCGATCAGTTCACCACCATGCCGAAAGTCGGCGCGTGGGCACGGCAATGCTTGTTCGATTTCCAACGCGACTTCGCCGTGGCAGAACCTGTCGATCTGCGGTTTTCTGACCATCTTGTGCTGGTATTCAGCACAATCGCCTTGCTGGGGCCCAGCTGCGAATTCCCCGGCCATTACGCGTTCGTGGGCCCATCGATCGGTGAACGAGCCGGTGTACCTGGTTTTCCCTGGAATTGGCTCGACCCCCACCGCGCACACGTGCTCGTCAGCCTGGGCACGCTCAATCAAGAGGCCGGACGGCGGTTCTTTACCACCGTGCTAGCAGCGATAGCACCACTAGCCGACCAGCTCCAAGCCATCATCGTGGCTCCACCGCACCTGATCGACTCGCTGCCAGACCACGTCCTGGTCCGCGAGTTCGTTCCGCAGCTCGACCTGCTCCCGCATCTGCACGCCGTGGTCTGCCACGCCGGGCACAACACCGTCTGCGAAACCCTCAGCCATGGCGTCCCTCTTGTGGTCGCACCTATCCGCGACGACCAGCCCGTCATAGCCAACCAAGTCACCACCGCCGGAGCCGGCATCCGGGTCCACTTCAGCCGCGTCAGCGCCGGTGAGCTACGCACGGCACTGACCACTGTGCTTGCCAACCCCTCCTACCGCAGCGCGGCACGACGCATCCAGACCTCGTTCACTGCTGCTGGCGGGGCGGCGGCCGCTGCTGATCATCTGGAGAAATTGTTATGACCGATCCGTACGAGGCGTGCAGGTTGTACTACCAGACAGAGTTGGCCAGCGGAATCGAAAGGTTTCTCGAACCGCGACGGGACACCTGTCCCTGGTGTGGTTCCGCCAGCCTATCAATACGGTTGCGTACCACCGATCTCATTCAGCGCAAGCCGGGCCGGTTCACGTTGGAACAGTGCGGCGCGTGCCGGCATATCTTCCAGAATCCGCGGCTGACGCCAGCGGGACTGGATTTCTATTACCGTGATTTTTATGACGGTCTCGGCCAAGAACAGGCGGAAAAGGCATTCGCGGCGACGGGACGCTCCTATCGTGGGCGGGTGGACATGATCAAGCGATTCACCACGCCGCGAGTATGGCTAGACGTCGGTGCCGGTTACGGCCATTTCTGCCGACTCGCCCGTGAGGTGTGGCCGGGCGCCCGCTTCGACGGCTTGGACCTCAGCGTCAGCGTCGAGGAGGCTCAGCGCCGTGGCTGGATTGACCGCAGCTACCTGGGAGAATTCGTCACGCTGGTCGACAAACTGGCCGGGCGCTATGACGTCGTCAGCATGCATCACTACCTAGAGCACACCAGGGAGCCATTCGACGAGCTCGATGCGGCGGCGAAAATTCTGTCCACCGGCGGCTACCTGCTGATCGAACTGCCCGACCCTGAGTCGTTGTTGGGTCATCTGTTCGGCCGCTGGTGGCTGCCCTGGTTCCAGCCACAACACCAGCACATGATCCCCGTCCGTAACCTCATACAAGCGCTCGCCGATCGCGGGTTGTCGACTGTCGCTGTCGAACGCGGCGAAGCCCATCAAAGCGTCGACCTGTTCGTCAGCTTGGTTCTGGCGCTCACCGCCATCGCCCCCGACCCACAGCTGCCGTGGCTGCCCACCCGGGCAACGCGCGTCAGCCAGATACGGCACACCGTGGTGTGGGCAGCGGGCCGGCCATTGCTTGTGATCGCGTACTTACTCGACAACCTGCTTGGCCATATCGTGCGCCGTACTCGTGGGGGCAATACCTACCGGGTGCTCGCTCGCAAGGACGGCTGATTGGAAGACACCGTGCAGTCATTGGCACAGCCGGACGAAAACCGCCTGCTACTGGTAGAGCAAGCAAAACCCCGGGATACGGAATATCCACCCACTCCTTGGCTGGCGCGGTGGCCTGTGCTGGCGATCGCCGGCGGCGTCGGGTTGGTGTTGTTGCTCGCCAGTGGACGAGTCGGTTATTTCGCCGACGAATTGTACTTCTTAGCCGCTGGCCGCCATTTGTCCTGGGGATATGCTGATCAAGGGCCGCTGGCGCCCCTCCTGGCCCGTGCTATGGACAGTATCTTTCCGGGCTCGCTGGTCGCCGAACGGCTGCCGGTCACGATACTGACGGCCGCGGGCGTGTTCGTAGCCGCACTGATCGCCCGGGAGCTAGGTGGCCAACGCCGAGCACAAGTGCTGACCGCCGGCGCGTACGCAATGGGAATGTTGACAGGTGGTCATCTTTTCACGACCGCTGCAATCGATGTAGTCATGTGGACGGCAGCTACCTGGTTACTGGTGCGCTGGGTGCGCCTTCGTGACGATCGCTTGATCATCGCGCTCGGTGGCCTCACGGCGATCGCTTTGCAGAACAAATTACTTATTGTCGCTTTGTGGATCGTCGCTGGTCTCAGCGTGTTCGTTTTCGGCCCACGAGAGCTGCTGCGCAGACCAGCATTGTGGCTCGGCGCATCCATTGCTGTGGTTGCGATACTGCCCAACCTGATCTGGCAAGCCCACCACGGATGGCCGCAGCTGGAACTGACTCGGGTGATCGCTAGCGAGCCTTTTTCAGGCGGAGGGCTGGCTTTCTTGCCGCTGGCGCTCGCTAACGCGGGAATCCTCCTCGGAGCAACGCTGGTCTGCTACGGCTTGTGGCGTCTGCTGCGGTCATCGGAGCTGCGTCCGTATCGCTTCCTGGGGTGGACGCTGCTGGGACTGACTACGCTTTTCCTTATCACCGGCGGTCGATTCTACTATATCCAGGGTTTATTCCCGGTTTGCTGGGCTGCGGGCACGGTGGAGCTACAACGGCATAGTCCAGCGCGCTGGTGGCGATGGGTGTTTAGTGTGCCAGTTTATGTTCTGTCGACAGTCGTCGCACTTACGGGCCTACCGGTTTTGCCTGCTTCCTGGCCGACCCCGGCATGGCCCGTATCCCAGGCAAGTCTCGGCTGGCCAGAGGTGACGGAGACAGTCGCCGACGTCTACCACTCACCCTCCTTGGCATCCCGGCACAACATGGTGGTAATGACCGAATGGTTCTGGGATGCAGCCGCTATCGACCGGTTCGGCCCAGCGCAGGGAATACCGCACGTCTACAGCGCCCACCGCGGTTACTGGTACTTCGGCGCGCCTCCGGATAGCGCCGACACCGTCCTGTTCGTCGGCTCCGACCCTGCTTACCTGCACCAGTTCTTCACTGAAGTACACCAAGTCGCCACCATCACCTCTGGCCCCGCAATGAACCTGTTCTCATACCGCACACCGGTCTGGCTCTGCTCCGGTCAGCACGAACCATGGTCACGACTGTGGCCCCAACTCCGCCACCTCTGACAGCGAAGTGCCTCGACCGGCTCCGGATGCCGGCCAGCTGTAACCACTTAGTGTGATCTTCTCATCTCAGCTTGTAACGGACGTCCGGCGGACACCGATTGTTGGGGCATCGCCTGCTGGGCCGTCTGTCGCCCGGCGAAGCAGATGCCAGTTAGAGATGAGGTGACATGGCCCTAGCACCCGCGGTCCCGCAGGTCCAGCCAGCCTCGGTGACGAGGCAGGCTTCGAAGGACACGCCGGTTACCAAGCCACGGAGGGCTATCACTAGGGCACTGGTGCTGTTGCTCATCGCCTTCGTCGCCAACCTGGTCGTCATCGCGATCATCGTGAACCGCGGCGAACCGGCTACGGCGCTCCCGGCCCAGGCGCCGTCCGTCCCGGCTGCGCCACCAGCGCCGGCGTCGGCACCGGTGCTGCCGAGCAGTTTCGGTGAGGGCAAGTTCGTGGTGGGCACCGACATCGCCCCGGGGACCTACCGGACTGCCGGGAAAGCCGGCCACTTCGACTGCTATTGGGAACGTCTCAAGGACGTCAGCGGAACCGGCGAGTCCATCATCGCCAACAATCTAGCTCCGGGCCCGGCTACGGTGACGATCGCCAAGTCAGACGGCGCCTTTCAGACGCGCTGGTGCCGCCCGTGGACCCGGGCCAACTGATCACCGAGGAAACCGCATCGCGACAGTCGTACCGGTAGAACTGTGGTGGGTGGTCAAAACGTCGGCGAGGTGGCGCGCCATCCAGACGCCCCGGCCGCGCCGGGCGTTGGTGGGGGGCCGTATGTAGCCGGTGGTCTGGGGTATCCCGGTACGGCCATGGTCGTCGACGCGAACGAAGACAGCGTCAGCTGTAGACCAACCCCGAACCCGCGCAGGAGGCTGGCCATGCTCTAAGGCATTGGTAGCGATCTCGTCCACCGCGATGACAATGTCCTCGGTATCGCGGTCACCGAGCGCAGCGTCAGTGCCCCATGAGCGCAAGCGCCGGCGTAGTGCGGCAAGGCCGTCGGCGGAATCGAGGAGCAGATCGAGATCGAGATCAACGGGAGCAGCCGGGGCGGACGGCGCATTGGCAGTCAGGTAGTCGACGGGCGCACAATACTCGGTATTGACGATCAAGCCACGACTACCGAACAGGAGGGGATGGACCGCGCGGACATGGGCCATCACCTCGGGCGGGTAGCGGCGTTCATCCCACAGAAACAGCATCGGACATCCGTATGCTGCATAAACCTCGTTGGCCATAGACAGGTGCCGCAGGTACTGGCTCAACCGCTCGGAGCTGAGATCTGAATCGGGCTCCCCTATGACATGAGCGGGCACGCCGGCACGGCGGCGCTGCTCCAGGTAGTCCCCGAAGGCACCAAACATGCGACCGAGCCGGCTGCAGGACAGTCCGGGGCCGCCCCACTGGACCGAACCTGCAGCGTCACGCAAGGCGTCACGGAGCACTCGTTCGGCGGTCACCGAGATCACTAGCAGGACATCTTCACGACGGGCCAGCGCCCCGGCGAGGTAAGGCAGTAGCAGGTTGCGAAGTTGCGAGTCAGAGCTATATAGCACAGCGACCTGCGCGAACCCCGCGCTGCGACCCCCCGGATCCGCGGCAGCACTCATAACGAGACCGGTGCCTTGCTGAACTGGAGATCGCCGCCGTCGGTTGCCCCGGCCGGATCATCACAACTCATAGGTCTTCCCGGTACCCGCTACTCGTCGCATTAAACATTCCCGTCACGCAGCGGGCCGTCTGCGCGGTATGGGAAGCTGCGACCAGCGGCTACCGACCGCTGGTACATCCCTGTCGGACTCACCGATGTCGGCGCCCGGTTTGAGCAATGCGCTCGACTATCTCGGATCACCCAGCACCCTTAGCATTCGGCCATGACCGATCGCTCTGCTACCAGCCCGGCCGTTCCGCAGCAGGATACCGAGCGGACTTTCGACCGGCTGGTGGATGAAGGCACGCAACGTCTTGGTCGGTCCTGGTCCGGACTGCTGGCAACCGGATTTCTCGGTGGCCTTGACGTCGGGGTTGGCGTGCTCGCCTTGCTGTTGCTGGAAGAGGCCACCCACAGCGCTCTGCTCGGTGGTCTAGGTTTATCACTCGGATTTGTCGCGCTGACCTTGGCGCGAAGCGAACTATTCACCGAGGATTTCCTCGTTCCCGTAGCGGCGGTGGTGTCTAAGAGCGCAAGGCTAACCTCCCTCGCGCGACTGTGGTTGCTGACAACGGTGACCAACCTAGCTGGTGGATGGGTCATTACCGGCCTGGTGATGGCGGGGTTTCCTTCGCTGCGTGCCACGGCGGTCGAGTCGGGGACGTTCTATATCGCCCTTGGCATCACGTGGAAAGCTTTCGCTCTGGCCCTCATCGGAGGCATGCTCATCACGCTGATGACCCACCTCCAGCACTCCACCGACTCCGACGGCGTTCGGCTGATACCCGCGGTCGTCGTGGGGTTCCTGCTAGGTGCCGGCAAGCTCAATCACGCCATCGTCGCGTCGTTGATCTGCTTTGCCGCATTGCAGGTCGGTGCGCCGTTCGGCTATGCGGACTGGTTGGGGCTGCTTGCCTTCGCGGTACTCGGCAACATGCTCGGCGGTCTGGGGCTGGTCACCCTCATGCGCTTGTTGCAGATTCCGCATAAGGTGCTGGCCGAGCGGACAGGTAACGTCCACCGCAGCGGTGGAACGGAAGTCGCCTAACCGGCAGCGTCTACGTCGTACACCTCGGCCGCGGGAGTCGCCAGCAGCAGCTGCGCCATCTCGCGTTTCAGGACGGTCAGGCGATTTTCCTGCGGCTGAGTCCGCTGCGGCATTCGCGCCAGGGCAATGAACTCCTCCCCAACGTATCCCTCACGCAGGACAACGGTCACAGGGCGCGCCCGGTAATTGAGCCGGAAAATGAAACGTTCCCGCGTCGAGCCCAGTTCGGGACGCGCCAAAGCGTCGTCGACGGTATACCGGCCTTCGGTCACCGCCCGAATAGCCATTTCGAAGGCATCACGGGCTCCAGGTCCGGCGAAAGCCGTCTGCACTTCGATCTCGCGCCGCTGCGGTAGACCATCGGCCTCAAGAAGCGGCAGCGCCCGTTGCATCACCTTCAGGGCGTGGGCCACGCCCGCAGGGGAACTTGGACCGTGGTAGCGCATCAGATCCTCGAATGTATAGGCGAGCACTTCGCCCTGGTCCTCGACCTCAACCGTGTCGATCAACCGAAACTCCTCCCCGGTGCTGATGCAGTCAGGTCCACAACGGTACGTCGAAACCTGGAATCATCGAGCTGGTGGCACCTTTCCCGCGCTGGCAATCGAACGCCCCTCCACGGTGGCGATTCGACGGTGAGATCGCCGCCTTCGGCACGGCCTTGGGCCACCGCATCGTCATCGGACGATGGTCGGTGTCACCATTTGGCCCCATCAGCGATGTCATGGTCGAGGATCCTCACGGAGCCCGGCTGCTCATCGCTCCCAGTGATGATGTCGCCGAATTCATCGCCAGTACCTACCGCTTCGATTCGGTCGACGTCACGCCAGTCAACGTGGTCCGCTGCCCTGGGCAACTGCATGTGGCCGCAGGTCCGCTGTGCAGCGATCTGACCATCGGACGACGTGGCTGGCTCGGGTTGCTACTGCGGGCTGTGCCCCGCCGCGTCGCTAGCTCTCCCACCTGGGCAAGATTGATCGATCCCTTCACTCGAGCCGTACTACCAGGAGTGCGGACCCACGGTAGTGCCGGATCCGAGCGCAGGGAATGGTACGGAGCCTGGGATCTTCACCCACTGGTGTCAGTGACCGCTAGCTGGCATGGCACAGACCTCGGGGCGATGGCGGATGTCTGCCCGCCAGTCCGGTTCGGCTTCGGCTCCGCCCCACGCCGACCGTCAATCGTCCGGCTCACCAGTACCGTGCAGCTGTGCCGCCAGGCCCGCTTCCGCGGCCCCGGTATGGAGACATGTCTGCGCAATTGACCACCCGACGCCCCGACATGTCTCCATACCCGCGGAGTGAGCGCGCTACGACGGAATGATGCGGCGCATCGCTGCGCGCCAGCCAAGCAGCAACAGCGCCAAGCTGGCGGCGGCGACCAGAACGAATGTCACGGGCAACCGGTGGGTGAACACCGCCCGTAAGCCAAGACCGATGACGGTGGTAGCAATCCACACCGCCGTTGCGACCGGTAACCGTAGCGGTGCCCGCCACGCTCGGGCCACCAGCCAACCGATGACCAACCCCAGCACGAACGGTGCCGCAGTGGTCAGCACTCCGAACGCATCGACCACCTCGGCATGCGCATTGCGCCCTATGGCGGCGAACACCAGCACGGCTACCACGTCGGCTCCTGCGGCGATCGTCAGCGTTGCCGGTCCGACGGTCGGCATGGCCACGTCAGCAGCCTAAGCCCCTGTTGCCCGGCCTCGGCACACGGCTCCACGACGCACCGGGAGCCTGTTGCCAGGCTTCCCCATTAGCGCTGATCCTTGACCAACATCGCATCGAGCCGGGCAACAACCACATCAGCGTGCAGCGGGACCGTATTTTCTCTTAGCGGACCAGAACCGCGCAGTTGCACCTTCGCTGGAAACTCGTCGTCGGAGCGCTCGTCGTCAGTCTCGATGCCAGCTAGATAAGCGTCGCCCGTCCATACAGTGCTGTCGGGAAGGTGCAATTCGACCGCCACATCGCTTCCCAGTTCGTTGGACCGCGACTTGTCCTGGGTAGTGACCGACCAGCTCACCAAGGGAGCGATTTGTTGAGCAATCTCCAATTTGCCAGGCCTGAGTGGGCCATCGTCAATGCGGCACATCACTTCGACACTCATGCTCTACCTCCGTTTGCGTGGTGCCATCCTGCCTTCCCCAATCTGGCAGTCAGGCGTCCGTGAAGTGCGCCGCTGAGCCGA
Organism: Actinomycetota bacterium; assembly: GCA_021324675.1. Taxonomy (GTDB): domain Bacteria; phylum Actinomycetota; class Actinomycetes; order Mycobacteriales; family Pseudonocardiaceae. The sequence goes on from JAJPIR010000036.1 coordinate 37,730, forward strand.
GGCTACGGCAAGTAGGGAGGGTCTGGTGCAGGACGGTTGACCGGCCCGCAGCAAGAATCCACCCCACCGAGGTGAATCGTTGCGCATACCTTCAGGGTGAATCGTCGCGCATACCTTCAGGCTGCGCCAGCAGCCCCACAGTATCGCCCAGCCTGTATGCCGCCGGTTGGTCTCGGCAGGACGCGCGAGCGAATCACCTGGTGACGTATGATCAACCAGGCATAGCCGCAACCAGCGTCACGGATCACTTCGACGATCTCGAGGATCTCGCCATCCTCCTTGAGCGCGTCGTGCTGAGCCGGGTGCGGGTCACGGGGAGGCATCATGCGCTTCGATGAAGGCACCGACCTCGACACCTCGCAAGTCGATGACCAGCGCGGTCGTGGCGGCCTCGGCGGCCGAGTCGCAATCGGTGGTGGTGGCGTCAGTCTGGTCGGCCTGCTGCTCTACTTTCTGCTCTCCCAGCTCGCCGGTGGGTCCAGCAGTCCGCTACCGAACGGTTTGCCTAATCTGGGCACAGGGCAGACTGCCGACGACACGCAACTTAGCCAGAGTTGCCGGCACGGCAGCGACGCAAACACCAAGCTCGACTGCGAGGTCGTCGGCGTCGATAACTCGCTCGACGCCTACTGGAGTGACACATTCGCCCACACCGGCCAGCCCTTCCGCAAGCCGCGGATCACCTTTTTCAACGGCGGGGTGAACACAGGCTGCGGTGCTGCCAGCGCAGACGTCGGCCCGTTCTACTGCCCAGCCGATCGCGAGATCTACATCGACTTGGGTTTTTTCCAGGAGCTTCAGCAGCGCTTCGGCACCCAAGGCGGTCCCTTCGCCCGCGCGTACGTGATCGCCCACGAGTACGGCCACCACGTGCAGAACCTGCGCGGCACCACACGCCAGGTCCAAGCGGGCGAATCCGGGCCGACCTCCGGCTCAGTACGGCTCGAATTGCAGGCCGACTGCTACGCCGGGGTCTGGGCGAAGCACGCGAGCACCACACCGGGACCGTCCGGCCAGCCACTGATCACTGACGTGACGGACGCGGACGTCAACGCAGCACTCGATACCGCCGCCCACATCGGTGACGACTACATTCAATCCCACCTCGGTGGCGGTCGCGTTAACGAAAGCCAGTTCACTCACGGCACCTCCGAGCAGCGCCAGAAGTGGTACAGCGCTGGGTACCAGTCCGGGGATCCGTCACGTTGCAACACCTTCGACACGCCCGACCTCGGCTGAGACCACCAGCACCGAGGCAACCATAGCCACGCCGGCCTTGGCATCAGGGCAACGTCACGGACCACCGCACCAGCGTTCTGTTGCTCCCGTCCATGATCGTAAGGTGGTTCGGCGCGGCGATGAGCCGAGATGCTCAGTGGGCTCTGAGTGACTCCCAGCGAACTTTCAGCTGCCTCGCACAACGGTTTTTGTAACGAAACGTCCCTTCTGAGGTCTCACGTACTCGACCGAGGAGGGCTGACCATGCATCGTGGCCGGACAGCACTTCGAGGCAGCGTCCTGGCGCTTTGTGCTGCTGGCGCGGTGGCACTTGGCGCAGGTTCGGCGCCGGCCAGCACGGTGACCCCGGCCCCGCGGGGTTCTGGCATCAGTTCCAGCCAGGTATACCGCGCAGACTGGGACTACTGCGATGACTGGAACCATCGCGGCGACTCGCATTGCCGTGGAGACCGCTGGACCTGGGATCCGGCCCATCATTGCTGGGTTCATGATCGATGGGACGGCCACCACTGGAACCGCCGGTGAGTGTCTTCGCCAAAAGAAGCGATGATCCAACGTTGACGGGCCCATCCCGCGGATTCATGCAGGTCCGTGGGTTAGGCTCGGCCCTCCTCAGTGGCGATGGAGGTTCAGCGTTACCACGCGGCGTAAGCGAAGCGCCAGACCGCTGGTCAGTGGTTCGACGTCAAGTGGCGACCAGTACCGGTCCATGCGACCAGGTCGGTCGTTGAACGCTGAGGGCGAATTGCGTGCCCCTACGGCTAGCGGGCCGGTCGAAGATATCGCCGCTTCATCGGTCGCGGACAGGACCTATGAAGTGGCACGCAGCAGTGAAGCCAGAAGCAGTTCATGTCAGGTGGCAGGAGGGGCGGGCGGGCGGTGGGTCACCACTCGTTGGGCAAGATCGTCGTCGCATCCAGCTGGACTGGCAGAAGATCATGGGCGCATGGGCTCCAGGTAGCTGAGACGATCTCACCGCGTCACACGACCGCATGGCCGCCGATCCGGGTCGTGGCAGCGGTGAGCTATCTGCTGGGCTTTGCCGCGCAGTGCCTCTGGTGGGGATGGCCGACCGACACGCTACTCATCTTCGCCTGGCTAGGCGCCGGGGCGCTGTGCTGGAACGTTGGCCAACCATGGCGGGTGGCATTGCGCTGGGTGCGTGACTGGGGTCCTGTCTGTGCTGCGTTGGTGGGTTATGACTACAGCCGCGGACTGGCCGCACACGGACTGGCACCACACGTCACGGCGATGATCAAGGTTGATGAGTTCCTCGCCGGTGGCCGGCTGCCAACGCTGTGGTTGCAGCAGCATCTCTATGACCCGCAGCGAGTGCACTGGTGGGACGTGCTGGCTTCGGTGGTCTACCTGTCCCATTTCGTCGCGGTACCCGGAGTCGCTGGCGTGCTGTGGCTGCGTCGACGGCAGATGTGGTCGGCCTTCGTGCGGCGTTGGCTGTTGCTGGCCATCGCCGGTGTTGCGACCTACCTGGCCTACCCCGCGGCGCCACCCTGGTGGGCCTCGGTACACGGCTACCTTGGTGAGCACGTCGAGCGGCTCTCAGCACGAGGCTGGGCCGCTTTAGGCCTGGACAGCACGGGGCCGCTGTTCAACCAGGGTCAGGCGCTGGCTAACCCGGTTGCCGCAATGCCGTCGCTGCATGCCGCGTTCTCGATGTTCCTCGCCGTGTTCTTCTTCCCCAGAGTGCGCCAGCGATGGCGACTGCTGCTATTTGCCTATCCGCTGACGATGATGTTCACGGTGCTGTATTGCGCCGAGCATTACGTTGTCGACGTGCTTGCTGGGTGGGGTTACGTTCTTGCGACCTGCGGGCTGGTGGGCTTTGTCGAGCGGCGATGGCAGCACAACACCGGTGTTTCCGAGCGGGGACGCCACCGTCGCCATACTCGCTGCTTCCCCGGCTATCCCCGGCGTGCTCCGCTTACCGCACCCGCATCGTCGTCGCCGGTGCCGGCGGGTGGCGTGGTTGACCACAAGGATCGGCAACTCGCCGGCAATCCGCCCCGGTACAGCCAGCCTGGGACTGCAGGCGGTCCTGCTGCGCCGTGGCGAACGGCCAGTCCGGTTCATTGCAGACTTGAATGGCACAGTCCTCAGGTGCCAGGGGAAGTAGAACAAATCGGTCATCCGCATGTTCGCTGCGCGGTCGCTGGACCAGCTGGTTAACCACCCATCGTTGGCGCCTACGATCAACTGCGCGCCGCAATGATGCGCCTACCGGTGTTGGCTGCACTGAAGATGGTGTGGAAGGACAGGTCGTGACAGGCTTCGCCAGTGACGAGGATTGTGATCGTCGGCGCCGGGATCGTCGGTGCTGCCCTGGCCGACAGGTTGGCCGCGCGGCGAGGCGGTGACGTAGTTCTCATCGACCGGTCGTCGCCGGGCTTGGGAACTAGTCGCGCCAGCTTTGCATGGCTCAACGCGAACAAGAAGCTGCCGCGCGCCTACTTCGACTTTTCGGTCGAGGCGATGCGTGAGTGGGGCCACCTGGGCGGCGAATTCGGCCAACCTTCCTGGTATCAAGCAGCGGGAAATCTTGCTTGGGCGAGATCGCCGCGGGCGCGCGACGAACTCGTCGAACGGGTTGACCGGCTCCGAGGTTGGGGATACGGGGCTGAAGTGATCACAGTGTCCCGGGCGCGAGAACTCGAACCCAACGTGACGATCCCCTCCGACGCCCAGATCGCGTTTTTCCCTGACGAGGGATACATCCATGGCGGTCAAGCAGCGCAGGCGCTTGTTCAGCGAGCTTTGTCTCTGGGCGCAACGCTCATCACGGACGTGGAAGTCAGCGACCTTGTCGTTAACCACAATCGGGTAACCGGCGTGCGCCTTGCCGATGGCGAACGAATCGCCGCAGAGACCGTCGTGTGCTGCGCGGGCTGGCGAAGCCCTGAGCTACTCGCGCCGTTGGGCATCGACCTGGCCCTCGTCCCCGCCTCCACGCCAGGATCGGGAACACGGGCCCTTACGGTCACGATCGGGCGGATCGTGCCGCAACCTGATCGTGTCGTCCACACCCCAGAGCTCGATGTGCGCCCGAACGGCGAGGGCCAGCTTCTTCTGGAGGCCGGTGACATTGACAGTCGCGTCGATATCGCGGGTGGAGACGATGACCTGGACGAGTGCGCGCAGGAGCTTTTCACCCGAGCTCGCAGGCTCGTCCCAGCAGCCGTGTCAGCCAGGATCGTGGAAGCGTCACTATGCGTGCGACCGCTACCGATCGACGGCCATCCCCTCGTGGGGCCGGTGTCGGGTCTCCCGGGTCTCTACATTGCCGTAACACACAGTGGAATCACTCTGGCACCTGCTCTTGCTCGCCATGCTTCCCTGGAACTTCTCGGCGCCGAGAGCCCGATACTTCGGCATTATCGTCCCGACCGCGCCTCGACCGGAGTCCCGCTAGAGCAGGCTGAGGAGGGTAGCCTTTAGCCTCCGAGTACCATCACCGGTAACTACCGCTGAAGCCAAGCCATCGGGCTTCACCGGCCTCTCTGTCAAGGATGACGGCGCACCTCACGATTGCAGGCAATCAATACAGCCGGGTAGCTCAGCGCTTGAGGTCAACCGCAGCAGGCACATTCCGTAGCGTGAACGCAAATTTCGATCGTGGAACGCGATGCGCACACCTGTCCGACTACTGTCAGTTCCATGCCACTATCGCATCCTTCGAACAGGCGTAGGCAAGGTCGGCCGGATCTGTCGGTAAACCCCGTGGTCACCAGGGTGCCGGTGACAGTTCCGAGAAACGCATTTCCCGCGACCGGCATCGATCCCGACATCGCTTACCAGATCGTGCATGACGAGCTGATGCTTGATGGGAATGCACGGTTGAACTTGGCTACCTTCGTCACCACGTGGATGGAGCCACAAGCCACGACCTTGATGACCGAGTCCTTCGATAAGAACTTGATCGACAAGGACGAGTACCCGCGTACCGCCGATCTGGAACAGCGCTGCATACGGATGCTGGCTCGGTTATGGCACGCCGTGGAAGCAGACGATCCGATCGGATGTTCGACCACCGGGTCCAGCGAGGCGTGCATGCTGGGCGGTCTAGCGCTCAAACGGCGCTGGCAACACGCCCGCCGCGCCGCTGGCAAGCCTACCGACCGGCCAAACATCGTGATGGGAATAAACGTCCAGATCTGCTGGGAGAAATTCGCCAACTACTGGGACGTGGAGCCACGTCTGGTGCCGATGGAAGGCAATCGATTCCACCTGTCGCCGCGTGAGGCGGTGGCTCAATGCGACGAGAACACCATCGGGGTGGTCACCGTTCTGGGTTCTACGTTCGATGGCAGCTACGAACCGGTTGCCGAGATCTGTGCGGCACTGGACGACCTCGAGTATCGCAGCGGGCTGGACATACCGGTGCACGTGGACGGTGCGTCCGGCGCACTGATCGCGCCGTTCTGCGATCCGGACCTCGCCTGGGACTTCCAGCTGCCCAGAGTTGCCTCCATCAACGCCTCCGGACACAAATATGGCCTGGTGTATCCGGGCGTGGGCTGGGTGGTATGGCGCGAGCCCACAGCGTTACCGGAAGACCTCGTGTACCGGGTGAATTACCTGGGCGGCAACATGCCAACATTCGGGCTGAATTTCTCCCGCCCTGGTTCCCAGGTCGTCGCCCAGTATTACAACTTCATCCGGCTGGGCCTCGAAGGCTACCAGCGGGTACAGCAGTACTCGCGTGAAGTAGCAACGTCGCTGGCCGCGCGGATCGCCGAGCTGGGGCCGTTCCAGCTGCTCACTGATGGCACCCAGTTGCCGGTGTTCGCGTTCACCGTACCTGAGGAAATCACCGCGTTTTCGGTGTTCGACGTTTCGGCTGCGCTGCGAGAGAGCGGATGGCTCGTCCCGGCCTACACGTTCCCCAACAACCGCACTGATCTAGCAGTGCTGCGCATCGTCGTGCGCAACGGTTTCACCCACGATTTGGCCGATCTCTTGCTGGATGATCTACGGCGTTCGCTGCCCCGGCTAGAACGGCAATCGATGCCCTTGCAGGGCGCGGAAACCAGCTCGTTCGCCCACGGTGCTGGCTCCGCGAAAGCCGGGCGGCGAACAGCACCAAGCCCCGAAACAGCAACGCCGCCCGAAAAGGTGCCATCACCACAGACTCAAAGATAGGGGACTGAGGTATACGCTGCCGCGCACCGTCGGGAGCGAGGGGCCACGCGCTTTACCTTGCCCCGGTAGCTGCGCCCTGGCCTCACGGGCCTAGGACGGCAAGCCTGATCAGCGCGTTGTCGACTACAGCTCAGTGCGGTGATTAGCTTGACCAGCACGACGACGTCGGACGGAGGGTGGGCGAGCGATGGCGCAGGCCACGGCGAGCGCAAGGGAGTTCGGCGACAAAAGTTTCCTGCGGCGGCTGACGTTGGCTACGGCCTGGGGCGAAGGACTCGATGGGTTCGACCTCGGGGTGCTGAGCGTGGTGCTGGTGCCGCTGTCGCGGGAGCTCGGGATCTCGCCGGCGTGGGCTGGCCTGATCGGGGCGTCATCGCTGATCGGCATTTTCTTCGGCGCACCGATCGGCGGTTTCCTGACCGACCGGTTCGGCCGCAAGCAGCTGTTTCTGATTGATATCTGCCTCTTCGTCGTTCTTGGGGTGCTGCAAACATTTGTCACCGGAGGATGGCAGCTGTTTGCCGTGCGACTACTGTTGGGTATCGCCATTGGAGCCGAGTACTCGATCGGCTCGTCAATGCTCTCGGAATTCGTGCCAGCGCACGGGCGTGGCCGCCGAGTGTCCTACATGCTCGTCTTTTGGTACGGCGGATATCTGGTCTCGGTGGTGGCCGCTTACGGGCTGCTCGATGGCCTAGGCTGGAGCTGGCGCGCCACACTGGCCACCAGCGCGATTCCGGCGCTGATCGTGCTAGGCCTGCGCATCGGTCTACCCGAGTCGCCGCGCTGGCTGATGCTGCACGGGCGGACCGACGACGCACGCGCGATCATTGACCGGTACCTCGGCGGTGAGGATCACATGGCCGAGGCCGACTACGGCTCGGACAGCAGAAACGAGGCCGGTTGGCGGCAGCTGTTCGCCCGGGGCATGCGCTCGCGCACCTTTTTTGTCTGCACTTTCTATATCTGCGTTGTGACGCCCTACTTCGCTATCTTCACATTCGCCCCTAAGGTGTTCGAGTCCCTGAAGCTCAACGAGATGGCTGGTACGATCTTTGCCAATGGCATCGCGTTCCTCGGGGCGATCGCCGGCATGCTGACCATCGAGCGCATCGGCCGCCGCAATCAGCTTATCGGCCCGTTCTGGATCATGGCAGTGGCATTGTTGGTTATCGGGTTGTGGTCAGGTGCACCCCCGATGACACTCGTCGGCGCCTTCGCGGTTTTTGCCTTCTGCAACGCTCTGACCGGCAACCTCACCGCCGTGTACCCGACTGAAGTGTTCCCCACCGACGTGCGGGCCACTGGGGTGGGTATCGCCAACGCCTTTAGCCGGATCGGCGCTGCGGCAGGCACATTCCTGCTCCCCATCGGCATCGAGGCCATCGGCCTGGGGTGGTGCATGGTGATCGGGGCCACACTGTGTGTGATCGGCGCTGTGGTTTCCCAGCTGCTCGCCCCGGAGACCACCGGCAAATCGCTCAGCCACACCGGCATGGTCACTCGGCTCTCACCAGGGATCGCCCATACCTAG
>JAJPIR010000238.1 GCA_021324675.1 Actinomycetota bacterium
CAAGACCTGGTCAACATCAACCTGCAACTCCAAGAAACCAACCGCCACCTCACCAACATCTGCACCTCCCCCACCGTGTCCCTGCTTCCCCCCTTCAAATGCCACCCATAGGGCATCCTCCAGCGGGTGGGCGGTGTCACATCTTTTCGTTGGTGCGTCGGCTTGACTCGGGCTGGCGGGTAGGCGTGCACTGGACGTGCAGCACCTCGTTCGGTGAGGCGTCTGTGCGGACATAGGCCACTGACCCTCCGGCGTCGAGAGACGTCCCGGGTCAGGACAGGTCTCCCCGGCCTAAGGGGTGACCCCAAGTGGCTTCCTACCCGTCAGGGTTGGGGTACGCCGTGCAGTGCCAAAGCTCTGACGAGGGGGTGCCTGAACTCATCGCGCCGGTGGTTGGCGCCGGGTATCCGCGCTGCGCCTGAAGGTATGGCACCCGCGTGTGCCCTGGCAGCGAGGAGGTGGTGGGGCATGGAGCCTGGCAGTAGTTGCTTGTGGCCCTGTTCGGTGTTCCTCGACGCACCCACCCTGATTCCGCTGCCGGCTACCCGGTAGGCGGATGCGTATCGGGCTGCGTCGGGCTGATCCCTCCACCTGTGCTGGTGGGTTGGGAGGCTGCCATGTCGATCACGATCACAATTCCTGGTCTTGACCGGCCGGCCGGCGCCGGTCGTGCCCTGCGCGATCTGCTACCTCTCGCGGGCAGTGCGCTGCTAGTCCTCGCCGAGGAGTTCATCCCCGGCGTGGGGATTGCCGTTGGCGTGACCAAGCTGCTCGGGCTGCGGGTTGAGGTGGGCCCATGAGCACCAACGTCCCGGCGACGCGGACGCCGGGACGTGCGGGGCAGGATCACAGTGCGGTGCTGGATGAGGCTCACCTCGGGGATATCCAGGGCGCGTTGGGCACCATCCGCCACGACGATCAAACGCCCCAGACCAGTCTGCCGGCCCGGCTGAAAACCCTGGTGGCGATCGTGGGCCCGGGTCTGATCGTGATGGTCGGGGACAATGACGCCGGGGCGTTCAGCACCTACACCCAGGCGGGGCAGAACTACGGCACCCGATTGTTGTGGACATTGCTGTTGCTCATCCCGGTGTTGTATGTCAATCAAGAAATGGTGGTGCGTCTCGGCGCGGTAACCGGGGTGGGACATGCCCGGTTGATCCTGGAACGCTTTGGCCGGTTCTGGGGCGCGTTCAGCGTGATCGATTTGTTTTTGCTCAACGCGCTGACCATTATCACCGAATTCATCGGGATCAGCCTCGGCCTGTCCTACCTGGGGCTACCTAAAGTGCCCGGGGTGCTGCTGGCCGCGACAGTGGTCATCGCCGCAGCATCGACGGGCAGCTTCCGCCGCTTCGAGCAGGTGTGCCTGACATTGGTGGCTGGGTCGCTGTTGCTGGTGCCGATCGTGGTGATGGTTCACCCGCCGCTGGGTCAGGTCGCCCACGACCTCGTGGTACCTGGCATGCCAGGTGGTGCGCAGCTGTCCACGGTGATGCTGCTCATCATCGCGATTGTCGGAACGACGGTTGCACCATGGCAGTTGTTTTTCCAGCAGTCTTATATCATCGACAAGCGGATCACCCCCCGGTTTATCGGTTACGAGAAAGTCGACCTGTGGATCGGGATCGTCATTGTTGTCGTCGGGGCTGCCGCGATGATGGCTTTCACTGATGCCGCATTCGTGGGGCATCCGGAGTTCGGGCAGTTCTCCGACGCTGGCGGGGTCGCCGCCGGTCTGGGTCGCTACGTCAATTACGTCGCTGGTGTGCTGTTCTCCCTGGCATTGATCGACGCCAGCATCATCGGCGCCGCCGCGGTGAGCCTGGCGACGGCGTATGCGATCGGGGATGTGTTGGGGTTGCGGCACTCGCTGCACCGCCGCCCTCGTGAGGCTGCGGGATTTTATCTGGTGTTCGCGGGGCTGTTGGTCCTCGCGGCGATCATTGTGGTTGTTCCAGGGAGCCCGCTGGGGCTGCTGACCGAAGGGGTACAAACCCTCGCCGGAGTGTTGTTGCCGTCAGCGACGGTGTTTCTGCTGTTGCTGTGCAACGACCGTCAAGTGCTCGGGCCGTGGGTCAACAGCCCGAGGATGAATGTCTTCACCTCGGTGGTGATCGCGATGTTGGTGATGCTGTCGATCGTGCTCACCGCCGCGGTGGTCTTCCCCGGGATCACCAGCACGGCAATCCTGACCATCTTGAGTGTGGGCACCGGCTTGACCATGCTGGCCGGTATCTGCCTGGCTGTGCGCCGCCGGGCAGATGCCGGCCACGTCGACCAGATCGAGACCCCGGCAGCGGCGGACCCCCAGGCACGCGCCGGGTGGCGGATGCCCCCGCTGGTGCTGCTGACGCGACCGCAGCTCAGTACCGGCCGCCGTCTTGGACTGGCCGTGCTGCGCGGTTACTTGGTCATCGCCGTGGGAATGGTGATCGTCCGGGTGGCACAGCTCGCCCTGGCCGGCCGCTAACTGGATCCAGAGTTACTGCCCTGACCGGCTGGGTGCGCCAGGATGGTGCCCAAGCCGGTAACCGTAGTGTTTCCGGGGAAAGGGACCTTGATCATGACGTCCCCCCAGGACCCAACAAACACCACCGTGCCTGAACTTTCCGGGTCGAATCAGGGCTCGGGACCTGCCCACTCTGCGCACCCAACTGAGCGGGCAGATCAGACGCTGCCGTTGTCACAGCTGCTGCGCCGGGTTGTCGTAGGAGCCCGGGGGGAGAAACTGGGTGGCCGGGTGGTCGATGTGATCGTCCGGCTGCGCGGTACTGACTACCCACGGGTCACTGGGTTGGTGGCCGAGCTGGGTGGCCGGCGGGTGTTCGTGCCTGCCGACATGGTCACCGGCTGGAACACCGAACAGGTGTCACTATCCACCCCGCGGGTAGACCTACGTGCCTTCGAACGCCGCGAGGGTGAGGTATTGCTGCGCGCGGACATCCTCGGCCACCGGCTGATCGACATCCCCCGGGCCCGGCTGGTGCGGGCCTACGACCTGCAACTGGCTCGCACGCCGGCGGGATGGGTACTGGCCGGAGTGGACACCCGCCCCACCAGCTGGTGGCGTAGCCTGCTCCGCCTGGCCGCTCCGGACTCCGACCATCCAGGTGCCGACGATCGGGACGAGGCAGGGGCCCACGGATGCCGGGACTGGAAGGCCTTCGAAGCGCTCATCGGTCACCAGCCCACAGTGTTGATCCGGCGCCCTGGCGGGCGACTGCGCCGGCTCAAGGCGCCACAGCTCGCCGACCTGCTGGAACAAGCTTCTCGCGAGGAGCAGACCGAGCTGCTCGATCAGGTCCACGCTGATCCTGAGCTGGAAGCCGACGTGTTCGAAGAGCTCGACGACGATCGCCAATCCCGGCTACTTCGGGACCGAAGCGACAAGGACGTCGCTGCCGTGTTAGCCCGGATGCGCGCCGACGCCGCCGCCGACGCCATCGCCGACCTGCCCCAGCAACGCCGCAAACCGGTACTGGACCTGCTGCCCCCCGGGCAGCGCACCAAAGTGACCGCGCTGCTGGGCTACAACCCCACCAGCGCCGGTGGCCTGATGGGCCTGGACTACCTCGCCGTGCCCCATGACACCCCGGTCGCCGCCACCTTGGAGCGGGTCCGTACCGCACGCACCTTGCAATCTGAAGCCCTCACCACCATCTTCGGCCTGGATCAACACCGGCGGCTGCGCGGTGCGACCAGCCTGGTCACCCTGGTGCAGGCCGACCCACGCGCCCAGCTGCAGGACATCGCCGACACCGATCCCGTCCGCGTGCACCCCGATGCCGACCTGACCCACGTAACGCTGCTGATGACCGATTACAACCTGCTCAACCTGCCCGTCGTCGACGACGACGACCAGCTGCTCGGGGTGATCACCGTCGATGATGTCCTGGAATCCACCGTGCCGCGCAACTGGCGTCGCCGCGAACCCACTCCCCACCCAGGCACACCGGATGACCACAACCAGGCAGTGCCGCCTGACCCGCGCACCGCGGCCACACCCCGGCGTCCCGCAGCCAGTCGACGTCAGGATTGATGCTCAGACGGTTGGCGAGGGAAACGTATCTCGGGTAGCGCGCTTGTGCGGGTAGATCCTTGCTCGGAATGAATTCCGGCCAGCCGGTACTCACAATGGAGGTCAGCCGGGAAGACGCCTGACGATCGCCGGCCGGAGCCCTTGGGTGACGGCTGGTCGCGCTGTATCACCCGGCGCCGGAGCTGCCAGAGCTGCTGAGGAGGGCACCATGCAAGGGGAGCTGGAGCAGCGCGGTACCGCAGCGGATCTTGAACAGCCGCATCCGGAAATTCCGCACGACGCTGATCGATTTGCAGTGGGCCTGGAAGAGGGCCGTAAGTTGCACAAGGCCTGGCTCATCGCTGGCCTGCTGTCCGAAGCAGCGCTGGTGGGCATGTTCATCACTTCTCTTGAAGAGCCCGGCCCAGCATGGCCTGTGGTGCTGGCCGCCCTCGTGGTAGGGCTAGGCATGGCCATGGCCGTGCACCTGGCGCGGTTTCGCCTTAGCGGACAGCCGCGCGCTCAGCCGGGGAAAGGACACGGGTCGAAGGCTGCTCATTGAGCCTGTGCCGCCCTCGCGACCAGGCAACCTGCCTACCGGCCAGCGGGAATGAGCGGACTCGGGCTAGCAGCAGTGGGAGGGAACATGAAAATCGGCATCATCGGTGCAGGCAACATCGGCAGCACTCTGGCCCGGCGCCTGGCGGCGCTGGGGCATGAGGTTGCGGTAGCCAACTCGCGCGGCCCCGAGACGTTGCGCGACCTAGCGGCGGAGACCGGTGCCAAGGCAGTTCCGGTTGCTGAAGCCGCGCGCGACAAGGACGTCGTCGTGGTGACCATCCCGGAAAGGAACGTGCCGGACCTGCCGAAGAACCTGTTCAACGGCGCGGGCGACGCCGTCGTCGTGGACACCGGCAACTACTACCCGCAGCAACGTGACGGCCGCATCGACGACATCGAGCAGGGAATGCCCGAAAGCCGCTGGGTAGCCCAGCAGCTGGGTCGGCCGGTGATCAAAGCATTCAACAACATCTACGCGCAACACCTGCGGGACAACGGCCGCCCGGCGGGCGCGCCCGGGCGTATCGCCCTTCCGGTGGCCGGCGATGACGATGCCGCCAAGGCAGTGGTCATGCAACTGATCGACGAGCTCGGATTCGATCCGGTGGACGCCGGCACCCTGGACGAATCGTGGCGCCAGCAGCCCGGTTCCCCGGTCTACACCACGGACCTCGACGCCGACGGCGTGCGGCGCGCCCTGTCGCAGGCCAGCCCCGAGCGCACACCGGAGTGGCGCGCTACGCCTCACAGCCCCGGCAGCTTCACCGACCCCCGGTAGCGCTCAGGTGGAGCCACCGAGTCCCGGCTAGTAGCGTCGGCTGGACGCGAAGCAGGAGGGGTTATGGCAGCGACAGGAGATGAGCGGGTCTGGGAAGACGGCTCACGCGACCGCCGGGAGCATGGCGGCGCCCCGATGCGCCCCGACGACGAGGCGCTCGCCCGCCGTACCGAACGCGAACGCGTGGACGCCGGACTTGACGATTACGACCCCGACGACGTACCTCCGGCCACGGACACACCGCCGCTGGCCGACACGACCGACACCGAGATCTATCAAGAGGAAAGAGCCGAGGTGAAGCGGCAGCTCGAAGAGGGCGAGCTGTACCCGCTCACAGAAGAACATCCGTTCCCGCCGACCCGGTACGACCGGACCTGACGGGAGCGATGTGTGAGGTCACATGAGCATCCCGCTGTCAGGGCAGCAGTACGAGATCCGGAAGGGCGAGCAGGTCGCCGTGGTGGTGGAGGTCGGTGGCGGGGTGCGGGAGTACCGGGTCGCCGATCGCCCGGTGTTGGATCCGTATCCGTGGGAGGCCATGTGCGACGGTGCGCATGGCGCCGTGCTCGTGCCCTGGCCTAATCGCCTAGGTGACGGCCGGTACCGGTTTGATGGTGTGGACTATCAGGTGCCGATCACCGAACCGGAAAAGGGTACTGCGATCCATGGGTTACTGCGCTGGTGCAACTGGGACCCGGTAAGCCAGGACAGCAACCAGGTGACCATGGGCATCCGGCTCTGTCCGCAACCGGGATACCCCTTTCTCCTCGATGTGACGGTGAACTACCTACTCGATGATCAGGGTTTGACGGTGACGACCACGGCGACCAATCGAGGCGAGCACGCTTGTCCCTACGGTTGCGGCCACCATCCCTACCTGTCACCGGGCAGCGGATTGATCAACCAGGGCGTGCTGAACTTCACGGCGGGCACCCGGATTGTCACCGACCCGCAACGCCAGCTGCCCACTGGAACCGAACCGGTGACGGGCAGCTTTTTTGACTTTTCTACGGGCCGGCAACTGGGCGATCAGCGCATCGATTTCGCCTTCACCGACCTTGCCCGTGACGGCGACGGCCGAGCGTGGGTCCGGCTGGACGGGCCAGACGGGCGATGCGCCGAGCTGTGGGTGGATGGCACCTATCCCCTCATCGAGCTGTACACGGGGGACACGCTCAGCCCGCACCGCCGCCGCCAAGGCCTGGGAGTGGAACCCATGACCTGCCCACCAAACGCTTTCCAGTCGGGCGACCGGGTTCATCGGGTCGAGCCAGGGCAGACCATCACCACCCGTTGGGGCGTCCGGCTGCACGCCTGATCGCGCTGCCCACGAGAGCCGAGCACACAGCGCCGGACCGCAGCGGCCGCCATGATGATGGGCAGGAAGGGAGCAGCGCGGGTGAGGAAGATTCAGCATGGTCGGTCAGGGCAGCAACGCAGCGGACCTGATGGTGATTTTCGGTATTACCGGGGATCTGGCCCGGACGATGACGTTGCGTGCGCTGTACCGGTTGGAGTGCCGCAAGCTGCTGGACTGTCCGATCCTGGGGGTGGCAAGTAGGCAGCGGTCGGACGGCGAGCTGATCGGGTGCTGCACGCCGCGCTCACCGGCGACCACCAGCTGTTCGCCCGCCAGGACAGCATCGAGGAAACCTGGCGCATCGTGCAAGCGCTGCTAGATCACCCGCCAGGCGTGCAGCCCTACCGGTGCGGATCATGGGGACCGCCTGCGGCGGAGTCATTCTGCGGTCACTATCGCTGGCAGCAACCCTGGCTGGCGGACGCGAACTGAACCATAAGGAGGCTGCACCGATGGCCACACCGATTGCCGTGCTGTTCGACATCGACGAGACCTTGGTGCATAGCGGGGGTGCGGGGACGCGCAGCTGGGCGTGGGCGTTTGAGCAGCTGTACGGGGTGGCTGCGGACATCGGTGCGCACACATCGGCGGGGGAAACCGATCCGCAAGTCGGTAGGGAGACCTTCCGCGGGGTGCTGGGCCGCGAGCCCAGCCACGACGAGATGGCCCGGCTTTATGCCAAATACCTGTGGCACCTGTCAGAGGACATCTGGTCGTCGGCCACCTACCGGGTACTCGACGGCGCGCAAGACTTGCTGACCCGGCTCACCGAGGCGGGGGTGATCCTCGGGGTGGTCTCCGGTGCCATGGAAGGCGCGGCCCGAACCAAGCTGGAGCCGGGCAAGCTCAACCGGTATTTCGTCTTCGGCGCCTACGGCTCGGACTCCCCGGACCGGATCGAACTGACCCGGCTGGGTATCGCCAAGGCCGCCCGGATCCACGGTGGCGATCTGTCTGCGCAGCAGGTCTACGTCGTGGGCGACACCCCGCTGGACATTGCCGCCGGCCGCGCCGCCCACGCCACCACCGTCGGCGTGGCCAGCGGCCACTACCGCACCGAGGAACTGCAGGCAGCCCAGGCCGACTACGTTTTGTCGTCACTCACCGATCCTTTCCCCGGGTTGGGTGGCGGCAAGGCGGGAAAGGAATCAGGGTGAGGGAGCGGACAATCAGCTGGCTGGGAGGTGCTCGGTGACCAGTGCACGTTCGGTGGACCGCTCACGCTCGGCGGCTGGCCGCCGAGGGTTACCGGCCTGGCAGGCGTTGGCCCGGCACGCCGACGAGCAGCAGGGCGTGACCGTGCGCAGTCTGTTCGATCAGGACCCCGACCGCACCCGCGACCTGGCGTTCGAAACGTGCGGCATGTACGTGGACTTCTCCAAGCACCGGATCACCCGCACCACTCTGCGACTGCTGCTGGACCTGGCCCAGCAGTGCGAAGTGACCCAGCGCCGCGATGCCATGTTCGCCGGTGAGAAGATCAACGTGTCGGAACAGCGGGCGGTGCTCCACGTGGCGCTGCGCGCGCCCCGAGATGCTGTGATCACCGTGGACGGCCACAATGTCGTGCCTGGGGTGCATCGAGTACTGGACCGGATGGCCGACTTCAGCCGGCGGGTCCGGTCAGGTGAATGGACCGGGCACACCGGGCGGCGCATCCACACGGTGATCAACATCGGTATCGGTGGATCTGACCTCGGCCCGCGCATGGCCTACCAGGCGCTGCTGCCCTATGCCGGCCCGCAGCTGTCAGCCCGTTTCGTGTCGAACGTCGACGGCGCGGATTTCGTCACCGCCACCGCCGACCTCGACCCGGCCGAGACCCTGTTCATCGTGTCGTCGAAGAGCTGGCACACCCTGGAAACGCTGACGAATGCGCGTGCCGCGCGGCAGTGGATCCTGGATGCGTTCGGCAGCGACACCGCCGCAGTGGCGAAGCACTTCGTCGCCGTGTCCACCAATGCCGAGGGTGTGGCCGAGTTCGGCATCGATCCGCAGAACATGTTCGGCTTCTGGGACTGGGTCGGCGGCCGGTATTCCATGGACTCCGCAGTGGGCCTGTCGCTGATGCTGGCCATCGGACCTGACCAGTTCACGGAGTTGCTAGCCGGATTCCACGAGCTTGACGAACATTTCCGCACCACCCGACCGGAGCACAACATTCCGCTGCTCATGGGCCTGCTGGAAGTCTGGTACAACAACTTCCTCGGCGCCCAGACCCAGGCCGTGCTGCCCTACAGCCACTACCTCGAGCACCTGCCGTCCTACCTGCAACAACTCGAGATGGAAAGCAACGGCAAGCACGTCACCCTGGCCGGGCACCACGTCGACTACCAGACCGGGCAGATCATCTGGGGCCAGCCGGGCACGAACGGGCAACACGCCTTCTACCAGTTGCTGCACCAGGGCACCAAGCTGGTTCCCGCCGACTTCATCGGCGTAGCGGAACCGTTGAGCAAGCTCACCGAGCAGCACGATCTGCTGCTGGCCAACATGTTCGCTCAAGCCGAGGCGTTGGCGTTCGGCCGCTCGGAAGACCAGTTGCGCGAGGCCGGCGTGCCCGAGGAGCAGATCCCGCACCGCGTGTGTGAGGGCAACCGGCCCAGCACGACGGTGCTGCTGGACCGGCTATCCCCGCGCCGCCTGGGCAGCCTGATCGCGTTGTACGAACACAAGGTGTTCATCGAGGGCGTGATCTGGGACATTGACTCGTTCGACCAGTGGGGCGTGGAACTGGGCAAGATCCTCGCCACCACCATCACCGACGAACTCATCGCCGACAACCCGCCCGCCCTGGCCCACGACAGCTCAACCAACGAGCTGATCCGCCGCTACCGCGCCGCACGCAACCGCCCTATCTGACGGCGGTATTCAGGCTCGGGAAAGGCGGAAGATCGGCCAGCCTTGGGCTCGTCCATCAACCGAGCCAGTCCGTAAGTGCCTTCGCCAGCACGCGTGCACTGGTCTCGTCCAGCAGAATGACACAGCCCCGGTCCACGTGCGGGTCTAATTCGATCTGCCCGTTGAGCTTGCGCACCACCAGGTTGGCGAATCCTGGCGTGCCTCGATGCCGGGTACACGTCGCGTGGATCACCCGGCGAGTGCCTCCACCGGGGGGCTGATCATCAATCATGTCCCTACCATCGCGCCAAAACGGAACAGGTGCGACCCTCTCAGTGTCGCCTCTCGACTGCGGTGGGACGCAGGCGACAAATCGGAGGGCGCGATGAACCGGGCGGACTTCGCTGCCGACCTCGCGCGCCGCCGTGCCGCTGCTGGACTCAGCCTCGCCGACCTCGCCAGGCGCGCGCACCTGCACCGTGGATACGCCGGCAACGTTGAGCACGGGCATCGCTGGCCCACCGAGACCGTTGCACGCGCTCTGGACTCTGCCCTCGACGCCGACGGCGAACTACTGGCCACGTGGGAAGCCGCAAACCACGCACCGCGCACGCACACCCGTAACGCCGACGAATACCCGATCGAGCTGCTAGAGCTAGCCACCCGAGCCGAAGCCAGCGACGTCTCCCCCACCACCCTCGACCTGCTCGACTCCCGCGTCGACGCCATCGCGCGCGCCTACACCCGCCTGCCACCCACCGAACTGCTGCGTGAGGTACGTACCAGCGCCCGTCAAATCGGCGGCCTACTCGACGGCCGGGCCACCCTCGCCCAACGCCGCCGCCTACTCACCAGTGCCGGATGGCTCGCATTACTCGCTGCCACACTTCATGTCGACCTTGGCCAGCGTGATGCGGCTAGCAGCGCGCGAACCGTCGCCGGGTCACTGGGCAGGGAAACCGAACACGACGAGATCAGCGCCTGGGGTTGGGAAGTTGACACGTGGACTGCGCTCGTCGACCAACACTGGGGACGAGCCAAAGCACTGGCCACAGCAGGCGAAGACCTTGCCCCCAAAGGCAGCCCGGCTGCCGCGCAACTGGCCATGCAGGCCGCGCGTGCAACCGCTCGACTCGGTGACGGTCCACAGGTCCGGGCTGCGCTGCGCCGCGCCGAGATCGCGTTGGAGCAGCAGTCAGCAGACCGGCCACCCGACCACCACTTCTACTTCGACGGCGACAAGTACGAGCTGTACACCGGCACCACCCTGTCGTGGCTCGGTGATCCAGCCGCCGAAAACATCTCCCGCGAGGCCGCCGCCCACTACCAGACCAGTGGGCGGCGCCGCCGACTCACCACCGCCTACCTCGACCTCGGCCTGGTGCTGGCACGGTTGCGGCGACCCGATGAAGCCGCGCACTTCGGCGTGCTGGCACTCGGCGCAAACCACCTTGTGCCCTCCAACGCCTGGCGCGCTGACGAGCTGGTCGCCGCCGTCAGCCGGTACCGGGGTATACCGGAGGTCGAGGAGCTGCGGGAGCTGGCCGCCCAACGTGTCCTGGGATGAACACGGCAACGGCGCCCGATCAGCAGAAACCTTGTGGCCGCCGTCGATGACAGCGCAGCCGTCTGTGGGAGGCTCTTCAAGGTCCCGTAGTAGGGGGTGACATGCGTTACCGGCAGGTTGGGAAATCTGGTCTTACCGTCTCGGTGATCGGTCTGGGCGGGAACAACTTTGGTAGCCGTATCGGTGCGGAAGAAACGCGCAGTGTGATCGATGCTGCTCTTGACTGCGGCGTGACGCTCATCGACACCGCCGATGTCTATGGGAACAGGGGTGGCTCAGAGGAGCTTCTGGGCCAGGTACTGGCCGGCCGGCGTGGACAGGTTGTGCTGGCAACAAAATTCGGCGCTGACATGGGCGATGGGACCGCGGCGCGCGGATCGCGCTCGTACATAAAGCACGCGGTGGAGAGCAGCCTACGCCGCTTGCGCACCGATTACATCGACCTTTATCAATACCATCTTCCCGATGGCGTTACTCCGGTTGACGAGACCCTGGCGACTCTCGACGACCTCATCACCGAGGGCAAGGTACGGTACATCGGTTCGTCGAATTTCTCGGGATGGCAGATTGCCGATGCTGATTGGATTGCCAAGACGCAGCACCAGGCTCGATTCGTTTCGGCGCAGAATCATTACAACCTGCTGGAGCGGGATGCCGAACAGGAAGTCATCCCGTCGTGTGCTCATCATGATGTGGGCGTCTTGCCATACTTTCCGTTGGCGAACGGGCTGCTCACCGGAAAATACCGTCCCGGCCAGGGAGCACCTCCAGGGACGCGCCTAGCCGGGCATGAATCTGAGTTCACCGGCGAGGTCTTCGACAAGATCGCAGCATTGGAGCGATTCGGTGAAAAGCATGGGCGCTCGCTACTGGAGGTCGCCATCGCCGGGTTAGCGGCCATGCCAACGATCGCCTCTGTGATCGCCGGGGCGACGAAACCTGAACAGGTGCGAGCCAATGCCGCCGCTGGCGACTGGGAGTTGTCACCGGACGAGCTCACCGAGCTTCGAGCAGCACTGTGAGCTCAGCCGCCACCAGGGGCGCAGACCGGCGCGTAGCAGCACCGCCGCCTCGCCGACCGCCAACCGCCAACCGCCGGGCGCAGCATCCCGCGGCGTTCCATGGCTCTCCATCGGCAACCGTAAGGCGTTGTCGAGGACTAGCTACGGCACGCTTCACGCGCGTGACCGTGCGTCATGTCGATTTCAATTTCAGCCCTTGATTACCAGCGTGGGTGTATAGGGGAAGGTCACGAGGCGCCTGAAAATCAGTCGGAACCGGGAACTTCCGGTCGTACCCTTCTTCGCAGTCAACAAGCCAGAAGGGACACCGAAGATGGAACAGACGATGGGAATGTCCGCGATGGGCGAACACGGACAGCATCCAAGTAGTGATCCTCCGCGCAGCCATACGATGGTCGTGGTAGGCACGGGGCAGATTTTTTTGTCACACCTTCCAATGTTCATGAAGCCGCACGACTATCAAGTCATTCTGCAGGCCAGCTTCAGCGGTAGCGGCAGCGATCCGCAGCGGGTCTATGTTGATGACCGCAAGGCTCACCCCGACGTCTTGCTGTACACCCTGCGACCCGAGCCTTTTGTCCTTCCGGACCTCTTCCCGCCGTCTCCAGGGCAGCAGGCACATCTCCGAAAGTTCCAAGCCGACTTGTTTCGCAACAATTTCGAGCAACCTGACACCAATCCGGTCGAGCTCGCGCCCAAGGTAGTCGTGACCGTCGAGAGCATCGTACTCGGCCGGAAGTTCACTCCCGGAGCACCCGCACTTGATCAGCTCGCATACGTGCTTTTCGGCAAGGGCGCCGAGCTCTGGCTAGCCCATGTGATTACCAAGCCACCGGACTTCGACCAGATCTTGTCCGCCACGGTAGGCGGACACACCTTCACCGATCAGGAGCTCAGCGCTGGCATCCCCATCACGGTACCCAGCCGGAAGAACCTGGCGGCCGAACGCATATCCCCGGGCGGCGCTGCGATCGCCGCAGTGGCCAGCGAGCAGGTATCTGTCGAGCTGCAACCCCACGTTGAGTTCTACTTCAACGACAACAGCGACCTGCAGTAGCCATGGGGACGGTGTTCGAGGTCCACCCCGCCATCGGCATAGTCCGCGCAGGCAGCAGCGAAGATTTCTTCCTCGGACCAGAGCCCGGGGTCAGGCCACCGATCAAGTACCGCGACCGCGCTGGCAACCTGCTTCGCCAAGCAGCCCGGTTCCGGGTTTTCCAGTGCGACCGCTGTGACGACGGCACCCTCAGGTCAGCCACGGAGATCACTGCCGACCAGGCTCACATCGAGTGGACGGTCCACCTCGTCAACGCCAAGGGAGCGGCGCAGGAGTATCCACCTCCCCCAGTCCGGCCGCCCCAGCCTGGTGGCCGCTGGCGAAACCCAGGTCACCCCAACCGGGCCGACCTGGTGATCGACCCCGGCTCTCGCACCGTGACTGATCCCGGCCAGCGTGCCGTGTTCGACTCGGGCACCTTCCTTGGCACTGCCGTCCCCTTGGGCGAGATCCGTACCGAGAGCAACGGGCGGCTGCTGGTCCTGGGCGGCTTCGGCAAGTCCGGCTTTGTCTCCCCCGATGGTTCCCCGGTGCCCATAGGGAACTTCGCCAATAACAACAACTGGTACGACGACATGTCCGATGGCACGGTGCAGGCAAGCGTCTCCATGGAGCGCACAGGCTCCAAGGTCGACGCCAAGCCAGCACGAGTGATCGTCGCGCCACCCGACTTCGCTCCTGGCATTACGAATCTCGTGACGCTCTACGACGTCGCCTTCCAAGCCGCTGTGGAGCGCGGATGGCGTGAGCCACCTGAAAAACCCTCCTTTGCTTTGCATGTGCAACCGATCCTGCGGCGGGTAGTCGGTTACCAGTGGGTGTCGCAGTTAGGCCACCAAGGTCACGGCCCCGGTGCGGGAATGGGTGATTTCGCCAGCCAGTGGGCTGCTTTGGCCGATCCGTCGCCTTCCCATGCCGCTATCCGTGGACGGATTGTCACCAAGCTGCGGGACCCGGAGCAGCCAGCACCCGGCGACGACGCCGGCTTCATGCCGAGGCTGCATAGCAGCGACTTCGCCGCATTCCCCCACAGCGTGCTCCGGCTTACCCCGACGCAGTACACCATCCTGCGCCGCTGGGCTGCTGGCCAGTTCGTCAACGACCTCGACCGCCCGCCTGCCGATGACGAGGCGCTCCCCGACGCCCTGGACCGCGCCGCCTTGCAGGCCTGTTCCGGTGGGCCTTTCTTTCCGGGAATCGAGGTAGGCCACATCATGGCTGACCCTCAGACCTACAGCGAGGCCTTCCGGGTGGATGCTCAATCCCGTCCGGCCGGGCAGCTGACCGCGGGCAACGCGGTCCCGTGGCAGGCGGATTTCCTCGCGTGCAGTGTCGACAGCCAGTCGCAACTCGGATGGTGGCCGGCCCAGCGCCCCTACCAGGTGCTCACGCGGCTGGATTCGGACAGCACCCAGTTTTGGCATCGGGGGGTTACAGGGTTTCGCGGCATGGTCGACCAGTGGCACCAGTTGGGCATCGTGGTCGAAGCTCGCCGTGCTGACGGGCAGGCCGTGTTCGTCGAGTCGGAACGTGGGCCGCTGCACGCTTGAGATGACGCCCGAGTTCGATGTCGCCATTGTCGGTGGCGGGCCCGCCGGTTGCGCGGCCGGCATCGTCCTGGCCCACGCCGGCAGGCGGGTAGTCATACTGGAGCGCTCCACCTACAGCACCGCTCGCGTCGGGGAGACCCTGCCGCCGGATGTCCGATTGCTCCTCCAGCGCCTCGGGGTATGGAGCCGCTTTTGTGGTGGCGGCCACGCACCCACGCCCGGCGTCGCCGCGGCGTGGGGCCAGACCGAGCCCTACACCAACGACTTCATCGTCAATCCGTATGGACCGGGATGGCGGATCGATCGAATGCGTTTCGATGACATGCTCGCCACCGCCGCCGCGGAGGCTGGCGCCGTTGTCTGCCGACGAACCAAGGTGCGCCGCTGCTACCGGGAGGCCTCCGGCGGATGGCGGCTGGGAGCTAGCCGGGACGGGCAGCCGTTGCGTCCCTTGTCGTCCGCATTTCTCATCGACGCCACCGGGCGCACGCCGACGCTGTGGCGCCATCTCGGAGCTCGCAGGATTGTCCACGACCGTCTAGTCGGTCTGGTGCGCTTCATGGCCCCCGCCTCTGCTGTGGACTCCCCCGATCTCAGAGCGTTGGTGGAGGCAACCGAGCACGGCTGGTGGTATTCGGCCTGGCTTCCCGATCGCAGGCTCGTCGTGGCGCTCCATACGGATGCTGTTCCTGGATTGCGGGCACAGTGGCTGACGCACCTGGCGAGCGCTCCGCACACCTCGGCGCGTACTGCCGGGATGCGACCAGAACAGCTTCGCGTCCTTCCCGCCAACAGTCAGCTGCGGCGCCCCATAGGGACGCGAACCTGGTTGGCAGTCGGTGATGCTGCTGCGGCGCACGACCCCATCACCGGGCTTGGCGTCTACTGGGCGCTCAAGTCTGGTATCGCGGCGGGAGATGCGCTGGCGACTCCGACTAGCGACCGGGCGAGCGAGATCGAAGCGTACGCCCAGGCCGTGCACGAGCAGTTCGAGCTTTACCTGACGCAGCGCGCGATCTACTACCAAGCCGAGCAACGGTGGCCAGACTCCCCATTCTGGAAGTGCCGCCATGCCGATCCACCGCGGCCACTTCCGGCAGCCCAACCGCCAGCAAGCAGGCTTCAAGCAGGCTGCTGAGGTACCATCCCCGTTCGCTCGTCGCAGGCCCGCTCAGCGTGAGAACCTGCCCCCAGGGTGTGGAAGCTGCGCTGATCGGACAGGCTCGGCATATGACGTCGCTGACACAGACCCTGCTCGCCGATGACGCCGAGGCGCGGCGGCAGCGGATCGTCGACACCCTGACCGACGCGTTCGCCCCGCTCATGGCGGCTGATCCGGCAGCCTTCCGCACCAAGTTCCGCAAGATGGCTGCCGATCCATTCGCCTTTTACCGCGGCAGCGCCTGCCTGTTCTACGCCGACGTGGCTGCGGTGGACGACCCGTGGGCTGACGAACGCACCAGCAGGGTGTGGATCCAGGGTGACTTGCACGCGGAGAACTTCGGCACCTACCTGGACGGCGATGGAGTGCTGATCTTCGATGTGAACGACTTTGACGAGGCTTACCTCGGACACTTCACCTGGGACTTGCAGCGGATGGCGGCGAGTGTGGCGTTGCTGGGGTGGGCCAAGGCTCTGTCCGACCCGGATATTGACGGCCTGGTTTCGACCTACGTACGGGCCTACCTGGACCAGGTGCGTACCTTCGTCCGCGAGTCGAACGACCAGGCGTATTCGTTGCGCCTGGACACCACCGATGGGCCGATCCATCAGGCATTGCAGCTGGCCCGGCTGCGCACTCGCGTCGGCCTGTTGGACTCGACCACAGAAATCGACGGGTACAACCGCCGGTTCCGGGATGGGGCTGGCGTGCGGCGACTGGACTCCGCCGAGCGCGACGCCGTGTGCGCGGCGTTCGAGCGCTACCTGGGCACCATCCCGGAGAGCAAGAAATTCCGCGGCATCACCTATGCGATCAAGGATGTGGTCGGGCGCAGCGGCTTCGGCGTCGGCAGCGCTGGCCTGCCCGCCTACAACGTGCTGATCGAGGGGTACAACCAGGCGCTGGACAACGACGTGGTGCTGTCGATGAAACAGGGCAACGTGGCAGCGCCGTCGCGGGTGATCACCGACAAGCGGATCAGATCCTATTTCCAGCACCACGGCCACCGCACCGCCGTGTCCCAGCGTGCCCTGCAGGCGCATGCCGACCCGCTGCTCGGCTACACCGAGCTCGATGGGGTGGGATACGTGGTTTCCGAGCGCTCACCGTATGAAGCCGATCTGGATTGGACCGAGCTCACCGAGCCGGCGGAGATCGCACCGGTGCTGGACTACCTCGGCCGGGCCACTGCCAAGGTGCACTGCGTGTCTGACGCGGACTCCGATCACACCCTGGTGCCGTTCCAGACCGAGGACGCGATCGTCACGGCGATCGCCGACCGGGAGGCCGAGTTCACCAGCTGGCTCATCGAGTTCGCCCGGGACTACGCGACCGTGGCCCGGGATGACCACCACTTGTTCGTCGACGCCTTCCGCAACAACGAGATCGCCGGCGTGTACTCGACGCGGCAGGATTGACATGGTGGGTGCCGATAACACCGAATTTGACGTTTCAGCCGGCAAGGTGATCTCGCTAGGTTTTGAATCGCCAGCGGGATTTTCCGGTGCGGATCTGGTGAGTCCGGCACAAGCAGCCGCAGCCGGCGCGCTGGTGGATGCACAATTCAAGACCGACCAGCCCACGGAATTCCGTATTCATGGGGTATCTGGTTCCGACGGACCCACGATGCTGCAACACCCTCATGTGGTGCAGGTAGCCGGCAAGTCTCCCACGGCGATTTACCGGCGATGGGGTCCGGGCGGTCGCGGTCGGCTCTCGGTGCCGTGGCCGGTCGAGGCCTATTCGTGGGGAGGGCTGACGGAACGGCCGTTGGCAGCGGCATCCTGGATTATCTTGACCCCGTTCATGCTCTACAACGTCGCCTTTTTCATGCTGCCCGCCGGCGAGGCAAAGGCGGGTCATCATCGGTGGGCTCGGCGGATAATGCGGCTACTTGCGCTCGCCGCAACCGCTCAGTTCGTCAATGCCGCAGTCATTGTCTTGATCAGCACGATCGGGTGGCAGAACGCCGCGCTACGAAGCGGCAATCCGGGTTGGTGGATTGGGTGGTACACCCGGCTGGCTGCCGGGCCACGCGTCGGTGTGGCGCTGGCTGTGGTTGGGACCATCGTCGGCGCCCTGTGGCTGGCCAGCCTGTGGACAGCGCGCCGGTACGAAAAACGTGAAACGAGCGCCACCACCGAAGGCGACCATCATTGGAAGTTGAGAAGGCCCGGCTTCTGGCATGGTGCCGCCATCGTGGCCAGGCAACGCAACCTCCACGTCGGTGCGGCATGCGCGCTTGCGGCGCTCAGCGTCGGGTTGCTGCCCACCCAGTATCCGGTGTGGCGAGCCGTGCTGGTTTCGGCCGCGGCAATCGTGCTCAGCGTCGCCGTGACAGCGACGGCCACCAGGGCGGTCGATCGGGAACACCATCTTGACCATCCGGGCAACTCTTCGCGCTCGCGCTTCCGCGCTGTCGCGATTGCCGGTGCGCTGGTGCTGGTCACCGCCGCCCTGAGCAGTTGGTGGGCGGTGGATCAGGCTGCCGACCCGGGGGTGGCGCCGGCCATGGCGAGCACCACGAGGGCAATCCTGGCCGTTCAGGTCGTCCTGCTGATCGGTCTGGCGATCACCGTGTGGGCGCTACGCAGATCCGGGGAAGCGCAACGCACCAGCGGGTGGCAACCCTTCCTTGGTGGGTGGTTGACCGTGCTGGTGTCGCTGCTCGCGGTGCTGCTGGGCGGCCTGCTCCTGGCAGCGACCAATCTGGCGGTGGCACGATTGTTCGGTTATCCCAGCGGAGTGCACCTCCCGGCCGAGAGGCCAACACCGGCAACGTTGTACGTGCCGGATGAGGCCTTCGCCTTTGCGATCGGCACGGTGGCCACCCTTCCCGCCTTGCTGCTGGTGACGTCGATGCTGTGGCGCACCTACCGACGCGCGCTCCACCACCTCCAAGAAAATGATCAAGTTCGGGCATGGTACCCCGACGCCGAACAGGCACCGGGCGACGCCGTGTACCGGGTCTCTCAAGCGTGGGCGCTCGCCTCGCTGACCGACCGGGTAGACGTGCTGGTCGCCGTCGTGGGAGTGGCTTGGACCCTCGGGGTCACCGTGGTGGAG
Source organism: Actinomycetota bacterium (assembly GCA_021324675.1). Taxonomy (GTDB): domain Bacteria; phylum Actinomycetota; class Actinomycetes; order Mycobacteriales; family Pseudonocardiaceae. The sequence goes on from JAJPIR010000238.1 coordinate 18,986, forward strand.
GTGCTGGCGCTGCTGGCCCTCCCCCAGGTAGCGGCTCTGAGCGGGGTGCTTGACGTCCTGGTCACTTTCGGCGTTGGTGTGAGCATCGTGACGGCAACTGTCCTGGTGGGCGTGCTGCGGTCGACCTATGCCAATCCCGGCCGCAGGCGTGGTATCGGTGCCCTGTGGGATGTGGCGACCTTCTGGCCGCGAGCCACCCATCCGCTAGCACCACCCTGCTACGCCGAACAGGCCGTCCCCGAGATTGTCGATCGAGTCATGCTGCTGACCGGCGAGCGATCGGACCAGCTCGCCGAGCCATCTGGCGAGGTGCAGCCCCAACCCATCGTGCATCCGAGCCCGGTACTGATCACTGGCTACAGCCAGGGTTCGCTGATCGCGCCGGCGGTGGTCGCGCAGCTGCCGCGCCGAACGATCGACAAGGTTGCGCTGCTGACCCTGGCGTGCCCCTTCCGGCGGCTCTACGGGCGCGCCTTCCCCGCCTACTTCAGTCAGGACTACGCAGCCGAACTCAACGAGCTGCTGACAGGCCGGGATGCTGGCGAACCTGGCAGCGAACAGGCCACCCGGCTTGGGAGGTGGCGAAACGTCGTTCGCCGCACCGATTACATCGGATCCTGGGTTTTCTCCCCGCCCCAGGCACCTCATCAACAGCCGTGTTCGGCAGCCATAGACGTGGCCTGCTTAGATCCACCATCACTTTATCCGGGTCCTGGCGGTGACCTATCCCCTATCCATTACCACTCGGACTGGTGGCAAGATCCGCTCCCACCCCTCTACGCTGGCCGACTCATGGCCCAACTCACAGCCCAGCTTGACCAGAGCTGAGTTCGCTACCAGCGAAGATGCGGCCGCGGGCGATCGGGCCAATTCTCCTCGTGGCGCCGATATACCGCGATGGGACGCTCGGCGATCCGGAAGGTGAAGCGACCGGCCTCGTCCCAGACTTCACCGTCGGTGGACAGCATGGCGTGGCCGCCCAGCAGCTCGACATCAAGTGACGGTGCCTCGCGCTGCACGTAGGTCCGGGTGTGTTGCAGCGCGCCCAACGCGAGCGCGATAACCGCTCGAGTCCGGGAGAACCGCCGGTCGGCACGCAGGTACCGGATGTCGAGCAGTCCGGAGTCCAGCTGCGGCCGCCAGGCCGGCACCATGCCACGCGGGTGATACGGTCCGTTGCCGACGAAAAGAATCCACAGCGTCTGCTCCTTCCCATCAAGCTCTACCCGCAATGGTTGGGCGTGGCGCAATGTGCGAACGAGCGCAGCGGCGAATGCCGGCCATTTCCCCCACCTGATCTCCCATTTCTCCCTGAGCCGGACCAGGTCGGAGTAGCAGCCAAGGCTTGCCGTGTTGAGGAAGTAGCGGGTGTGGGGCGCCCGCCCGCCATCGTGTATCTCCACCAGACCCAGGTCCACCGCGACCGCTTCACCGGCTTGGGTAGCGTCGACAACCTCCTGCAGGTCGTACACGCCGACGTCGCGGGCGAAGTGGTTGAGAGTGCCGGTCGGCACCATGACCAGCGGCAGACCTCGCCGGCCCGCCACGGCTGCGGCGGCGGCTACCGTTCCGTCGCCTCCCGCGACACCCACGGCGCGCACCGCACCGTTGCTGCGCGCATGGCCGGCCGCCAATTCGGTCTCGAGCTGATCCTGGAGATCTACCTCTTCCGAGGCCCGCAGCACGGTCGCGGCTGGTAACGCTTCTGCTATGTCGTCGGTGGGGTCGTAGTCGGGTTCGCCAGAGCGTGGATTCGTCACCAAGACCAGGCCGGCACCGCCGGGCAGCGCCGGCGCGTGGTTGTGCGGTCGTGCCAGCGCTTCGTCAGTCGTCCGCACCGGCCACCAGCGCTGGGTGCTCAGCGCGATGCCGGAACCGACCGCCGCCCCCACCACCACATCGGATGTCCAGTGCACACCGACGTGGATCCGGGAGTACGCCACGGCGGCCGCCAACGGCGCAAGGGCTAAGCCCGCCTTGGGGCATTCCAAGCCAACAGCTGTGGCAAATGCCGCTGCGGAGGCAGCATGCCCGGACGGAAACGACGACGACGTCGGTGGATCATCGAGCAGCTGGTAGGCAGGTAGCTCACGCGCGGCCGGGCGGCGCCGGGGCAACATCGGTTTGAGCACGGTGTTGGCGGTGAAGCTGGTGGCGGCGATGGAGAAGACACCGCGCAGTGCGGCGCGCCGGGTGGCACCCTTTCTGATGCCCAGTGCCGCTGCTATGGCGAACCACAGCATGCCGTGATTGGCCGCCGTGCTCAAAACTTTCATGGCACCGTCGAGCACGCGGGGCGGCTGCCGCCCGATCCATCGGGAGATATCGCGGTCGGCATCGCAGATCTTGTCCAGCTGGCGGCGCATCCACACCATCACAGTGGCGACGATACGTGCGTGCGCCCTACCGCAGGTTCAGCGTGGTGCGTCTGCCAATTCGGGAAATGGCGTCACCAAGCCTTCCCGCACGATCCGCACGGTGTCGTGCCGCCTGCGCAGTAACTGGCCGACGGCCAGCACGAGGTACGCCCCGGACAGCACGACGATGACAACGTGGTTGGCCTCGGGGGACATCGTGAGGCTGCTGATGAACTGCACGGTGAACAGCACCAGCAACGTCGCCGCGCCCAGCATGGTCAGGCCTAGATCGATCAGGACGCTGACCGCGAACAGCGACTGGGCGGCTGTCAGCAGCAGTTCGAAGCGTTGCTGGGTGTCCAGCGGCAAGCCGTCAGTGGTGGTGGCCGACAGCGCGAAGACCAGCGGGATCGTCCCGACCAGCAGCGTCCACTGGTTGACCTTGCTGGACAGCAGGGCGCCGAGGGAGTCGGATGCCTTGAGCCGCCAGGCGTACAGGCAGGCCACGATGAGCTCGGGAGACTCGCTGGCCAACGGTGCCACCCACTGGACCAGCACGAACTGGTCCACACCGAGCTGGGTGCCGGTGGCCACGAGGCTCCCGGCGAAGTGCTCCGCGGTGGCCAGAATGAACAGCGCGGCCAGCGCGAACATCCCGCCCACCCAACCTCGGCGCGGACCGCGCGGCTTGTCGCCAACCCAGCGCGCGACCCCCTCCAGGTCCGGCTCCTTGGCCGGCGCCTGCGACAGGCGCCATGCATAGACCACGAAAATCGACACGAGGACCGCGGCATCGATCAGCGTGAGGGTGTGCCGTAGCGGAAGGGTCAGGGAGTACAGCGTGGCGAGGCCAAGGAAAACCACCTCGGCCGACATCGTCGGCGCCAGTGCAACCCGTCCCGGATGGGTCGACGGGCTGTCGTGACCACCCCGTCTGCGTGCGCGCAGCGCGGCCACGCTGGCCACGAGAACCACCAGTGGCCAGCCGACGCCGACCAACACCCGGTTCGCGCCGGTCATGTTGGCCAGCGCCAGCGCGCACGGATTGCTCCCATCCGGTTGCGGAACGCAGGCGCCGTGCTGCTGGTAAATCCCACCGGCTTGGAAGGTGAACACGAAGTCCACGGCGTACTCCGGCAACACCGCAAGCAACGCCAGCACCGCCAGCGCCAGCCCGGCACTCACGTCGACCTGGGCAGCTTCCGCTGCCCACGACAGGACGAACGCGGCACCGATGATCGCGGCACCGAACACCAGCGCGGCGAATGCTGGAGGTAAGCCGGGATGCGGCAGGCTCAGGTAGTCCGCAGTCCCGAGGTAAACCCCTGGCAAGCAGGCTGCGATGGCGAGCGGCAGCTGGTACGGAAACCGGCGCGACACCCACTCATGATGCCCGTGCCGGATCTCGGTCAAACAGAACCGCAAGCGAGCTTGATCTGCCGTCGGCGGTGCGACGGTGGCAGGCGCTGAGTGATGCCTGGGGTGACCGGGTACTCCGGTATCGGTGACGTCGCTGAAACGTCAGCGTGGTTGGTCAGGTGAAACCGATGTGCAGGATGTTGGGCGTAGTACTGCTGCTGGTGTGCGCGGTACTTCTGAATGGTTGCCAGGTCGCCACGGGGCCGCAGTCGGTCGCGACGTCGCCGGCAAACGGCGCGACAGACGTCAACCCCACCAATCCGGTAACGGTCACGGTGGATCACGGCAAGCTCACCCAGGTCGGGCTCACCAATGCCGAGGGCAAACCGGTGGCCGGGACGCTGTCCGAAGATGGCCACAGTTGGAGAGCCACGGAGCCATTGGGTTACGGCAAGCGCTACACCTATTCGGGCACCGCCACCGGCGCCGACGGCAAGCCGGTGCCCGTGGCCGGCTCGTTCACCACAGTGAAACCGCAACAGCTGGTCAGTGGGACGTTCAACATCCACGACGGCGAGACCGTGGGCATCGCGGCACCGATCATCCTGCAGTTCGACGATCATGTCACCGACCAGGCAGCGGCCCAGCGGGCGCTGCAGGTACACACCTCGGTGCCGGCCGAGGGCTCGTGGGCTTGGCTGCCCGACGACAACGGCCGCTCGCGGGTGCACTGGCGATCCAGGAATTACCTGCAGCCCGGCACCCAGGTCAGCGTCGCCGCGAAGCTGTACGGGGTCAACTACGGCGGGGGCAGGTGGGGGCAGGAAGACCTGAGCCTGCATTTCACCGTCGGGCGGGCACAAATCGTCAATGCCGATGTCAACAGCCATCGGTTGGTGGTGATCCGCGACGGCAACGTGGTCATGGATTTCCCGGCCAGCTACGGGTTGGGCACCGACCCGAATCGGGTCACCCGCAGCGGCACCCACGTAGTGATGAGCAAAAGCCCGCTGTATCTCATGTCGAACCCTGCCTACGGATACGTCAACTTTCCCTCGCACTGGTCAGTGCGGATTTCCAACAATGGTGAGTTCATTCACGCCAACCCGGAGACCACGGGAGTGCAGGGCTCGGCGAACGTCACCCACGGCTGTGTCAACCTGTCCATGACCAACGCGAAGGAGTACTTCGACAGCGCGCTGTTCGGGGACCCGGTCGAGGTCAGCGGCAGCCGCGTGGCAATGTCGGCCGCAGACGGCGACATCTACGACTGGACCGTGCCCTGGGACTCCTGGACCGCGATGTCCGCGCTGCAGTGACTTCACGCGCCCGATCGCTTGAGGCACCGAAGTCCAGGAGTGATGATCAGCTACGCGGGCGACGGTTGACGCCATCCGGTCATCTATATGAAGCCGCTGAGGACTAATTCATGCAGAACTTAGTTGCACAGGGCCAAGAAAAGTGAAAGCGAGCAGATCGCCTGGGCAATCCATGATCGACCGGGCATTATACGAGGATGGGGCGCCTCTCTTTCAATGCAACGCATTACCAATCACATTCTGATGTCGCAGTGAGTAAGCACTCGGTGGCTCAGCGTCATAGAGGTCACCGCCGGAGCGTCACGATCGCTGTCGCGGGAACGGTCCTGGCCGTCATGCCGATGGCAACCCCTGCGCAGGGGTCCACGGCAGCCACGATCACGCCCGCCAGCTACGAGCGCGCGGTTCCGGCGTCGCTGATCGGCAGCGGCACCTTCAGCCTGCCTGACCCCACCTCCAAGGCCATCACCTACAACACCGGCCTGGTGCCGGTCGACGCGGCGATCTTGGCCAGCATGGGTCCGTCCGGCGCGGATTACTCCCGAACAGTGGCGACGCTGACAGTCGCCGGGCTACTACCTAACCGTGGCTATGCAGTTCACGCGCACACCAAGCCTTGCGGAATTACCGGCGAAGATGCGGGACCGCATTACCAGAATCACGTTGATCCTGCCGCGACTCCCCAGAAACCGTCGACCGATCCGTTCTACGCCAACCCGCGTAACGAGATCTGGCTGGACGTGCGGACTGATGCAGCCGGCCAAGGCACCTCCCGCACCACCGTGCCGTTCGCCTTCACCGACCGGACGCCGGGATCAATCGTGATCCATGAAGCGATGAGCACCGCAACCGCCCGGGGTCAAGCAGGCCAGGCAGGTGCGCGGATCGCCTGCCTCACTCTGTCCCGGGAGTAATCTCACGCGACTATGACCTTGCAGATCGTGTCGGGAACGGCCCACCGTGCGCTTGCAGAGGCCGCTGCCGGACTGCTGGGCTTGCAGCTGTCGCCCTGCCTGATTGACCGCTTTCCCGACGGTGAGCTGCGGCCCCAGCTGGCATGCCTGCGGGGTGCTGACGTCTACGTGATCGCGCCGACGGCGCCTGCGGTCAACGAGCACGTCGTCGAGTTGCTTCTGCTGCTCGACGCGTGCCGGCGGTGTGACGCGGCGCGGATAACCGCAGTCATGCCGTACTTCGGATACGCCCGTCAAGACCGCCGCAGCCGCACCGGGGAGCCGGTGGGGGCCCGGGTTGTCAGCGATGCGCTGGTGACTGCGGGGGCGCAGCGGCTGGTCGTCGTGGACCCTCACACCCTGGCACTGGAAGCGATGTGCACCGTGCCAGTGGAAATGCTGACCGCGGTGCCGACGTTGGTCACGGCCCTGGCATCGTCAGTTTCTCCCGGAGCGGTCGTGGTAGCACCTGACCGCGGCGCAATCAGACTTGCCGAGCATTACGCCACACTGCTGGACACCTCGGTGGCCGTGGTACGCAAAACTCGGAAAAGTCCGACGCAGGTCCGCGCTGAGGAATTGACAGGTGACGTAGGTGGCCGAGCCGTCATCATTGTGGACGACATGATCACCACAGGTGCAACGATTGAGGCTGCGGCTCGTGCGCTACTCGACCACGGCGCCAGGCCCGAGATGATCGTTGCCGCTACCCATAGTCTCTTGATCGATCCCGCGGCGGAACGCCTCGCCGCTCTGCCGCTGAGCGCTGTGTTCGTCACCGACAGCGTGGCGCAGCAGGAAACAACTCCGGCGCTGCCGGTTCAGGTGCATTCCATTGCGCCGCTACTGGCCGACGCCGTGGGACGGCTGCATCGTGATCAGGCACTGGACGACCTGCTGATGATCCAGCCCTGACGCACCCGATACGCAAGCTCATGTCGCAATTCGCCAGGTGTGGGAGGTCCCCATGAAGTTCCTCGTCGTCTGGAAGATGGAAATCTCCAGGATCTCTGCGGAAATGATGAAGACCGTGCTCCGCATGCCCGATTACGCCAAGCCTCTGGAGGATAGCGGCAAGGTGATCGGTCGCTACCACATCGTGGGCTATCACGGTGGCGCGTGGATCTTCAACGTGGAATCAAACGATGAGCTGGAAATGCTGCTGGCGCAGGCGCCGGTCTACAACTTCTCCCATTTCGACGTCTACCCCTTGGCTGACATGACGTCCCTGCCCGTTGTTCCGCCTGAGCAACAACCGTAACCAGTCCTGGTATCTGGCCGGCCGCGCTGCGGGTCCCGCCAAGCCGCAACGATGCAGGCCGGACCCGCAAGCGTTCAACTGGTGCTGCTGCCGGCCTTCTTTTGCCCTCTCGGCGCTTGCCTAGGGGGCTTGCCCGGAATCACCAGCGCGGGACTGCACCGTGATCCGCTGTCGGCGGCTTGAGGACGCCTTGGGCAACTGCAACCGCAGAACACCGTTGTCCAGGTTGGCGGTGGTCGACTCGGTGTTCACCTCGCTGGGCAGCGTGATCCGGTAGTCGAAGCGGCCACTTCGCCGGGTCTGCTGGGCGTCACCGTCGCCGTCCTCGGCCGTGCCGTACTCACCGGTGATGCGAAGCTCTCTGCCGTCCAATTCGATGGCGACGTCCTCGGGGCGTACCCCGGGTACATCGGCTTCTACAGCGTAGGCGTCATCGGTCTCCTGGATGTCGACCGGTGGTGACCACGACTGGACACTGACTCGGGCTACATCAGGGAATGAGTTGGTCAACATCCGGCTCATCTGGTCGAACAGATCATCAAAGCCGGGAAGCACGCCAAAGGGATCCCAGCGGCGGGCGGGGTAGCGACCCCCGCGCATCGACAATGTCATGGCACCTGTCCTCTCGGTTCGAGCGCAACGTGTACGGGGCCGTTCCGGCGGCACGGTGGCGCAGAAACCGCACATCCAGGCCCGCGATGGCAGTCAATTGAGCCAGGCGGCTGGCGCCGAAGATCGACCAGTGACCATCCTGCCGAGGAATGAGGTGCCAGCACCTCGGCCCGGTAGTGCAATAACACCGCAGCAGTGTGACCTTTCAAGTCAGTCCGTGCGGTGCCCCCACCGGAGGCGAGGACCATGCGAAGAGTTCCCGGGTCAGCGGCCTCAGTCAATAATCAAGCGACCAATTACCTCGCTGGCCCTGAGCTGCTTTCGGTGACGGTACTCCAGCACGACCACGCGGTCGCGGTCGCTCACGTGCCCGGCGAGGTGGATATGCTGACCGGACCTTCACTGCAGAGGCACCTCGACAAAGCCCTGAGCACCCGACCCGAACGTCGAGGCTGAGCTCATCACATAGGAGCGGCGGGCGACCGAACGGCGTTTGCGGGCTCCCGGCGTCTTTGGTGCAGCAATTCGGCGAGCGGCGGCATGCGCATCGTGGCAGCATGACGGCAGCGGGGGGCTTCAGGAAGGCACGACGACGAAGCAGGTGGCAGACGCTGCCTTGTGCCGGACGACTCGATTGCTGACGTGCGCATGACGGACATCACCGTGGGTGCGGCCGAGCAAGAAGCCGCGTCGCTCCGGGAGCAGCTGGCTGCGCTTCGCCCGCTGCTCACCCTGTCCATGGTGATGACCGGGGCCTGTGACGAAGCGGAAATCCTCAGCATGGCCGCAACAGCTGTCCCGTCGGTGGGCGGTTGCCAGCTTGAAGGTATCTACGTCAACGAACGCTGGCGTTCGGTCGGATCGGTAGGTTGCCCGGCCGACGCCGAGTGCCTAGAGGTCCAGCTCGCCTCTCTCGATCATTTAGGCGGCGCGCTCACCGTGGGGCATGCCGGTTGGGCGTGGGCACATCCCCTGACCGGCGTAGCGGAGGTGGCAGGATATCTCCTGGTCAGCTGCGATCGTGAGCCCGAGCCACACCGCCAATTCCTGCTCGGCATCCTGGCGCAGCAAGCAGGAGTGGCCCTGGCCAATGCCCGGCTGCACGCGCGTGAGCGCGCCAGCATCACCCGGGAACGCAAGGTCGCAGAGCAGTTGCGCGCAGCGAACCTTGCTCTGGAGCAAGCCATGGCGGAGCTGGCGCGCTCGTCGGCGTCGGTGCAACGCAGCTTGGACATCCACAACCGGCTCACCGCGGTAGCCTCCGCCGGGCAGGGCCAAGGCGGCATCGCCCGGTGCTTGCACGAGCTGACCGGGCTGGCGGTGGCCATCGAAGATCGCCACGGCAACCTCACCGCCTGGGCTGGTCCTGACCCGCCTGAGCCCTACCCCAAGCCGCGGCCGGCGCGCCGCGAGCAGACCCTACGGCGGGCTGTCGATGCCCGCTCTCCGGTGCGGGACAAGGGCCGCCTGATCGCAGTATCGCAACCGGGCCGCGAAATACTCGGCGTGATCGCCTTGATAGATCCGGATCGAGCTGCCGGCGACAGTGAAAGAATCGCTCTCGAGCACGCGAACACCATACTCAGTCTGGAGCTTGCGCATTTGCAAGCTTCCGGCGAGATAGAGCTGCGGCTGCGTCGTGACCTCGTCGAGGAGTTGCTGGCCGGAACCGATCCGGATAGCGCCCGCGAGCGGGCCCGGGCACTTGGCTACGACCTGGTCCGCCCGCATCGAGTGGTGATCGTTTCCCACGGGAGGCAAGGCACCAATCATGAGGCGTTCTTTTCTGCGGTGCGCCGTGCGATGCGCGACACCGAGGTGGGATCGCTGCTCACGGGCCGGCCGGACGGAGTCATCGTGCTGTGTCACGCCGACCAGGATTGGAAGCGGTTCCGAGCGACGATCGTGGATCGGATCGGGCCACCTGGGAGTTGCCGGGTTGCCGTCGGTACGCCGTGCCTTGAGCCACCGGAGTTCCCGCGTTCCTACCGGCAAGCCCAATTCGCCCTACGGATGCAAGTCGCTACCGGTTGCCCCGAGCAGGTCACCGTCTTTGACGACCTTGGCATCTACCAACTCCTTTCCCAAATTACCGACATCAGCAGTGTCGACGACTTTATCCACCGTTGGCTTGGCGAACTGATCAACTACGATGCCGCCAAAGACGCTCAACTGGTCGACACGTTAGCCACTTACCTCGAGTGCGGCGGCAACTACGACCTCACAGCAAAAGCATTGTCGCTGCATCGCAGTACGTTGCGTTATCGACTGCAACGGATCCGCGGAATGTCCGGTCATGAGCTCAACGACCCGGACACCCGGTTCAATCTCCAGCTCGCCACGCGGGCCTGGACTACCATGCGCGCCCTGCGCAGGCTGCCGTAACCCGCCGCCGCCCGAAGCCGCAGTCTGGATGCAGACTGCTGTTTCCAGGGGTCTGATTACCGCGTTCTGCATCCAGACTGCGCGGTTGCGGCGGTGACGGCCGCGATGCCGGGCGCCTGTTCTCGCGCCGACGGGGTACCCGGCTTTCCGAGTAGGAGGCTCGCGCCCGCAGCACCAAGGCGATCATCGACCCGGTGGGGACTGTGGTCGACGAGTACCGGACCGCTCGATCTCCGACAGCAGGACCGATCAACAGGAGGCTGAGATGCCGTCGCAGGAAGCATGTGCAGAGGAATCCCAGCAAGCCCCCGCAGAGCAAGAATCCGGGTCCGCGGACAGCCTGCTGGAGATCCGGATCGGCCCGGTGCGGTGGGAAGTGCTGCGGTCCCTGGGATACTTCGGGGGCGCCGCAATTGCGGTAAGTGCTGGCTTGATCGATCCCCCGCTCGGGGTTTTCATCGCGGCGGTCCCGCTGATCAAGGTGTTGACCAACTCAGCGCTGCCGGTGGTGGTGCGCGCCGTCGGAGAAATGCTGGAAGGTGCGGCCAAACCGATCGGCAGTGACGCCGAGGGTGTGGTCCGCCTCGAGGACCCGCAAAAGGCCCAGGGGCTCACTATCACCTGGTCGGGTTGAGGGGCCAGACCACTCCGGTGAACCGCGATCTTCTGTGGTGACGGCAGTTTTCTCCTCTTTCTTATCAGCCGATCGCGCGGGGGCAGCGGATCGCGCTCGGCGTCGCCCACCAGCCATCGGTCCCAGACTGACCAGGTCGTCTCCTGCACCAGAGTGCGTTCGCCGACTCCCGATATCGGGAAGTCCTTCGCATGGAGAATGTGAGTAACACACCCGGCGACTTTCCTCGCACCGCGATCGTGACCGGATCTGACTCCGGCATCGGAAGGGCAACCGCGGTGGCCTTGGCCAAGCTGGGGTGCGACGTCGGAATCACCTGGCACAGCGACGAGCAAGGAGCGAAATCAACTGCCGATGAGGTTCGTGCCGCCGGCCGGCGCGCCGAGGTCCGGCAGCTCGATCTCAGTGCGCTGCCCGGCGCCGCGAACGTCATCGACGACCTTGCCGACGCCCTGGGCGGCGTCGACATCCTGGTCAACAACGCGGGAACCGGTTCGTCGGCGCCGCTGGTGGACCTGGACTACGACACCTGGCGTGACGTGATCGCCACGGATCTCGACGGCGCCTTTTTGTGCCTGCAGCGGGCAGCCCGGCGGATGATCGCTGGTGGGCGTGGCGGGCGGATCGTGAACGTCACCAGCGTCCACGAACACCAACCCCGCGTCGGGCTGGCAGCCTACTGCGCGGCCAAAGGCGGATTGGGTTTGCTGACCAAGACCGCCGCGCTGGAACTGTCCGAACACCAGATCACGGTCAACTCCGTCGCGCCAGGCGAGGTGGCCACCCCGATGACCGGGCAGGAGGACGTTGATGTCCACCAGCAGCACCGCCCCGGCGTGCCGCTGGGCCGGCCCGGGGACGCCCGGGAGATCGCGGCGGTGGTCGCGTTCCTGTGCTCCCCTGCCGCGTCGTACGTCACCGGAGCGTCCTGGCCGGTGGACGGCGGCATGTTGCAGATGGGCCCGATGGCCGGCTCCCACCTTCGATCAGACGACTGGCGCCGACCCTGACGCGCCATCCCTTCTCCCGCACCCTTCTCCCGCACCCTTCTCCCGCACCCTTCTCCCGCAGTCTGGATGCAGACTGCGGGAATTGGACGCCTGAAAACAGCAGTCTGCATCCAGACTGCGGGAGTCCGGACTCATGCGTTCGGACTCAGGCGTTCGGACTCAGGCGTTCGGACTCAGGCGGCGCCCGCGGTGAGGCTCGCGCCCTGGCGGCGCAGTTCGCGCTGGACCTGCTGTGCCGGTACGGCCGCGGGTGAACGACCGCTGGCGCTGGCCAGGGCAGCGCAGACGCCGGCGGCCTGCCCGGTTGCCGTCGCAATGGGCATGACCCGGTAGGAGGAATGGGCCACGTGGGTCCCGGAGATACACCGGCCGGCAACCAGGAGGCGGTCGGTATCGCGGGGGATCAGGCACCGCAAAGGGATTTCGTAAGCCTTGCCCAGCGGCACTCTCTTGAGGATCGTGCCGCTGCCCGCCGGGTCGTGGATGTCAACCGGGTACGCGCCGCGGGCAATGGCGTCAGGGAAGGAACGTGCGGCAAGAATGTCGTGGCCGGTGAGCTGGTACAGGCCGCATGTCCGTGGTGAAGTCACTCGGCGTCAGCAGCAGCGCCGGGTCTGCCGTGACCGTGACCTCTCGGTCCAGGCCTGCCTTTTCGACCACCAGCCTGGACTCGTGGTCTTGGACCGTCAGATCCCGCACCCCGGCCAGGACCTTTCGGACGACGGCCCGCTCTTCTGGATCGTTGAGGGGTCCTGCCCCGACGGCATAGGCGAACACCGGGACACCGGCGTTGTGCGCCGCCTGAACCAGTGCGAGGTAGCGGTGCCCCTCACCGTCGTACAGCACGCCTCCGCCGCCCAAGATGAGCAGGTTCAACCGGGACACCGTGGCCAGCAGCTCGCATCGGCTGGCACCTTCCCAGCCCACGACCTCGGCCGCCTCCTGATGATGCTGCCGGGTGTGCTCTTCATTCCTGCTGAACACGATGATTTTCGCGTCCGGGCGAAGGTGGCCAAGGCAACCGATCACGCAGCGCAGGATTGCCTCATCTCCGATATTGAGACCGCCGTACGAACCAAGTACGCCGATACGGAAATCCGCGTCACCATCACAAGAACCCAACTTCGTGCGCGGTGACCAGCTTGTCAGATGTGCCACAGAATGTTCCCGAGGCTTGATCGATCATCTCGACCACCGCGCGGCGGCGATGGCACAGTCTCCCTCATGGCGACCACTACCTGTGCGTTGTTTCCAGCACGCGCCAGCGCGACAACGTAGTCGTTCCGGGTATCCATCGGGGAGCTAGGCACCCGCCGGTACGCTTGCCCGCCAGCGTGATCGGCCACCGCCCAACGGCTCAACGGACTGCAGATGCGCCATGAACCGGTTGCGCCGGATAGGGCCGCGCCCGGGGCTGGCCAGCACGGCTCCGAGCATGCCGCGGTCAAACATGTCCCCCACCACCCGAGCCCACAGCCACAGGTGGGGCCGGCGCCTCGACTCGATCCCAACACCCGCCGCGAATTCCCTGCCCCACCGAGCCAGCGCATCACCGCCCGGCTCGTGGCGTGATCATTCACCCTGACCAGCCGATTCATCGCCCCCGGCGCCAGCAGTTGCGCGGCGCCCAGGCCCAAGCTGAACAAGCCAAGCCCATCCACCAGCTGACGCGTGCTGTCGCTTTGACCACGGTTGCTCCCCTCTTGTGGGGTTTCGATCGTCGCCCGTCCCAGGGTGCGGCGAGACAACAACAGCCGCGCCGACCCGCGACAACCATGGGAGAGCATTGATTCGTCCCGACAGGGCAGCCGGCTAGCCGCTGGTAACGGGTGAGGCGAGGCGCTACACCCGCTGGCCCTCTCACTCCACGCACCCCCACCACCGAACACCCAACCGGTCGTTGCCGCCGGTCACCGTTGGCCGGCCACAATCCCGGTGTGATCAGCTACACGACCGCCGTCGACGACCTGACGCCAGACCAGCTCGGCCGATTCTTCGCGGGCTGGCCCACGCCACCGAGTCGCCACCAGTTCGCCGCTGCCCTGCACGCCAGTTACCGCGCTGTGGTCGCCGTTGATTCCTCGACCGGGCATGCCGTCGGATTCATTACTGCCATCAGCGACGGCGTGCTCACCGCTTTCCTACCGTGGCTGGAGGTGCTGCCTGACTACCAGGGACGTGGGATAGGTACGCAATTGCTCCTTCGCATGCTCAACGAACTTGATCACCTATACTCGGTGGACCTGATTTGTGATGCCGCGCTCCGAAATTTCTATGAGCGCGGCGGCATGACTCCACTCCAGGGAATGGGACGACGCAACGTCGCCGCGCTCGACGGCGAATCGACATAATCGATCAAGCCGGATCACCGTCACCGATCCATCCGAGTTCGGAACTGAGTTGTACGTTTCGGGTGTCTATTGTGGCGACTACCGCGTTCTCCGCGCGGCCAGCCCTGCGGTCGCCAACGCGATTGCTGCTCTGCTGCGCGTCCGGGATAGCACCGGAATTCCGCCGCGCATCTATTTCGACTGGAGTGAGGGTGACCCCGCCCTCAACTTGCCGCAGTACCTGTTCTTCGGCGTCGGTGAAGTCGCCCCGGTTATCCGGGAAATCCTTCGTCGAGCCGAACCCGTTCGGGACCGGCGACCCGTCATCCACGTCGCCTGACCCCGCAACGGCACTCGGTGGAAGTGCCGTGAACTCGACGAGATCGACCCGCGGATAGCGTGGCGGCGTAGCTAGCGTCGAGTTCACGGCCGCCGACACGCGCCGGTGCGCACCTCCAGTTCACGGCCGCCGACACGCGCCGGTGCACACCTCCAGTTCACGGCCGCCGACACGCGCCGGTGCGCACCTCGTTGGCCCGTCACGACGCGGAGGTGACGGACTGCTGGCTGAGTAGTTCCCGCGCCGCAGTGGTGATGGCTTCGGCATCGATGCCGGCAGCGCGCAGTAGTTCGGCGGGCTTGCCGGACATGGGCATGTCACTGACAGCAAGCGTGCGGATGGGTGGACGTTGCGGGTGCATGGCCAGCGCGCTCAGCACCGCCTCACCGAGGCCCCCTTCGGGCCAGTGATCTTCGACCGTGATGATGCCGCTGGTCTGATCTGCAGCGCTGGCCAGGGTCGCGTCGTCGATGGGTTTGATCGAGTAGCAGTCGATGACCCGGGCCCGGATGCCCTCGGCGGCGAGGGCGTCGGCGGCCTTGTCGGCTTCGGTGACGGTGATCCCGCAGGCCACGACAGTCAGATGATCGTGGTCGGTGGCCCGGACCACCCGGCTGCCGCCGATGCGCACGTCCTCGTCAGCGGGGGTGCGCACCACGGTCTTGCCCCGCAGGGTGCGCAGGTAGGAAATGCCGCGACGATCAGCCATCTCCGCAACCAGCCGGGCCGTCTGGTTGGCGTCGGACGGGTGCAACACCGTGCTTGCATGCACTGCCCGCAGCGCTGCCATGTCCTCCAACGCCATCTGCGAGGGACCGTCCTCGCCGATGGATACCCCGGCGTGCGAGCCGCACAAGCACAGGTTGGCCCGGGACACCGCGGCCATCCGGATAAAGTCGTACGCGCGGGTGAGAAAGGCGCCGAACGTGGAAGCGAAGGCGACCCAACCGCGGGCCTGCATGCCCACCGCCGCGGCCACCATCTGCTGCTCGGCGATGAACATCTCGAAATACCGATCCGGATGTGCCTGGGCGAACATTTCCGACATCGTGGAGTTGGACACCTCGCCGTCGAGGGCCACCACATCCCCCCGCTGACCGCCGAGCGCCGTCAGTGCCTTCCCGTAAGCCTCGCGGGTGGCGACCTGCTCATCCAGATTCCAGGTGGGCAGTTCAGCACCATCGGTCGGGAAGCAATGCATCTCGGCAGGCCCGCTCGGCGTGGCCACCTGCACGCTCAGCTGCCGCTCGCCACCGAGCTCGCTGATCGCTTCCTCCGGATCCGGCAGCGGTTTGCCGTGCTTGCCCGTCTGGTCCTCGACGGCCTTGACGCCATGCCCCTTTTTGGTACGGGCAAGGATCGCAGTGGGACGTCCAGTGATCGAGGTGGCTTCGCCGAACGCGGCATCGAGGGCTTCCACGTCGTGACCGTCGACAATGATCGGATGCCAGCCAAAGGCGCGGGCTCGCATTGCGTAACCGTCAAGATCCCAGCCGAGCATGGTCTGCCGGGTCTGGCCTAGCCGGTTGACATCGACGATCGCGGTGAGGTTGTCCAGCTGCGCCCACGCCGCGTATTGGAAGGCCTCCCACATGGAGCCCTCGGCCATCTCGGAATCCCCGCAGAGCACCCAGACCCGGTAGGGCAGCTGGTCCAGTTTCTTGCCGGTCAGTGCCACACCTACTCCGATGGGCAATCCCTGCCCCAACGAGCCGGTGGCCACGTCGGTCGGCGGGATCCGCGGGGTGGGATGACCCTCAAGCCGGCTACCGAAGGTGCGGTAGGTGAGCAGCTCGTCATCGGTGATCGCACCGGCAGCTTTCAGCATCGCGTAGTACAGCGGTGAGGCATGCCCCTTGGAAAAGATCAGATGGTCGTTACGCGGGTCGTCTAGCCGCTGGAAATCCAAGGTGAGATAGCCGTCGAGCAGCACCGCGATGATGTCGGCGGCGGACATCGAGGAGGTGGGGTGACCTGATCCCGCCGCAGCGCTGGCGCGTACCGAGTCCACCCGCAGCTGCTGCGCTAGTTCCCGACGGAAGTCGCTATCCGGCATATCAACTCCTGGCCCAAACACGCGATGCGGCCAGCCGCACCAGCCACCGCGCCGAATGTGTCGTCCACAGCGGGTACCCCCAGCAATCGCCAAGAAACTCCGTCAAGAAATATTCAGCCGTCTGAATTTGCTGGCATACCGCCCTGGTCTGGCAGGTTGACTTGTGGCGTCGATATCCGTACCGCGCGGCCGAGTCACGGGGCTGTGGTCGTGGATTAGCGTCCAGACCTGGATCGACGGCTGACCGCCACCGTCGACGCCATCGCGACGATCCCGATAGGTCCGGACCTTCTGCAGGCAGGGTGTCGAGGTAGATATCGCCACGCCGAACGGGGTGCGACCCACCGTCGACCAGGTGAGTCTGGACCCGCAGAGGCTAGGCGACACCGGCAAGGCCACCGATCTTCGCAGCTACCTCGACTCCAACGTCGCTGTGCTGGGGCGGCCGATGGCGGTGGAGCGTCTCGCAGGCAACGCCACCGCGTACGACGCCATCTACATTTCCGGCGGTCACGGGCCCATGGAGGATCTTTCCCGCTGCGCACCACTGGGCAAGATCATCACCGAGTTGCACGATGCGGGTCGCACTCTCGGCGAACTCGAGGTCCGAACGTAATCAGAGCTCGTTGCTTGACGTCGAGCGTCCCGATGCGTGTTGATCGCGTTGGTCTACCGATGGCGACAGAATTCGTCGCCGAAGGCACACAAAACATGATCGCATGTGGAACCTCTGAGATTGATTGGAAGGACGCCTCACATACCCGAACCAGCGGGAGATCACGTGGGTATCTGATACGAACAGTCCTTGGCGCAGCACACCACGCCGCCCCGGCCGGAGCTGGGGGCGGCAGGGCCATTTGATTCCAGCATGCATCGCCGGCCATTTGCGCATTCACTAGACTTAAGTTCCTTTTCGAGACACCGCGCTCTCCCTTTGCTCCAACCCGACTGCCGCGCGGAGTTCGTCGCAGTCACGGCGCAACATGGGATGCTCTCTGGCTAATTGATTCATCAAGTCGGATAGGCCATCAGCAATCGCGTTAAGCTTGTGCTGGGTAGCTTGATCCGCCCGCTTCTGCGCATTCTGCAACAGCGCCACAAGTAAAAACGTGATAATGGTGGTGATCGTGTTAATGATCAGCTGCCAGGTGTCGATGTCGCGGAGCACGAACACCGATGGCGCCCAGAGCACTACAAGCAGAACACACAAGGTGAAAAACCAGGCCCGCGAAGCAGCATCGCTTGCCTTGGCGGCAAATCGGTCAAAAACGGATAAAGTGCCGGAGACATCCGAAGGCATCATGGCACCATTGTGACTTGCGACAACTCTCTTCTGCGGCCATGGGGCAGCAGATGATGGGAGACTCGAGACACCGATGTTGTGACCCGGTAGTGGGGAAGACTCAGGTGTGGGCCCGATCGGGCCGCCAAATTCAGGCGGCTTTGGTGCACAATGCGGAGACCGAGGCACAGCAGATCAGGGCCAAGATGCACGGCCACAAGGTCATTTTCCGGGGAGCCGTACGCAGCTGCGCAGAGCGGCAAGCTGCACCCCGCAGTCTGGATCCAGACTGCTGTTTAGGAGGCCTCGAAAACAGCAGTCTGCATCCAGACTGCGGGAGTGGGGAGGGGTCAGCGGTAGGCGGTGAGGTGTTCGTGGACTAGACGGACGGCCAACGGGTAGGGCAGCGCGGGTCACCGTTCGCCGTACGGCTCCAGCGTGTCCAGCTGGTTCTGGCTCAACCGCGGGTAAGCGCCGTCCAGGTCGGGCGTCTCGGGCATCGCAGCCGCGGCCGCCGGCCCGACGGCAGGCAGGACCGGATGCGTCACCTCAATAGACCATCAAGGATGAGTGATACGCCGATGCCGGCCAGCCAGACATCTTTCGATAGCGGGATGCCTTGTTGAGTAGGTCGCAGGCTTCCCTCCTCCCGCATTCCCGGTGTGCGGAGATAGAGCCCAAGAAGGCCCCCCGAGAACCCGGCCAACGCTGTTCCAGCGACCAGGGACGGCACGAAGGGCAAGAAGACCGCAGCTCCGACCGCCATCTCGGTTACGGACAGGGCCTTGACGAACAACTGCGGGTCGAGCTTGGCCAGCAAGGGATAACTGCCCGAGGCAAACGCCTGCAACTGCTTGGCGGTCACCTCATCGGCATTCCACTTCGACAGCCCCGAGTTGAGCATGTAGCTGCCGGCGGCCAGCCGCAGCGGCAACTGGCGGACTTTCTTGCGCACGTTCATCGGCTGCCTCCAGGTCAGGAGTCCGAAGGGATACCGGCCATGGCACCGTCTACCCAGCGTCGGAGTGCGTCAATCGGCGCGGCGCCAGGTTGACGCGCGATCACCTCGCCCCGGTTCATCACCATCAGGGTCGGCACCGCCTGCACGGAGAATCGTTGCGCCAGCTTCGGCGCACGCTCGATGTCGACTTTCACCAGCTTGAGCTGGCCGGCTTTCTCGTTGGCCAGCTGCTCCAGCGCGGGGCTGACCATCCGGCACGGACCACACCAAGCCGCCCAGAAGTCCACCAGAACCGGGATGGTGGCCTGCTCGGCGATCTCGGCGAAGTCGCCGTCGCTGGCGTCGGCGATCCACGGCAAGAACGCCTTGCAGTGACCGCAGCGCGGCCTGCCTCGCGCGGCTGCGGGCACGCGGTTGAGCCGCCCGCAGTGCGGGCATGCGACCGTCCGGGTCCCAGCCGTCGTGTCCATCGCCGGTCACGCCGCGGTGGTTGTCGCGGGCTGCGCACCGTCATGGGTCACCGCCGGGAACCCCAGATTAGATAGCCGGTCCACAGCGCGCTCGGCGTGTGCGTTGTCGCCGAATACCGTGATAGGTCGGTGGCGCGATGCAGCCGACCCGGCGGCTGGCGGGTTGACGCCCTGATGCCGCCACGGATTGCTCATGACCTGGCCTCCTAGTCCCCGTCGGTTCCGTCACCGGGACCAGGGTCCAGGTAACGTGAGGATTCTGATCACTGGCTGCTTGCTTGAGCTTGATCAGCGGTAGCGGAACCGCTGCCTTGCTGCTGCTGCCCGCCCGCCCCTCGGTATGTCTCCCTGTCGGGGATGCGGGATCACTGGCCGGCGGCCAAGCGTGCGTGTTCCTTCCCCCGGTCCCAACCTTGGGAGCATGGCCAGGCCAGCGCCATCTCTTCAAGTTGTTCGGAGAGAATCTTCGTGACCGCCCAATTGCGGTACCACTTGCGGTCGGCGGGGACCGCATACCATGGCGCAGCTTCGGTGTTGCACTTTGTGAACGCGTCCGAGTACGCCTGCTGGTATTCGTCCCAGCAGGCGCGCTCATCGACATCACCCGGGTTGTACTTCCAGTGTTTCGTGGGATCGTCGAGCCGGGCGATCAGGCGTTTCCTTTGTTCTTCCTTCGAGATATGAAGGAAGCATTTGACCACCCTGGTTCCGGACGCGACCAGCTTCCCCTCGAAGCGGTTGATAATCCCGTAGCGGCTTGAACAGACCTCGGGTGGCACAAGCTCGTGCACTCGAACCACGACCACGTCCTCATAGTGCGAGCGGTCGAAGACACCGATGATGCCAGGCGGTGGCAAGCGTCGCTTCACCCGCCATAAGAAATGATGCTCACGCTCTTCGATCGTCGGCTGCTTGAACGCCTGATATTGCAGCCCCATGGGGTCCATGAGCCCGAGGACATGCTTCACTGTGCCCCCCTTGCCGGCGGTGTCCATGCCTTGCAGCACGAGCAACACGCTGCGCTGGCCACCCGTCCGCCCCTCCGCGTAGAGCTGCTCTTGCATATCCGCCAAGCGAGGCCGTAGGTGGCACACCTCCGTTGTGGCGTCGCCCTTGCCCGCGCCGCTGAAACCAGGTGTCGCCAGAGTGTCTATCGCCTGGAGATCCACCGAACCGGCGGGCAGGCGTAGCAGGTCACTGATCCGCCGTGCAGGCTCCGATTTGGCCACAAACGAACGCTTCCAGGTGTGAAGAAGACCGGCAACGGCAAGCGCACCGTGTCGGCAGTGCGGTAGACCTTGCCGATGGTCTCCAGGCCTACCTGCTGATCCTCAACCCCCTCGGGTTCGGGCAGGTACCAGGCCGTTGTCCGTCCCGCCGCTCGGGCCCGGCAGATCGAAGTCCGCGAGCTGCGCGCCGGTCGCCGGGCAGCAGAAGCCTTCGTCTTTCGATCGGGCTCTTCGCATGGCGAAAGCCTTGTTGTCCGGCCTGGCCGTCGGCGATTCTGCGTTCCATTCTCCCGAACTGCTCAATCGCCGTTTTGCCTGGTCTGTGCGACTACAGGTAGCAGACGAACCAGTCCCGCGCCAGATCAGCTACTTGCTCCAGAGCCCCGGGTTCTTCGAAAAGGTGCGATGCACCAGGGACGATCACGAGACGCTTCTCACCTTGCAGCGTCTCCATCGCCTGGCGATTGAGGTCGATAACGGCAGGGTCGTGCTCCCCCACGATCAGCAATGTGGGCTGGTGGACTTCGCGCAGGTGTTGGGCGGCAAGGTCAGGCCGCCCTCCACGGGACACAACGGCCTGCACGGTGTCCGGCCGCGCTGCCGCGGCGATGAGCGCGGCCGCGGCGCCGGTGCTGGCGCCGAAGAGTCCAGCGCCCAGTCCAGCGGTGGGTTCGTTGCCGGCCATCCAGTCGGTCAACGCCATGACCCGCACGGCAAGCAGCTCGATGTCGAATCGCAGGGATGTGGTCAGCATGTCGGTTTGCTCTTCGTCCCGCGTGAGCAGGTCAGCCAGCACAGTCGCCAGACCGGCACGGTTGAGCTGATCGGCCACATAGCGATTGCGCGGGCTATGGCGACCGCTGCCGCTGCCGTGCGCGAAGAGCACCGCCCCGCGTGGAGACTCCGGCAGCCCGACGTCAGCTTCGAGTACAACGCCTGCGGCAGGAGTCTGCAGGCTCTGGTGAATCACGTTCGTGGTGCTCACTGCGCTCTCCTTAACCGGCAGCGATGGGCGGCGAAAGCCACCGGACCCGAAAGATTCTCAGCGATGCCCGGCGCAATGCTTCAGACCGCGAATGGATAGGTCTCCGGAGCCTCACCCTCTTCCCAGCGGGCGGTGCGTTCCAGCGGCTCGACTGCCCGGGTGTCGTCGATATGCACCACGGCATCGAACTGGTCAGACAGCCGGGCCTGGAAGTAGTGGCCCTGCCGCTCGGTGTCCGGCCGGTAAATCACACCGATCGCGCGTTCCAGCCGCGCCGCGCGCAGAGTTTCCGCCGCGTGCGCAGCGGCACCAAAGCCCAGCATGAATTCTCTTTGCCCCACTTCGTGGAAGAGTTCTTCGACACTGCCGGGCAGCGCCGGGCGTACCCATTTGCGTTGCGCCGGTGCACCCCAGTCATCAGCTGCGGTCACGGTCCCGGTATACGTTGTGAAGCCCAGATTGCGGCAATCAGTGCCGAGGTGTTCGCGCACCAGCTGACCGACGTTTAGCTCGCCGCGGGCTGCCATCTCCGTAGCTCGGGCATCGCCGATATGGGAGTTGTGCTCCCACACGACGAGCTTTGCCGGATTTTCCCGTTGGCGGGTCAGATGGCCCTGGAGTGCGTGCAGGCTGCCGACCATGTGGCGGTCCCGCAAGTTCCACGACAACGCCCGCCCGCTGAACATCGAGCGGTAGTACTCGGCGGCATCCTTCACGACTTTGGCGTTTTGCTCGGCATAGAAGAACTCATCCTCGGCCAGCAACCCGTCCCGCCTGGCGTACTCGACAGCGTGGCGTTGTAGCTCGACGAGCTGGTCGATCACCTCCTGCTCGCAGGTCTCACCAGCACCGAACGCAGCGGCGAAACCGTAGGTCTGGCCGTCGCCGTCGCGGTGGTCGAAGCAGGCGTAGCGCTCGCGGGCGCGCGCGGCTGCGGCCGGGTCAATCCGCTGGAGGTAGGCGATGACCTCATGGATCGATCGGTGCAAGCTGTACAGATCCAGACCGTAGAAGCCGGCCTTGCCCCGCTCGTCGCGGACCCGGTCATTGTGCTCACGCAGCCATCCGACAAAGTCCAGCACCACGGTGTTGCGCCACATCCAGGTGGGGAAACGCTCGAAACCGCGCAGGGCCTGCTCCGCTGTCGCGTCCTGACAGCGGCCGTGGACGTACCTGTTCACCCGGTAGGCGTCGGGCCAGTCGCCCTCGATCGCCACCGCGCAGAATCCCCGCTGCTCGATGAGGCGCCGGGTAATCTCCGCACGTGCGGCGTAGAAATCCTGGGTGCCATGGGAAGCCTCCCCCAGCAGGACCACCGTGGCGTCGCCGACCAGGTCGAACAGCACCTCATCGGAGGGCACACCGTTCTCCGTGGGCAGCGCCGCTAGCCGGATCATCCCCACGTCGGTGAGGTACGGGACTGCCGTCGCC
Organism: Actinomycetota bacterium; assembly: GCA_021324675.1. Taxonomy (GTDB): domain Bacteria; phylum Actinomycetota; class Actinomycetes; order Mycobacteriales; family Pseudonocardiaceae. The sequence goes on from JAJPIR010000238.1 coordinate 41,960, forward strand.
CCCGGTGCCGCCATCGTCCCCGGTGCCGCCGTCGTTCCCGCCGCGGTCGCCCCCGGTGCCGCCGTCGCCGCGGTCTGCAGCAGGTCGCGCACTTCCTCGTCGGTGGTCTGGGTGAAGTCCCAATACGACCGGCCGACCGCCAGAAACGGCGACGGGGTGGTGGCGCAGACGACCTCGTCGACCTTCTCAGCGAGTTCCTGGCAGGTGGACTGCGGCGCCACCGGCACAGCGACGACCATCCAGGCCGGCCGGTGCTGGCGCAGCGCCTCGATCGCCGCGCGCATGCTCGCGCCGGTGGCCAAACCGTCGTCGACGAGGATCACCGTCTTGCCGGCGAGGTCGGGTGTCGGCCGGCCGTCCCGGTATGCATGCTCGCGGCGCAGCAGCACGCGGCCTTCCCGTTCAGCTACCTGCTGGACGACCTCGGGCGAGATATCCAGGCCTCGGACGACATCGTCATTGATGACGACTACCCCGCCACTGGCGATCGCCCCCATGGCCAGCTCCTCGCGCGTGGGTACGCCGAGCTTGCGGACCACGAAGACCTCGAGAGGTGCACCGAGCATCTGCGCGATCTCGTAGGCCACGGGCACACCGCCTCGCGGCAGCCCCAGAACTACCACGTCCGGGCGTCCGCGGTAGTGATCGAGCAGACCCGCCAGCACCCGGCCCGCATCCCGACGGTCCTGGAACAATCGATTCGGCGCCCGGGTTGGCGCCGGGTTCGCATCTGGGCCCTTCCGGCTTTCAGCCGACTCTGTCCGCGTCATTGAGACAGACCCCCGATTCGCTGCACTGGCTCTGTCATAGATGCCGGCAGGGAAGCCAGCCGCCTCCATGACAACAATCTCCACGGTGTGACCCGTGGGTACCCCTGTTGCGGCTGGAAATACCCGCAGCCCGTTGATCCTGCGCGCTGCAGCAGGCGGAAACCTCGCCCTACCAGTGCCAGAACCCAGGCACCGGGGTTGACCCGGCAGGTCCGGTAACGCTTCACGGTTATCCGTTGACCAGGAATCTGCTTCCTGGATGAAGCCACCGCCTTCTGGCCAGATCTCGCCGTGAACTCGACACCAGCGACATTTTTGCCATCCAGAATGTCGGTAGTGTCGAGTTCACGACATGTCACAGCCGAGCGGCGCAGGATCCGCCGGACCGCTGCTAGCGACGTAGGGAGGCGAAGCCCTCGCGGATCGCCTCGGCCAGCGCCAGAGTCGCCCATACTTGAGCCCCGGCGACCGCGGCATGCTGCTCGTCGCCTGCCAGCTCACTGAGTGCCCTTGACAAGTCGTGCTCAGCGTTGCTGCGGTACTCGTCATAGCTCACGCTGGCAGCGTAGCAACCTGACTGGTTGCCAAATCATCCCTCACCACCGCGCTGACCTGCGGAGAAGCCGCGTGAGGAGTAATCAGCCGCCTCTGCGGAACCCGCGACCGTGGTGGCACGCTAGGACCGCAACGGGTTGCTTCACTCGCTGAATCTCCTTTTCCAGGAACTCCAACGGCGATGGCATTGGCGACCTGCCCGGGCTCATGAGCCGGCTCGATTACCTGTCCCCGCTGAGGTCGATACGGCTTGGCTTGACCCGCTCTATCCGTCGCGGTGGCGCGACGACCATGGTGTTCGCCCGCAATCTTTCGTCACGTCCCTGCCAGGTGAGCATCCCTGCGCAGCCTGAGGACAGGCACCGGCCACTGACGATCGCTGCCGGCGGCGGGTACTTCGACGACGTTGACCTGCTTTCGCTTGACCTGCACGGCTACGGGTACCGCCGGCTGCGTCTTAACCACACACCGTGGGACTAGACCTGCAACCAGGCTGCGGTGTCCGTGGACAGCTTGCCGTTCTGCATCTGTTCGCTGGACAGCAGTACTCGCTCGTGGCCGGGCAGTGCGAACGGTGTGTCCGAGAGGTTGACCACGCACAGCAGGCCCGGCTCGCGGCGGAAGACGAGCACCTCCGCAGGGGCGTCCACCCACGACAGCGTGCCGTCACCCAGCGCTGGATGCGCTCGCCGGATCCGTAACGCGGCGCGGTACAAGCCCCACATCGATTCCGGCTCAGCTTCCTCGGCCTCGGCAGTGCGGGCCTGCCAGTGCGCCGGCTGCGGCAGCCATGGTCGTACCTGCTCACGGCAGAACCCAAACGGCGGCCGGGATCCACGCCACGGCAGCGGAACCCGGCAACCGTCACGCCCCCGCACCTTGTGGCCTGACCGCTGCCAGGTCGGATCCTGCAAGACGTCTTCGGGCAGGTCCTCGACCTCTTCCAAGCCCAGCTCTTCTCCCTGGTAGAGGTAGGCGCTGCCGGGTAACGCGAGCATCAGCAGCACCGCGGCCCGTGCTCTACGCGTACCCAATTCAATGTCGGCCGGCTCGACGATGTCGTGCAACGGTCCTTCTGCCCTGGTGCGCGGGCGCCCGTAGCGGGTGAGATGCCGGGTGACGTCATGGTTGGACAGCACCCAGGTAGTCGGCGCACCGACCGCATGCATCGCGTGCAGGCAGGAGTCGACCACCGAGCGGAGAGAGTCGGCGGCCCAGGAACACCTCAGGAAATCGAAGTTGAACGCGGTCTGCAGCTCATCAGACCGCACGTAACGGGCCAGGCGTTCGGGCTTGGAGACCCACGCCTCGGCGACGAACATCCGGTCGTCGCCGTAGGAATCCGCGACCCGCCGCCACGACCGAAAGATGTCGTGCACGCCGTCGCGGTCCCAATGCGGGTGGTCCGTGCGGTCCGGCGAATGCACCATGTCTTCCTGCGCGCTGCCGAGATCCGGCAGATCAGGGTGCTTGATCAGGCCATGCGCAACGTCGACGCGAAACCCGTCGACTCCCCGGTCCAGCCAGAAGCGCAGGATGTCCTCGAACTCCTCCCGCACTTGTGGATTGTCCCAGTTCAGGTCGGGCTGTTCCGGTGCGAACAGGTGCAGGTACCACTGGCCGCCGGGAACCTGCGTCCACGCGGGACCACCGAAGACGCTGCGCCAGTCGTTCGGCGGTTGGTCAGGGCCGTTGCCGTCGCGGAACACATACCGCGCACGCTGCGGTGAACCAGGGCCGGCTGCCAGCGCCTCCCGGAACCACGGGTGCTGATCGGAGGAGTGGTTGGGGACCAAGTCGACGATCAACCGCATGCCGTGCCCGTGCACCTCGCCGATGAGCGTCTCGGCCTCGGCCAGCGTGCCGAACAGCGGATCGATGTCCCGGTAGTTCGCGACGTCGTAGCCTCCGTCGACCATCGGGGACGGGTACCACGGTGTGATCCACACCGCGTCCACGCCGAGATCGCGCAGATACGGCAGGCGGGACCGGATGCCAGCGATGTCGCCGACCCCGTCACCGCTACCGTCGGCCAGGCTGCGGATATACACCTCATAGATCACCGCGTCACGCCACCACGAGGCGTTGACAGCCACCTGCACTCCTCCCCTTCGGATCAACCCCACCGCAACCTACCCCGGCAGGGAGAGCTACCAGGCTCACCTGGCTTGCCTACAGATGTCTGCCTGGCGGGGATTGCTGTAGCGGCAGGTGACTGGCATGGGTTGTGCCACGGGATAGCCAGCATCGATTGACCAGGCTAGACGAATGTACTGGGCGTGGGTCCAGGCCAGCGGCGTTGCCGACGTGGTGGCTGCGCCGGGACGCGCGCGATCCGGAGCCGGCGCGCGGTCGTCCCAGACCTGTTCGGGGAGCAAGCCGGCGCTGCCCGCGGTCGCGGCAAGAGCGTTCAACGCCTGGGTGGCCGAGGGCGTGTCACCCGCGAGCAGGTCATACTCGCCGCGTTCGCCGGTCAGGAGCGGCCACAGGCGGCCGTAGGTGCGGTTCGGGGTGGGTTGGTTGATGTCCCACGGTCCGCCGTCAGCGCGTTCGCCGTAGCCGTCGCTGGTGAACCGGTGCCAGAACTGCCCAGCCGCAGTGGTGGTGGCCAGCTGCTTGTCGATCACTGCAAGGGTGTTGCGGACGATCGGGTCGGCCGCCGGCTTGACGCCCAGGCGCACCAGCTCCAGGAAGCTGGGGTCGACGACGGCACGCTGATCGATCGGGCCGGGGTTGTTGTCGCCGAGATCGTAGGTGGTGGCGCGGTCGGGCTGGCCGTCCCTGGTGACCCTCAGGTAGTAGGGCCGGTCGGAGAGCGGCCCGGTGCTGGTGACCGTCCACTTATCTACCGAGGACTGCCAGCGATCGGCGATCTCGAGGTAGCGCTGGGCGCCCACGGGATCGCCCACGCGGGTAAGAAGGTCCGCCAGGCAGACCAGGCCGCCGACCGCGGAGGCGATGGTGGCGGGAGAGTAGCCGCTCTGGTTCTCCCAGCGTTCCTGCTCGCTCCACGGCGCGCTGTTGCCGTCTTTGCGGAAGTTCACCAGGAACTCTGCCGCCCGGCGCAGACGGTCCAGAGTGGACTTGTCAGTGCGGCCGAGCAATCCGGCGAGCAGCATCGGCGCGGCAGTCTCGTCGAGCTGCACGCTGGTCCAGAACGGGGTGCCGTCCACACGGGTGTTCTGCGGCAGGTGCCCATCGGGGCGCTGCTGGACTCCCAGCATGTAGTCCAGCGCACGATCGGCTGCCGCGCGGTCACCCGCGGCGAGCATCGCGCTGGCCACCTGGTACAGATCGCGCGGCCATACCAGCGTGTACGGGCCGAACTCCGGGACCACCCTGCGGTCGAAGCCGAAGGCCCACGGCATGGAGGGGGAAGCGATGAAGGCGCCGGGGTGGTGCTTGTCCTCGCTGGCGGCCAGCACCATCAGCGAGGTGGTGTACAGGCGTGGGTCACCACGGACCGCGACGGGGATATGCAGCCCGTCGAGGTAGCTGTGCCAGGCATCCGCGTAGGACTGCGCGGTGGCTCCGAACCCCTGGTGCAGGGTGGCTCGCGCGGTGGCCAGTGCGTCGTCGCGGTGGGCACCGAAGCCCAGCGCGAGGGTCGCTTGTTGCCGGGCGAGCCCGTCGATCGGCAGCTGACCGGTCTGCGCGACGTTGCCGGGCCCGGCTCGGGGATAGTGCCCGTCGAGGGTGCCATCCGCCGCGAGGTCGGTCCAGCCGTCGCTGCTGCCGAGGTAGCCGTTGGCGGTCGCGGTGAAGGCAGGTTCGGCGACGAGCGCGCTGGCGGCAGACACATCAGAGGCGACGAGGGCATCACCGACAGTTGCTGCGGTGTCGTCGCCGCCTTCCCTGGTCAGTGATGGGTCGTAGGAGGCGAACGCCCGCAGCGGCCGACCGGTCAGGGAGCGCAGATCCACCTTGGTGACGACCGTGGCGCGCTGGGGGTCGGTGACGTAGGTGAGCGAGGCACTCCAGCCCCTTCCTGTGGCGCTCTGACGCAGGGTGAGGCTGCGCTCGTCGGACTGCTCGGTGCGGACGTCGACGTCTTGCAGCCGTTGTGGCGTACCGGTTCCGTCGCTGATGATCAATTGGAGCTCGCGAACCGCTGGGGTGCTCAGATCAGGGTAGAAAACCTCCGTCATGCCGCTGCCGCCCAGCGTGAACCACACCGGGCTGCGCGCAGACCGCGCGGTACCGAAACCCTGCTTGTCCGCGGGAGTGAACACTGCATCGACCCCTGGCGCACCGGGAGCCGATGCAGTGCACGCGGCTACCGGCACGGCAACTGTCACGCTGAGGCCGAGCGCCAGCAGCGCAGAGGCCAGCTGCCGCATCCTGTGTCCTCCTCGCCAGGTAAAGGTCCTTTTATCGGCTCGGCGCCGACATGAAAATCATTTGCTCCACACCAACGCAGAAATAACCATGCTGAGGTCGGACTGATCGTCCTCACGGCAAGCCGGAGGGAACACCATGAGCGAGCTGGCGAAACTGGTTGATGACATTGGGGCGGCGTGGAACGACCACGACTCTGCCCGGTTTGCAGCGCAGTTCTCCCACGACGCTGTGCTGCGGGTCATCGCGACGGGTGAGGTTACGCGCGGGCGCGAGGAGCTCCGGGCGGACGCTGAGGCCCTTCTGCGGGCGTTCCCCGACTTGCAGATAGAGAGCAAGAGTACATACGAATGCGGTGAGGCGGTTTGCATCATCGAGTGGACACTCACCGGAACCCACGAAGGTGAGTACATAGGCATTCCGCCGACTCACCGGTCGGTTGAGCTTCCTGCCTGCTCGATCTTCACGCTCGGTGGCGACGGGCTCGTCGGGGAGGAGGTCATCTACTTCGACGCTGCGACGTTACTGCGTCAGCTCGGCGCGCTGCCCGAGCCCGCCGATGCTTAGCGCTGCACCGACACTTGACGGGTGGGCGCCCCGCACGGAGGTTCACCCGCGCAAGATCACCCTCTATGTGCCTTCGGCGACAGGTTGTGCCGCGCTTGGCGCACAAATCGCGATCGACACAGAAAGAAGAACATCTCTACGAGGAGCTCTGCTGGTGTTGTCCCTTCTCTGCGGCAGCGACGTTGCCTTTCACCTGGAGGAAGCTGTCCGGTGTGACCGAGATGGAGTCGATGCCGGCACGGACCAGAAAACGGGCGAAGTCGGGATCGTCGCTGGGCCGTTGACCGCACAGACCGACCTTGCGGTCCTTGCGGTGGGCTGAGTCGATCAGGTTCTCGACGCTTGTGGTGACGGCCGGATCGGTCTCATCGAACAGTGCTGCCAGCCGTCCGGAGTCTCGATCGACGCCGAGCACGAGCTGGGTGAGGTCGTTGCTCCCGATGGAAAATCCATCGAAGCGCTCGGCGAAATCCTCCGCGAGCACGATGTTGGCCGGGATCTCGGCCATCACGTAGACCTGCAGGCCGTTGTGACCGCGGCGCAGGCCGTGATCGGCCATGACCTCAAGGACTCGATCGGCTTCGTGCAGGGTGCGGCAGAACGGGATCATGACAACGGTATTGGTCAGACCCATATCGTCGCGGACCCGGCGAACGGCCTGGCACTCGAGACCGAAACCCTGCCGGTACCCCTCGCTGTAGTAGCGGCTGGCTCCCCGCCAGCCAAGCATGGGATTCTCCTCCTGCGGCTCGAACGCCGTACCGCCGATGAGCCTGGCGTATTCGTTGGTCTTCAGATCGCTCATCCACGATCACCGGCTTTGGCCACCACGTGGCCGCGATGCGGGCGATCCCGTAGGCCAAACGTTCGACGAAAAACTGCGCCTTGTCGTCATAACCGCGGGTCAGCTCGGCGATCCGGCGGCGAACATCACCATCCTCGAGATCATCGAAACCGACCAGCGCCATCGGGTGGATCTGGATCTGATTGTTGATCATGAACTCCATCCGGGCCAGGCCTACCCCGTCGGCCGGCAGCCGCCACCACCGGAAGGAGGCTGAGGGATCGGCGACGTTCAACATGACCTCGGTGGTCGATTCGGGGATGTCAGCGAGGTCGATCTCCCGGTCCTCGTACTGGAGGATCCCCTCGTAGACGACGCCCTTGTCGCCCTCGGCGCAGGAGACGGTGATCTGCTGCCCGTCGGACAGGATGGTCGTGGCGTCGCCGGTCCCGACAACAGCCGCCACGCCCAGCTCACGGCTCACGATGGCGGCGTGCGAGGTGCGCCCGCCGTGGTCGGTGACGATGGCCGCGGCTCGTCTCATGATCGGCTCCCAGTCCGGGTCGGTGATGCCAGTGACGAGTACCGCCCCGTCCTCGAACCGGTCGATCTCCTCGGAGCTGCTCAGGTTGCAGACCTTTCCGGCGGCGATGGCGTCACCAATGGCCACACCACTGGTCAATTCCGTGCCGTGTTCAGTGAGCCGGTACGACCGCAGGGTCGAGGCATCTTTGCGCGCCTGCACGGTCTCCGGCCGCGCCTGGACGATGTAGAGATCACCACTGTGGCCGTCTTTGGCCCATTCGACGTCCATGGCAGCGTCGTAGTGATCCTCGATGACGGTGGCCCACCTGGCGAGCTGCAGTATCTCCCGATCGTCCAGGACGAAAGCCTGTTGCTCTTTCTCAGTTGTTTCGTCGGTCTGCGTCGGGTCGTCACCAGATTGACCGTAGACGATCTTGGATCGCTTGCTTCCGACCTTTTTCGAGATCACCGGAGTCAAGGCCTGGTTTTCCAGCAGCGGCTTGAACACCAGGTACTCGTCCGGGTCCACCGCGCCGGCGACCACCGACTCGCCCAGACCCCACGAGGCGTTGATCAGCACCACCCGCGGAAAGCCGCTATCAGTGTCGATCGAGAACATCACGCCGGCACCGGCCAGATCGGAGCGGACCATTTCCTGCACACCGATGGCCAAAGCGACCTTGAGATGGTCGAAGTCGTGGTCTTGCCGGTAGTTGATCGCCCGGTCAGTGAACAGCGACGCGTAGCACCGTTTGCAGGCCTCCAGCAACGCCACCTCGCCCGTGATGTTGAGGAACGTCTCCTGCTGGCCGGCGAAGCTGGCCTCAGGAAGGTCCTCAGCCGTGGCGCTGCTGCGCACCGCCACGTCCGGATTCTCTCGCTGCAGGCGAGCCCCGAGTTCCCGGTAGGCATCCCTGAGTCCCTGCTCAAGGTGCGGTGGGAATTCAGCCCCCATGATCATCTCACGGACAGTGGCGCCCACTTCTGCCAGGTCAGCGCCGCGACGCAACGCAACCATCTGCTCGATGATGGGGCTGCGCAAGTCATTGGCGTCCAGAAAGTCCCAGTACGCCTGGGAAATGGTGGCAAACCCGCCCGGCACCCGGATGCCCTTCGGCGCCAAGGTCCGGATCAGCTCTCCCATGGAGGCGTTCTTGCCACCGACTAAGGAGACGTCGCCTAAGCTCAGATCCTCCAACCACCTCACCACGCCCTGCGCGGCCATCTCGAGTTCCTTCCTGCCCGTCAGATCAGGGAGATGTTCCCCTCTCTCCGATGCCCGCCGCGCGCGACGGGGAAACCAAAGGAGAGCGCAGCTCACAGCGGGGTGGGCTCGCCGTGATCCAGCACCCGCACCGTGGTCTGCGGTGAGCTCAAGCTGTCGAGCAGCCGGTAATGGAGCTGTTCCCCCTGCCCGGACAGCACCGCCTGGTGGATCGGCACAGCGGTGCGCGGCGCCACCGCGCGCAGGTAGTCGATCACCTCGGCGACCTTGAGCCATGGCGCCGACGTCGGCACGAACAGCACCTCCACCCGGCCCAGCGGTGGAGTGAACGAGTCGCCGGGATGGAAGTACGCACCGTCAACCAGGTAGGCGTTGTTGGCGATAACCGGGATGTCGGGGTAGATCACCGCGTGGTCGCCGCCCAGCACCTCGACACGCGCCCCGGCCACCTGCAATGTCATACCGGGCGTGGCGACCTCATGCTCGTGGTCGCCGAGCCGTTCGGTGCTGCCGGGATCGGCGATCAGCCGAGCCCTCGGATTGCCCTGCAGCAACGCGGGCAGCCGTTCGCCGTCGAGGTGATCGACGTGCTGGTGAGTGATGAGTACGGCGTCGAGCCCGATGATGCTCTCAAACCCCTCAGACCAGGTTCCCGGGTCGATTAATAACCTCGCCGAGCCGGTATCGAGCAGCACGCAGGAATGGCCGAAGTGTGTGATCTGCACAATGCCGATAATCCTCCTACTCTCCTCCGCCGTCATCAGGACGGAGGCCAAGTCATCGTCGCGACGGCATGGTCTACTGGCTTGCCCTTATGCGACCTGCGCCGGCTGGCGACTCAGCGGGGACAAAGGGCGCCAGCATGAGAAAAAATCGGCCACCTCATGAAGTCCGTCATGAAGTCCGTCTAATGAGGCCGGTTGGTGAGCTTGTCGCGCAGCCGGTCGACCATTCCCACTCCGGGGCCGACGATCTTGTGGAAGAGCTCGCTGTGCGGCGCCCCTGGGTGCGGGCGGGTCGGAGCCAGCTTTTTGGCGGTGTCGACCTTTTCCCGCAGTTTGATCAGCTCGTCACGAGGCACTCGCTCGCGCAACCGGGGAAATTGCTCGGTTTCCTCATCATGCGCATGATGGCGCAGCTTGTCGGTCATTTCCTGGACCAAGGCATCGAAGCGCGGCTCGGCGGCTTGGGCGCCCTCCAGCTGCTTCATGACCTGCTCGAGTTCCTGGTGCTCTTCCGTGTCGTGCTTGGCGGCCTGCTCACCATCTGGCAAGTACTCCCGCATTGCGGGATACACGTACATTTCCTCCACCACCGAGTGCCGCACGACCTCGCTGATCACCGTGTCGGCAAGCTCCCTGCGCTCGTCGACATCAGTGCTCGAAGCGATCCTGCCGAGAAGCTGCAAGGCTTCCCGATGGTCGGCGACCAGCTCGTCGATGACATCAATGTCAGTGCGCTGTTGCGCCACGTCAACCTCCTCCAGCGGGTTCTGGGCCAGCTTCGGAATACCCACGAGCAGGAAGCTAAACCTCCCGAACGCGCGTCCTTGCGCGGCGGCCGGTTGGTGCGCGCAGGAAGCAAACAAATGCCGGGGATTGACTTAAGAGTAAGGCCAGCCTAACCTCCTTGAGGTAAGGCTATTCACCCAATGGTGGTGATGAGGTGACAATGCTGCCTAGGTTGATTACTGAACGTCAAAGTCTGAGAGCATCATCGATAATGGGTTCCTTCGACCGGGGAATCGCTGCCCCGATCCTGATCTGCGCCGCAGCGGTGCTGGCAGGCTGCGGTCGGTCGGATACGGCGGCTCCGGCGACCCAGCCGGCCACCGAGGTCAAAGTCGCTCTGTCGGAGGCCGGTTGCGAGCCGCAACCGGCGAGCGTGCCCGCCGGCCCGGTACGGTTCATGATCACCAACTCCGGTGCGTCGCACGTCACCGAAGTGGAGTTACTGCGCGACGGCAAGATCGTCGGCGAGAAGGAGGGCGTCAAGCCCGGTTCGTCGGGTGACCTTGTGCTGCGCTTGGAAGGCGGCGGCGCATACAGCGTTCATTGCGCCGGGGGCGCGAGAAATGACTGGCCGCTGGCCGTCACAGGTGGCGGTGAGGGGCCAGGTACCGGCCCAGCGAACGCCACACTGGCGGCTGCCACCCAGGGCTACCACGATTACGTCGTCACTGAGGTGGACCAGCTTGTGACGAGCACAAAACAGTTCACCGATGCGGTGCGAGCGGGTGACATGGAGAAGGCCAAGCAGCTCTATCCGGTGGCACGGGTGCACTACGAAAGCATCGAGCCGGTAGCTGAAAGCTTCGGGGACTTGGACCCAGAAATCGATGCACGCATTGACGACGTCGACAATCCCGCTGACTGGACCGGCTTTCATCGCATCGAAAAGGCGCTGTGGCAAGACCAGACGCTGGCCGGGATAGGCCCGCTTGCCGACAAGCTGGACGCCGACGTAGCCACGCTCAAGTCGAAGGTGGCCACTGAAACGTACCAACCGGCCCAGCTGGGCAACGGAGCCGGCGAGTTGCTCAACGAGGTGTCGACGACGAAGGTGACCGGCGAAGAGGACCGCTACTCGCACACCGACTTGTGGGATCTCGCGGCTAACGTCGACGGCGCGCGCAAGTGCTTTGAACTGCTGAAGCCGGCCCTGGAAGCCAAGGACCCGGCGCTGGTCCGGCAGTTGGAAGCCCGCTTTGCGGATGTGGCCGGCAGCCTGTCGAAGTACCGGCAGGGTGACGGCTACGTCGACTACAGCACCGTGACCCCAGACCAGCGGCGCCAGCTGGCCAACGCGGTTAACGCGCTGGCCGAGCCGATGTCCCAGGTGGCAGGGCGGGTGGTGTGACGATGGAACCCGCGTCAGCTGCCCGGGTGTCGCGGCGGCGGTTGCTGGGTGGCGTCGCCGGGCTCGGGCTGATCAACGCTGCCGGTATCGGCCTCGCCGGCTGCGCCACCCAATCAGCCAGCGCTGCCCAGGACACCGTCCCGTTCTACGGTGCTCATCAAGCTGGGATCACCACCGACATTCAAGACCGGTTGGCCTTCGCCGCCTTTGACGTCACGACCACCCGCCGCGAGGACCTCCAGGCATTGCTCAAAACCTGGACAGCAGCGGCAGAGGCGATGACCCGGGGCGCGATGGTGCCCGGTGACTCGCACGCCAACGAGATGCCTCCGGCGGACACCGGGGAAGCCGTCGGGCTGTCGCCTGCGCGGCTGACCATCACCGTCGGGTTCGGCCCTTCGCTGTTCGATGGGCGATTTGGGCTGGCGCCGCGCCGGCCGGCGGCGTTGACCGAGCTGCCGGCGTTGCCCCATGAGACCCTGGACCCGGCACGCTGCGGAGGCGACATCGGCATCCAGGCCTGCGCCAACGATCCGCAAGTCGCCTTCCACGCAGTACGCAATCTGGCTCGCCTAGGGCGCGGCACCGTGGTCACCCGGTGGACCCAGCTCGGCTTCGGCCGCACGTCTTCCACCGGCGCGACACAGGAGACGCCCCGCAACCTGATGGGCTTCAAAGACGGCACCCGCAACATTCGCAGCGACGACGCTGCGGCGCTGGACAAGCACGTCTGGGTCGGCACCGAGGCCGGGCAGGACTGGATGCGCGGCGGCAGCTACCTGGTGGCCCGCCGGATCCGGATGTTCGTCGAAACGTGGGACCGCGACCGGCTCAGCGACCAGGAAGCGGTGTTTGGCCGGGCGAAGTACACCGGTGCCCCGCTCAGCGGGAAAACCGAGTCCGACAACCCGGACTTCACCGCCAAAACCGCTGACGGCCAGTTGACCATCCCGGAGGACGCGCACATCCGGCTAGCGGCGTTCGAAAACAACAACGGCCTGCGCATCCTGCGCCGCGGGTATTCCTTCACCGACGGCACCGACGCCCGGACCGGCACCCTGGATGCCGGGCTGTTTTTCATCAGCTTCCAGAAAGATCCCGCGCAATTCATCACCCTCCAGCGCAAGCTCGGCACCCAGGATGCGCTCAACGAATACATCCTCCATGTCGGCTCAGCACTCTTCGCCTGCCCGCAAGGAGTTCCGGACGCCTCCCGCTACTGGGGACATGCACTGGTCGAAGGCTGAGCCGAGCTAACACCCGGGCCTAGTCGGCGGTCGACGCCAGCTGGGTGTCGGGCGGGGTTGCCCGGGCCATCGCGCGTAGCGCCAGGATGCCGGTGACGAACAGGCCGAACCCTCCACCGACTACCAGCGCGGTGGCCGCCCGGTCGAGGTCAGGGCTCCACCCGAAGGGCAGCACGGCATAAAAGAAGCTGGTCACGTCGGGCACGCTGAACAGGAGCAACAGGGCGCCGAACAGGCCGCAGACCAGGGACCCGCTCGGGTGGCCGGCGATGGCCAGCCAGGGACCGATCAATGCCAGCGGCCAGGCGGCGATGGCGGGGCCAGCAAAGCCGAGGATCGTCGCTGGCAGGGATTGATCCGGCGGCAACACGGCAGCGGAACCCAGCAGGTGGATGACATGCGCAGCGGCGATCGCCAGGGTGGCGACGCCCAGTGCGGCAGCGGCCCACCGTCGACGTAGCGCAAGTAAGCCGATCACCACGGCGGCCAGCGCAGCCAGCCCGGTGATCAGCCACCATAGGCCGGCCGGTGGCGCAGGAAGCCATACCTGCTCGCCGTGGATGGTCACCGTCTGGCTGCCCACCCGCAGGGGAATGGCCCAGGTGCGGCGGTGATCGGGTGGGTCTGGCGCCTGCGCCGCGGCGACGATGCGGCGATCAGACCAGCGTGCCGAATCGCCCGGTGCGATGGTCGGCTCGCGAAGGCGGTCGGCCCCAGGCTCGGGCAGCACATCGACGGTCACACCGGTGTGGTTATCGATTTCCAACCGGGCGCCGGCCTCGATCACCTTCACCTGCAGTCCGGTGACCGACGGGTCAACCGCGCGGATCTCACAGCGGCTGGCCGATGGTGCCAGCCCACCGGCATAGTGGGCTAGGGCGACACCGCTGCTAGCGGGCATCACGACGAGCACGAGGATCAGGACGACGGCAGACCGCACTCCCCACCGCGAAACCATTCGGCCATTGTCCGGCCTCGGCGATAGGCCTGCCAGCGCGGCGAGATCGCTGACCATCTCTGGCGTCTCCAAAGCCCTGCTTGAGAAGCTAAGCAAAACTCTGGTGATGCTCGAGGTGAGCTGATGCTGCTGGCGCACGGCGTTGGCACCCGCACGGACCTTCCCGTCCCGACCTGGTTGGCCGCCAGCGCTGCTGGCGTGGCCGTACTGATCTCGTTCGGGGCACTGATCCTGCTGTGGCGCAAGCCGGTACTGCGCGGTGACGCAGCCGGGTGGCCGATCCCGCAGCCGGTGGCCGCCGTACTGGACAGCGCTGCGCTACGGGGCGCATTGCGCGTCGCGGTAATGCTGCTGTCCGCTGCGGTGTGCCTGATCGGCTTTTTCGGCCCGCACGACGTCCAGCGCAACATCGCGCCCTGGGCGTTCTACGTGACTTTCTGGGTGGGGATCGTTCCCGCCTCGCTGCTGTTCGGGCCGGTATGGCGGGTGGTGAACCCGCTGCGGCTGGTGCAGGCCACGCTCGCCCGGCTGCTGCGACGGGACCCGCAACGGGGGGTGTGGGCGTTGCCGGAACGACTCGGCTACTGGCCGGCGGCGGCATCGCTGGCTGCTTTTGCCTACCTGGAGCTCGTCGTCCCTAACCGCTCAGATCCCAGGGTCGTCGCCTGGTTCATCCTCGTCTACGCCGTCGTGCACGCTGCTGCAGCGCTGGCCTTCGGGCAACGGTGGTTCGAGCGTGGCGACGGGTTCGAGGTCTACTCGACCTTGCTGGGCTCGCTGGCTGCGCTGGGCCGGCGCCGCGACGGCCGCCTCGTGCTGCGCAACCCACTTGATGGGTTGAAGACCATCCAGCCCGCTCCCGGCCTGGTCGCGGTGGTCGTCACGCTCGTCGGCTCGACCGCGTTCGACGGGCTGTCCCGCACCAGCTTCTGGAACACCCTCATCCCACCCGGGCCCGCCATCGCCACCGTCGGGCTCATCGGCTCCATCCTGCTGGTTGCCACGGTGTATCTGCTGGGCACCTGGCAGGTGGCCACCCCCGGTCACCGCGACGCTCCGACACCGACCACCTACGCGCACACCATCGTGCCCATCGCCGCCGGTTATGCCATCGCGCACTACTTTTCCCTGCTCATTTTCGACGGCCAGGAAACGGTGATCCTGGCCAGCGACCCCCTTGGCCGCGGAACCGATTACTTCGGCACCGCCCACCACCTCATCAACTACACCGCGGTCAGCATCACGGCGATCGCGCTGGTACAGATCCTCGCCATCGTCACCGGCCATCTCCTGGCCACGATCAGCGCGCACGACCGGGCCATGCAGATGCTTCCCGCGGCCGTCGCAACGCGCACCCAATACCCGCTGATCGCCGTCATGGTGACGCTCACCTTCGGCGCGGTCAGCCTGGTTTTCGCGCCATGACGCTGCCCGGTGAGTTACGGACGCACCGGGGGGTTGTCCCAATGCTATAACGCTGTTACGGTTCCTTCGTAACGGTGTTTTTACCATGGTCGAGCCGGAGTGAAAGGGGTCAACCATGGCCAACAAGTACCTGGAGGGCAACTTCGCGCCGGTGCACACCGAGCACACCGCGGTAGACCTGGCCGTGACCGGGACGATTCCGGAGCATCTCAACGGCCGGTATGTCCGCAACGGCCCCAACCCCGTCGCCGAGGTCGATCCCGACGCGTACCACTGGTTCACCGGTGACGGCATGGTGCACGGAGTGCGGTTGCAAGACGGGCG
Organism: Actinomycetota bacterium; assembly: GCA_021324675.1. Lineage (GTDB taxonomy): Bacteria > Actinomycetota > Actinomycetes > Mycobacteriales > Pseudonocardiaceae. The sequence goes on from JAJPIR010000238.1 coordinate 57,537, forward strand.
CGCCCAGTGGTACCGCAACCGATGGGTGCGTACCCCACGGCTGGTAGCCGCGCTGGGCGAACCGCCCCGGCCCCCACGCCCGCACCGGGCCGGGATGCTCGGTCTCGGGGCCAACACCAACGTGATCAGCCACGCCGGGCGCACCCTGGCCCTGGTCGAAGGCGGGGTGGCCAGCTGGGAGTTGACCGACGAACTGGACACCCTGGCACCTTGCGACTTCGACGGCACCCTGCCTGGCGGCTACACCGCCCACCCGCAGCGGGATCCCGGCACCGGTGAGCTGCACGCGGTGTCGTATTTCTTCGGCCGCGGCAACACCGTGCAGTACTCGGTGATCGGCACCGATGGCCGGGCCCGGCGCACCGTCGACATCGAGGTCGGTGGCAGCCCGATGATGCACAACTTCTCCCTGACCGACCAGCACGTGATCTTCTATGACCTGCCGGTCACCTTCGATCCCGTCCAGGGCGCGCAGATCACCGTTCCTCGATGGATGCGGACCCCAGCTCAACTCGTGCTGTCCGCGCTCATCGGCCGGGTCCGGGTGCCCGATCCGATCAGTGCCGCGGTAGGCCGCACGCTGCGCGGCAACGCCAACCTGCCGTACCGGTGGGATCCCCACTACCCGGCACGGGTCGGCGTGATGCCCCGTGCGGGCGGCGCGGACGACGTGCGCTGGTTCGATGTGGAGCCCTGCTACGTCTACCACCCGCTCAACGCCTACGACGAGGACAACACTGTCGTGCTCGACGTCGTACGGCACCCGAAGATGTTCGTGCGCGAGTTGCACGGACCCAACGAAGGCCCCACCAGCCTGGACCGGTGGACTATCGATCTGGCCGACGGCAAGCTGCGCGAGGCCCGTCTCGATGACCGCTCCCAGGAATTTCCCCGCATCGACGAACGACTTCTAGGCCGCCGCTACCGCTACGGCTACGCCATCTCCTTCGACACCCAAGGCGAGGCCGGCGACGCCATCCTCAAACACGACCTAGCCCGAACCACCACCACAGCGCGAAGCCTCGGCGGGGGGCACCGTGTCGGTGAATTGGTCTTTGTTCCCCACCCCGGCGGGGCAGCCGAGGACGATGGCGTGCTGATGGGCTTTGTCTATAACAGCGACACCGACCGCAGCGAACTGACCCTGCTCGACGCCGCCACCCTTGACACGGTCGCTAGCGTGCACCTGCCCGCCCGGGTACCCCACGGCTTCCACGGCAACTGGTTGCCCGATGCCACCTGACCGTGTGCAGCCATCCCGTAGTGACCAGCATCCAGATGGTGAAGGCGATCCAGAAGAACACCAGGGAAACGGTCTGCAGGGCACGCAGGTGCAGTTCGAGGGCCGTGGCCGCGGATGCGGCCGAAAACATCCCTAACGGGAACACCGCTGCCCACCACGCATGCTGATACCGCAGCGAGCCTGCCCGCTGCTTGATGCGCCGAAGGTGGCTGTGCAGCAGCACTGGTATCCAAAGGCTGGCCATTGCCCAGGTTCCCAGCGTCACCGATGCGGTCCAGTGCGCGATCCCGGCCGGCGGGTTCAGTGCGCGCGCAGCGGCAAGGATGTGGTCGCCGGCCAGCGTGGTGATCCCCAGTGCTCCCATCAGGATCCAGCTGTCCGGCGTGACCTGTTCAGGTCCGAAGGATGATGCCAGCGCCCGCCAACCAATAAGCCAGGCCACTGCCAGATACACCACCATGGCCACGATCCAGGCCACGGTGGCGATCACCACAAGATCCCACGCCCAGACCTCCTGGGCCACGTTCGCCGCGGTGATCGCCAGGCCGGCGGTGGCCACGCTGGGCAGCAGCCACGCACCATGGGCGTAGTCGCGCAGGTCGGTGCTCTTCCGGGAGGTGACATCGAAGGCTGCTATCGGGGTGAGGAGGAACCAGGCCCCCAGGGCGAGCCCACCCAGCACCCAGACCGCAGCGGGATGATCATCCCAGCGCACGCCGAGTACCGTGCATGCGGCGACGAAGCTGAACATCCGCAGGGCGACGTCGGGATCGCGTGCCAGTATCGCGGTCTGTGCCCGGTGGATCACCACGCCGATGGCGAACCCGACAGCCAGCCCGGCGAAGCCGACCAGCGCAAGAATGCCCAGCGCGATACCCAGGCGCCAATACCGGTGGGCGTCCGCGGCAATGGACACAATGCCGGTCGCCATCACGGCCGGAAACAAGTCCGGTGACGGCTTCGGCGTCGAAATGCTCAAACCGCGTAGGAACACTTTCTGGATGTGTTGTTCATGGCGGCGCCACCTGCCATCTGCTGGGCCAGCCGGGAGGCCAGGGCCATGATGGTCAGGGCTGGGTTGGCGCTGCCCTGGGTGGGGCAGACCGATCCGTCGGCGATAAACAGGTTGGGTACCGCCCAGGTCCGCTGGTTTGCATCGACCACGCTGTGGTCAGGAGAGCTGCCCATCCGGGCACCGCCGATAAGGTGGGCGAAACGCTGGATGGTCAGCACATCCTGGGCCTCCGCAGCATCCAAGATATCGATGATCACTTTCGTCGAGTAAGCCATATTGGCCTTGTCGTTGTCGCCGAGTGTGTAATCCATGCGAGCCACCGGCTGGCCGTATTGGTCGGCCTCGTCGGCCAGGGTGATCCGGTTATCGGCATGGGGCAGCAATTCGTTGAGCACCCCGATGGTCGCCCAGTGGTTGTAGTCGCGCATGTATTCCCGCAACGCCCGCCCCCAATGCCCGTCGGCCAGCACGTGTTCGGCCCAGCCGATCGGCAACGGCGACACGGTTTGGATCGAGAACCCGCGGGCGAAGCCCCGGTCGGGATCGGTTTCGTAAAACTGCTCGCTGGAGATCTCTGGCGGCGGTGCCTTGTACATCCGCAGCTCATCAGGCCACCGACCAGCGGCCTGGGTGGCCCCTTGCACCATGATGTAGCGGCCGACCTGGTCGGCGTTGTTGCACAATCCGTGCGGGAAACGCGTGCTCACCGAGGCCAGCAGCAGCCGCGGAGTCTCGATCGAGTACCCCGCGACGGCGACGTACCGGGCGCGCTGCAAGCGGTGCGCGCCATCGGACTCGGTGGTGTACACCACCCCGCGCGCCAGGCCGGTGTCTTGGGCGATCTCCACGCGCAGGGCCATGCAGTTGGCGCGCACCTCCACTCCGTGGGCAAGCGCGTCGGGCAGGTGGGTGACATACGGGCTGGCCTTGGCGTTGACCTTGCAGCCCTGCAGGCAGTAACCCCGGTAGATGCAGTGCGGGCGGTTGCCGAACGTGCCGTTGACGATCCCCACCGGGCCGACTCGCATCTCGATCCCGCAGCGCAGCGCGCCCTCGCGGAGCCGGTCGGCGGCCGCGGAGACCGGATGCGGGGCAAACGGGTATCGGTGCGGGTAGCCCCAGGGCCAGTCCTGGCCGGCCACCGGCAGTTCGGCCTCCACCTGCTCGTAATGCGGGCGCAGGTCTTCGTAGTGGATGGGCCAGTCGGCGCCCACACCGTCGTCGGTATAGGTGGACAGATCACTGGGATGAAATCTCGGGGTGTAACCGGCGTAGTGGACCATCGAGCCACCGACCCCGCGCCCGGAGTTGTTCTTTCCCAGCTCGATCGGGTCGGCGCCACCGATGATCCGCTTCTGTGTCCAGTAGAGGGGGTGGCTGCCCGCCTCGTCGGAGACCCAATCCTCGTCGGGATGCCAGAACGGCCCCGCCTCTACGATCACCACCCGCCAGCCGCGCCGGGCCAGCCGCTGGGCCAGCACGGAGCCCCCGGCACCAGCCCCGACGATGACAAGATCTACTTCGTCATCGTCACGGTACCGCGCCATGGTTGCTTCACCCGGCAGGTCGCGGGAATGCACATCCAGCAAATACCTGGAGTCGTTCTCTCGCGGCCCCATCGCGCCCTTGAGGATGCCTCGCCAGAAGGTGCCCATCACCGTTCCCAGCTTTCAACGATTTGCACCGGGTCCTCCGACGTAGCACCGGGTTTCTCGAAGGGCTCTCGCACCTGCGCACCCTGCTTGCCGGCGCCGCCCAGGCGCATGAATCCGCGAGGGTAGGCCGGACCTCCGAAACCGATCTCATTCCACGCCCATGGGTGGGAGTAGAACGCGGCGAGCATCATGCGCATCACCACCGACCAGGCACGAGTGACGTTGAGCTCGTCCCAGGCGCCGCCGACCAGCCGGCCCTTGGCGAACTGAGCCACGATCGCCTCCCGCTGGGCTGCGCCGCAGCGGGCGAAACCGGTTTGGTAGCTCTGGACCGCGGTATGGTCCAGCCCACCCAGCACCAGCCGCCAGGTGTCCGGGTCGTCGGGCATGTCGGCGTACTGGTAACCATCGAGCTTGCCGTCGGCGAGCTTGCCGTCCACCATCTCAGCCACCGGGATCCGCGGCTGGCAGTCTTGGGCCAGCGCGGTGTCGCACAGGGCGCGCAGCACCGGCTCCTCATCCGGGGTGAAAAAGCGCAACGGACCAGGTGGCTCCAGCCGGGCCAGCACCACCTTTTTCGTGGCTTCGTCCCAGGTGTCGACCGCGTCGAGGACGTCGTAGTCGGGGTAGCGACCGATCATCTGGGGGGTCGTACCCCGCCGTTGCCGGGGCAGCCAGGAGGGATGCCGCGGTTGCCGGTCGGGGCGCCGGTTGGGCAGGTGGTCGGGGCGTGACAGATCCGGCATGGCCTACTTCTCCCGGCGCAGTATCGCCGCGAGCAACCCCATACCACCGACCATGGCCATCAGCCCCGGTGCTGAGATCGGTGGTCCCATCGGCAGGTTGTAGGAGTACAGGCGCCAGCCGCCAGGCTTGCGGGCCACCCCGCGCGCATGGAAGTACTCCCCAAGGAGCCCGTTGGCGGTATACAGCGCCGCGGTCACCGGCAATGCGGTTTTGGCCCACCGCTGGGAGAACACTCCGCCGATCCCGGCCATCACCAGCGGCGGCGTCAGCAGCACCGGGCTCCACATCCATTTGTTGCCGAAACTGGCCTTGTAGTGCTCCAGGTAGACCTCCGCGCCGGTGACCAGCGCGGATACTGCCGTCAACGCCGACAGGGACCGCTCGAACCGGCCGTGTTCGATGTTGGACACCATCCGGTCAAGTAGGTACTCGGCACCAGCAACCGGACCATGGGCCGTGGCCGACCGGCGTCGTGCTCCGGTCTTGAGCCACCGTCGGTGTCCGAGTCGATCGAGGACCGTCGAGGCAGCCATCGTGTCTCCTTTGTTCGTGGATCGTGGACGCGGGGTTGTTGCGGGACCTTCCGCCTTCCCCGCAACAACCCCGCGTATTCCCCGACAGCAGCGACGGCCACACGATCAGTGGCTTCGACGCACACCCACGGCCATCGCGGCCAGACCCAGCAGCACAGCGACCACGCCGGTCACCACGTTGCTCCAGATCGTCGCCGTGGTGGCGACGTGCCCGTCGACAACCCAGGGAGCGATGACGGTCCACACTCCGATCACCGGCACGGCCCAACCCACACGGCGAGCGGAACCGTAAGGAAAGACGAAGCCAAGGGCGAGCCGCTTGATCGTGCCGTGAACTCGACACTAGCTACCTCATCAGGCACCCTGCAGGCCGGTCTCGTCGAGTTCCTGGCGGGCAAGCCACCCCGCGAGCGGCTCCGCCGCACCCACGCCCCAGACGCCCGGTCCGGGCTCCTACCTGAACTACCGGACCGCAATCTTGACACCGGCATGCGGGGGTCAACGGCGAGGCGATGGGACTTTCCTGGTGGTCGCGTCCTCGACATCAGACAGTGGTCGTTCGGCCTGCCGCAGGCCGCGCCTGGACCCCCTCACCTGGCCGTAGTTGAGCAAGCTGACGATAACCACCCCGCCGAGGGTGTTGCCGAGCGTGGCTGCCAGCAGCCACACCACATAGGTTCCTACCGGCACCTGCCCGGCCACCACCGCTGAGAGCGCTTCAGCGCTGCCGGCAATGCAGTGCGCCAGACCTGCCGCTCCCACCACGAAGGTCATCAGGTAGACCAGCGCGATCTGGCCGATGGTGAATCGGCTTGCGGTGACCAGCCAGGCCATCAACGCGATGATCCATCCACCGGCCACGCCGGCCCAGAAAAGGTGGACGAAACTGCCCTGGACCGTCTTGGTGCCAAGCCGGCTCAGGGCTGCGGCCACTTCGGGGGACACCGCCCCGGCCTTGATCATCAGCACCGCGAACAGCAGTGCGCCCACCACATTGGCGGCGAACACCACCGCCCACAGGCGCAACGTGTTTCCCACGTGCCGGCGCCGGTCGAGCACGAGCACGACCGGGAACAGTGTGTTCTCGGTGAATAGTTGGGCTCGGCCCACGATCACGACGATGAAGCCCAATGGGTAAAGCAGGTTGGCAAGCAGGTAGTGCGCCACCCCGTCACCCATCTCGGCGAGGATTGCCGCGGAGCCCAGACCGGTCAGGCCCATGCCCAGGCCAGCGGCCAAGCCCGACAGGGCCAGCCCGGCCGAGGAACGCTTGAGCTCCTCCTCGCCGGTCCGTACCGCGGCGGAGTAGATCTCCGCGGCCGTCAACCGGGAGGTGGCCGCCCGGTCACCTGGTAGCTCGTTGTCAGCGGCCGAGGCCGTGCGCATGCTCGTTATGCCCATCGCTCGCGTCTACCCCCGTGCGATTGATCGATCACGCGACTGCTCTGACGTTCGCCAGATCGATCCCTTTCCCATTCCGGGATCTCGGCGTGCAGCGTGCTGGGTGCACCCCTCGTGGTTGCAGATCCACGTCCGGTCTTGATGATCAACTCGCCGGCGACTTCGATACTGGTGGCCGGCGCCACGTGGCCGTCCCCCACTGTTACGCCACTTCCCCCGTCGCGCAAATCCTGAAGCGGTGATCAACTCGGATCGTCCGGTTGGTGGGGGCCAGGTGCGGGGTATCCCGCGGTATGGCGGCAGGCAGCAACGCGGGAATACCAGACGCAGTGGTCGTCGGTGCGGGCCCGAACGGGCTGGTGGCCGCGAACGTGCTCGCTGACGCCGGCTGGTCAGTCGTGGTCTGCGAGGAACAACCTGAGCCGGGGGGTGCGGTGCGCAGCGGACCGGGACCAGCTGAGGGCTTCGTCTACGACCACTGCAGCGCGTTTTACCCAATGGCCGCGGCCTCCCGGGCGATCCAGTCGCTGCAGCTGCAGGACTATGGGCTGAGCTGGAGGCATGCCCCTGACGTGCTCGCCCACCCGCTGCCGGACGGGCGGGCCGCGGTGCTGTCCCGCGACCTAGACCGCACGGCCGCCGCACTCGACGATCTGGGCGCCGGTGACGGCGCGGCCTGGCGGCGGCTGTACCAGTTATGGCAGCGGCTGGGCCCGCACCTGCTGGACGCGCTGTTCGTGCCGTTTCCGCCGGTGCGCTCCGGGTTGCGGCTGGCTGCGACGCTCGGTCCGACCGGCTTGCTGCGGTTTATGCGATTCGGGTTGCTGCCGGTGCGCAAACTGACCGACGAGGAGTTCACCGGGCCAGGATCGCTGCTGCTGGCTGGCTGCGCACTGCATGCGGACTTGACACCGGAAACCGCCGCCAGCTCGCTGTACGGGTGGCTGCTGGCCATGCTCGGTCATCAGTACGGATGGCCGGTACCGGAAGGCGGGTCCGGGCAGCTCACCGCAGCGCTGGTACGGCGCCTGAAAGCGCGGGGCGGCGCCGTGCGGTGCGCCGACGCGGTGCGGCAGGTCGTCGTCCGCCGCGGGAGGGCCGTAGCGGTCCGCACCGAGTCGGGCGATGAGATCCCGGCCCGCCGGGCCGTGCTCGCCGCGACGGCGGCCACGCAGCTTTACGGCGGCCTGGTCAGCTGGCAGCACCTGCCGGCACGGCTGCGCGACGATCTGCGCCGCTTCCAGTGGGATTACTCGACGTTCAAGGTGGACTGGGCGTTGCGCCAGCCGGTGCCCTGGCAAGCAGGGGGCGTCGCCGGCGCGGGCACCGTGCACGTCGCCGGCAGCCTGGACGAGATGAGTGACTACGCCGCGCAGATCTCCACCGGCCGGGTACCGGCGCACCCGTTCCTGCTCGTCGGGCAGATGACCACGGCAGACCCGTGCCGGTCTCCGGAAGGTACGGAATCACTGTGGGCCTACACCCATGTACCCCGCCAGGTACGCGGCGATGCCGGCGGCGATCTGACCGGATCTTGGGATGAGCGGGAACGGGAGGCCTTCGCCGACCGCATCGAGCAGCAGCTCGAGCGGTTCGCTCCGGGAATGCGCCAGCTCGTGATCGCACGGCGCATCACCACACCGAAGCAATTCCAGGCCAGCAACACCAACCTCGTCGGCGGCGCGCTCAACGGCGGCACCACCGCGGTGCACCAGCAACTGGTATTCCGCCCGACACCCGGGCTGGGACGGCCGGAAACCCCGATCGCGGGCCTGTATCTGGCCTCCTCGTCAGCGCATCCCGGCGGCGCGGTGCACGGCGCGTGCGGTGCGAATGCGGCCCGGGCCGCCTTGCGCGGTGCCCGAGCCCACGCTCAGCGCCTCGGCGCAGCCGCTGCCCGGCTCGCCATCGGCAGTTGACTCCTCCCGGGTAAGCCGGCGGAAGTCGTCAAGAATGGCGCTCGTGGACGACCCGGGCCAGCGCGCGCATCATGCGCCGGTTACGAAAGCCCAGCAAGATGTCGGCCAGCATGGTGTGCATCCGCGCGCCAACGCCCGTCAGCGGGTGCTCATCGACGATGACCAACGTGCGATCCTTCCCCCACGGCAGCAGCGAGATCGACACCCGCGCACTGCCCACCCACCCGGCATTGGCCTCCAGCTCCAGCCGGCGCTCTGGCTCGACCAACCGCACCGTGGTTATGTCTTCGACCGTGAACCGGCCGGCACCCACTGTGTAGTGGATCCGCGAACCCTCCGCCGGCCAGTTCGGATCGACCTCGCGAATGCGCTTGGTGCCCACTACCCACTCCGCATACGCCCGGCCGTCGGCGAGCACGTCCCATACCTGCTTCGGGTCACGGTTGATCAGCACATTCAACACAGCCACGCACTCGGATACCCCCTGCTCACAGCAGCCAACCCCGCCCTCGATGCCGTACCGGCGCGCACGGGCAGCAGTGCCGTGAACTCGACAACACCGACCTGCAGATGGCCTCGCCACGTAGCTAGCGTCGAGTTCACAGCACGATCCGGCCGCAACCGCAACTTTGTCGAAGAGGCAGGCAACGGACATCGATAACTCGACGTCACGATTGCTTTATCAAGGGCCGGTGGTGCTTCGGCCTGACCATCCGAGATTGTTCATGGCGCGGACAAGATCTTCGCGTGCCCGGGCCACCCGGGAACGGATCGCACCGACCGGGCAATCGCATACCTCAGCGGCGGATGCGTAATCCAAGCCGAGTACCTGGGTGAGCACGAACGCGTCGCGGCGGTCGGCTTCCAGCCCGGTTACCAATTCCCGTAGCAATGCGCCTTCTTCCCTGCCTGATCGTGGAGGCACGGAAGCCGCAGCCGCGGCGGTGTCCCCGTCCGCGACGGCACTGGCCAGCGGGCGGGCGCTGGCACGCCGGATCTGGTCGGCCGCGACCCGCCGAGCGATGGACAGCAGCCAGGTACGGGCGCTGGAGCGGCCGGCGAAGTCCGGCAGAGCCCGCAGGGCCTGCAGGTAGGTTTCCTGAGTAAGATTTTCTCCCGCATCACCTGCGCACAGGTACGTAAGGAAGTGGTATACGTCGCGCTGGGTAGCGCGAATGAACGTCGTCAGAGCGATGTGATCCCCCGCAGCCGCCGCGAGCGCCAACGTGGTGATCCATGTGTCATCTGATCGAGCGATGCCCACCTGAGAAGGCTAACTGAAAGTTTCCGGGAACCTCGGAGATCCAGCAGAGGACTACTGTCACGTGGACTGCACACACTGTAGGGAGGCCATCTCCGCTCGGCTCGACGGCGAAGAGGGTCCCAGAGAATCAAGCGCGGTTGACGCCCATCTGGCGATCTGCTCGGCATGCAACCAATTCAGTGATGATGCGGCACGGATCACCAAGCTCGCTCGATGCGCGCCGGCTGCCCACGCCCCTGACATCAGCATGAAAGTGATGTCCGCTGTTGACGAATTGGGCACCGTCTTAGAGGTTCTTACCGATCTCGACCGCCACTCGACCGCCTGCGCCACGGCGATGATGGCCCACAACACGACTGACATGCTCAGCGCGACCCGGGCGGCCCTGGACTGCGCCGATATCGCTGCCGCGGCACACCGGGTGCTGTCGCGCGACACTGCCACCGATACCGGCGTCCTCAAGGCCATCCTGCAAGCAGCGGCCACCGCCGCCGACCGCTGCGCCACCGAATGCGGGCAGCACGCCGTCCACCACAGCCACTGCCGCGTCCACTCCGAAACCGCCCGGCACGCCGCCCAGGTGTGCCGAGCACAACTGCACCACATCGCCGGCTAATTCCGGCGGGCACCGCCAACCACAGGTATCACGCCGCAAAAACCAGCCCGATCGCACCCATGGTCAGCACCACCATCACGGTGACCAGCGGGAACTGTCGGACCGCGGTGTTGCCGGGCAGCAGCCGGACCGCCCGGTCATGCGCTCCCACCGCAGCGACCAGGTGCCCGAGCACGATCGCCGTTACCTGGACCGCCGCGATGGTCGACGTGCTGACCATGCTGTAGTCGATGCTGTCACCAGCAGTACCCAGCAGATCCAGGCCGCTGGCGAACGGGTCGCTGGCCAGGATCAGCGCCTGCTGGCCGTCGAAGACCAGCAGCGAAAAGTAGTGCGCGAGGGCATAACCAGCCGCGACCGGGACCAGAATGTGCGCGAAGGCGCCGGGCCGGGGGCCGGCACTTGAGGCTCCAAGCCCCGATGCGCAGTCCCGAGCGGTGGTCAGGCTCCACGTGCCCAGCAGGAACACCACGGCGATCACCAGCATCGAGCACACCAGCCCGGTGCTGCTTGCCAAGCGCCCCGGGGGCACGGTGCGCCACCACCAGACCGTACCGGACATGCCGTCGTAGACCGTGGTGCCGACCAGTGCCACCGCCACGCCGACGAGGCCGGGACCACCTGGCATGGCCTCCATGCCGTGCAGGGGATTGCGCAGCACCAACGCTTGGTCACGGTGCCGGCGCCCCAGCGGCGCCAGCGTCCCGAGCAGCGTCGAGTAGACCTCGAAGCCATCGCCGCGCTCGAACCACCGCCGTCCGAAGATCACTGCTGCGCCCGCGTGCACTGCTGCGTAGAGCGCAATGAAGAGGGCCGCGGGGATGGGCTCGGCGTGTCGCGGGTAGACCAGCTCGAACCAGCCATAAATGGCGAGCGATGCCGAGGCCGGCCAGTACCCTACGCGCTCAGGCAAGGTGAGCACTCCGTGCTCAGGATCGACGCGGAGTATCGCGGTCAGCGCGGTGTGCACCAGCCGCAAGGGATTGAGCACCCGCCAGACCGGCCCGACGAGCAAGGACGCCGGCACCAGCCCCACCCAGAAGGTGACAAACAGCGCCCAAGGCGCGAGATTGCGCATGAGGTCGGGTGGGCCGAGGAAGCCGATGACGCATACCAGCAGCCCTAGCGACAGGGTGCCGCTGCGCAGCAGGATCCGCGTCACGCTGGCGTCGGCCAGTTTGATGAATACCTGGGGTAACGAGATCCCCGCATCACGGTTCAGGCGGGGCCTGCGCCACAACACGGCAAGCGCCCCGCAGGAGATCAGCACCACCGTTCCCGCGCCGATCGCTGCCAGGGACGCCGGAAGCGGCAGGTCACTACGGGTGCCGATGCCGTGGCCGAGGAACATCAACCCGCCTTCCGTACGAGCTCATGCTTGACGTCTCCCAACGTCACCTCCTTGAACGCAGGGAACTCGATACCGGGACCAGGAGTCTCCACGATCCGCTTGGCAGCAGCAGCAGCGGCAAACATCGATCAGCTCTTGCACTATCCAGCCTGCTGACAGCAAGATGGATGCAGTTGCACATCTATGGCAATAGAGGTCCCCCGATGAGTGCTGCAACAGCGCCTGTTGTGCGCCACGAATCCCAGCACGCCCGCCTGTGGTCGCTGCCTGACGGCGCGGGCCTGCATGCGCCGTACGGGGAGCTGGTGGTCGAACCCGGCACTGGCCGGGTGTGTTGCCACCTGTGCGGACGGTGGTTCGTCTCGTTGGGCGGGCATGTCCGCAGGCATGGGTACACGGCTGATTCCTACCGCAAGGCGATGGGCCTGTGTCGCAGTCGCCCGCTCGTCGCAGAGGCTCTGTCCCGGTCGATTGCCACCCGGCAGCGGCTTGCCTACCAACGCTGCCCTTCCCTGCGCACGCGACTCGCGGTCGGCCAGGAGCTTTCGAGAACGGGTCAGCTGACCTTGCTGGCCTGCGCCGCATACCCCGCCAGCCCGCCGCCAGAGCTGATGCGCCTGCGCCGGGCGGCGTTGGACACCGGCCGGGCGACCAGGTCGGCGCAACGCGAGCGGGAACTTGCGCTGCGGCTGCGAGAACTGGGTTTTGGTGATCTGGCCAGCTACCTGCGCCATGCCCACGCAACCGGGACGAGCCTGCGCGGCCTGGCCAGGACCACCAGGTTGGGGCGACCCAGGCTGCATCGCGAACTGGAGGCTGCCGGCATCAGGGTAAGGCTGGCAGTGCCCCGCAGCACTCAGCGCGGCGCTGGCCACCAAGCTCCCACCGCAACAGCAATCGCACAGTAGTGGGCGAGGAACTGACAGTAGTGGCGACGAACTATTGGAGGTCAGCGTGGCCGAATACACCCTGCCCGACCTGCCCTATGACTATGGCGCCCTAGAACCCCCACATCTGCGGGGAAATCATGGAGCTACACCACTCCAAACATCACGCCGCCTATGTCCAGGGCGCTAACACCGCCCTGGAGCAGCTGGCCACAGCGCGGGACTGCGAAGCGCTGGCCCCGGTGAACATGCTGGAGAAAAATCTGGCGTTCAATCTCGGCGGGCATGTCAACCACTCGGTGTTCTGGCCCAACATGTCACCAGATGCCGGCGGCAAGCCCAACGGTGAGCTCGCGGCAGCGATCGAAGAGCATTTCTGGTCTTTTGACGGCTTCCGTCGCCATTTCACGGCCAATGCAGTCGGTGTGCAGGGATCTGGATGGTCGGTGCTGGCTTGGGAACCGCTGGGGCAGCGCCTAGTTCTGGAGCAGGTCTACGACCATCAGGGAAATCTGAGTCCCGGCATGGTGCCACTGCTGTTGCTCGATATGTGGGAACACGCGTTTTACCTGCAGTACCGCACCGCGAAACCGGACTATGTCGAGGCCTGGTGGAACGTGGTCAACTGGGCCGATGTCGCCCGCCGGTTCGAGCATGCCCGGGCCATCGCGCTGCCTGGCTCCGATCGCAGGGGCGCTGATGCACGTCCGTGGTCCTGATGAGCTGATGCAGGCGGTGCTACCACCGGCGCTGGAGGTGCTCACCGCATGCAGCGTCGCCGAAGCCGAAGCGGACCCGTCAGTCTTTCGCCAGGCCATGGATCGCGTCATGGGCGACGCAGCGGATGCGCCAGATCCCCGGCAAGGACTGGCCCAGATGATGTTTGGACTGTTCTCGCTGTCCAGCATCCTGCTCGACGAGCTCGCTCTGGTCACCGGCCAATCCCATGGCGACCTGCTGCGCGGGGTACACCTGCGCTATCTCAACCCGGACGCGGGGCCACCACGCTGATCCAGTGCCCTGATCCAGTGCCCTGCACCACGCCTCGCGGGAAGATGCTGGTAATACCGCAGCAGGAGCCGTGAAGCTCCACGATGGTGAAGCAATCGGGTAACCGGGACCGCAGGTGCTGGAGGAGAAACGACGATGCTCACGACATTGGAAATGGCGCGCGCCGAATTCGGCTTCTATTCCGCCCATATCGCCCTGTACAACGGTGAAGTCGAACCCCTGCATGGACATACTTTTCAGGTCACTTTGCGCGTGTCTGGCGAGCCCGACAGCAGCGGGATGGTGGCTGAGTTCAGCAAGATCAAGCCCGCCATGCGAGACGCCATCGCACCGCTGCGACGTCGCACCCTGGTACCCGGACACGCACCTGGGCTGCAGGTGACACCGGAGCAGGAATCCCTGTCGATCAGCTGCGGCCGCAAGCGGTACCTATTACCCGCCGAGGACGTCACTGTGTTGCCGTTGGCCAACACCACCTTGGAAGCCCTGGCCGGCTACCTGCTTGATCGAGTGCTGCCGCAGCTGCACACAACCGGGTTGGTCGCTGCCGAGCTCCAGATCTCAGAACTTCCGGGCACCGCGGCCACAGCCCGCGCCAACCTCGGCTGAGCAGGCCGTGTTGTCCTGGTCAACGATCTGGCGTGCGCAAGCACAGCTGCGCGATGACAGCGATGAGGCGACTCGTCGGCTCGTAACAGCAGACCGGCCGCCCATCACCGTGACTCGGCTACGTCGGCTTCCGCTGGCGCGGTGGCGGACCGCGCCAGGCCGATGAGGTATTCCAACAGCGTTACCAGCACCTGTTTGCTTGAATTACGCTTGCGCACGTCGCACAGCACCGTAGGGATTGCGTTGTCGATGCTGAGCGCTTCGCGGACCTCATGGATCTCGTACAACGGCGCATTGTCGAAGCAGTTGACTGCCACCATAAAAGGTATTTCTCTGCGTTCGAAGAAATCCACCGCGGCAAAACAGCTTTCCAGCCGCCGGGTGTCCGCGAGAACGACCGCTCCCAGCGCCTCGTAAGCGAGCTCATCCCACATGAACCAAAAACGCTCTTGACCGGGAGTTCCGAAGAGGTAGAGGATGAGATCAGGATTGATCGTGATGCGCCCAAAGTCCAAGGCGACCGTCGTTGTGGTCTTGTCCTCGACGCCCGAAAGATCATCGACGCCGGAGCTTAGCTCGGTGAGCATTTCTTCGGTGCGCAGGGGGCGGATCTCGCTCACCGAGCCAACCATGGTTGTCTTGCCAACGCCGAATCCACCCGCTATCAGAATCTTGACGGCCCTGGCTGACAGCGCGTGGGTCACCGAAGTTTCAGAGCTTACGAATGCCATCGAGAACCGCCTGCAGTAGTTCCATCTGGGGGACATCGGACGTTCGCGGTGGGGACCGGAAAATGACGAGCCCCCAATCGATGAGATCGCTGAGCAGCACCTTGACCACTACGAGTGGCAGATTCAGCGTTGCGGACACTTCAGCGATCGATAGCGGCTGTTGGCACATGCGCAGGATGTGGGCATATTCCCGGTCCACATTCACGTCTCGGTCTGTCCTCGCGGCAACAACGAGTGTCGTCATCTCGAGGTTGTGACGAGTTGGCCGGGTCCGACCGCGGGCGACCGCATAAGGCCGTACCAGAGGACCTGCATCCTCATCGAACCAAAACTCGTTTTCCAACTTCATGATGCGTGGGCGCCATAGGTATCGCCGGAATTGGGGATCCGCGGCGCGGCGGATAAATATGTTCCTACTCTCTTGAGAAGAATATTCATCTCGTAGGCGATCAAGCCAAGGTCGGCCTTATCAGAAGCTAGCACCGCAAGGCAAGCGCCCCGCCCGGCAGCGGTCACCACCAAGAACACATTGTCCATTTCGACCAGTGTTTGCCGAACCCCGCCACCTTCGAAGTGCCGGGCAGCACCGCGTGCCAAACCTTGAAAGGCTGACGCTATTGCCGCAAGGTGTTCGGCATCGTCGTTCGACAAGCCACTGGATCGGCTGACGAGTAAGCCGTCGGCAGAAAGCACCACGATGCGATCAGCACCCGCAACCCGTCCAACAAAATCATCGAGCAGCCAGCGTAGATCGGTCGTTGTCTTCGGTTTTACCATGATGTCCCTTGTCGTTCAGGCTAGTTATTCAGTCCCGATTTACGGCTGGGGCTTATCACCATTGGTGCGACCACGCTCAGTTCCCCGTTGAAATGCAGACAGAGTATTCTGGGCATGGTGGGCGGCGAGGTCAAGATCAGGCTCGAAGATCTGGCCGTTGCCGCCGGCTGCAACCTCCTCGCCTTGAAGTTGCTTTGCGAGGTGCTCCTGGGGACGGCGCCGCGGTAGGGCAGGACGATCATGTGCGTGTCGTGGCTGCTGAGCAGCGGATTTCTCCACACTCGTGCCAACCAGAGGTGACTGCGGCGTTGTGGCCATTGATTGAGTCTGTGACGACCCATTTGTGTGGACTACAGCTTCATCGACGACAAGAACAGACCCTTGATCCGTCGACTTGTCGGTGCCATCGCTTCCGTTGGACTCACCTTGAGAGTCCCGGCTGGGCGTACTGAGCAATGCGCTAGGAATCAGCACGCCAGCCCGCACGCCACCATAAGTTGACTCTGTCAGACTCACGCGCATCCCGTGCTGATGGGCCAGGCGTGCTACCACGAAAAAGCCGACCCGCGGGTCATCGAGCAATGCCATGATTCCGAAATCGGGCGGATCCCGGAACATCTTGTTGAGATCCTCGCGCCGCTGCTCCTCAATGCCCAGTCCCTGATCTTCCACCTCCACGACTACGCCCTTACCAACGGGGTTACCGCGCACCTCGATGGGAGATCCCGGAGGTGAGAAAGAGGTGGCGTTGTCCACCAGTTCGGCCAGCAGATGGATGAGGTCGGCGACAGCCTGGCCATCGACCAGAACATCAGGAACGCGGGCGATCGTGACGCGGGTGTATTGCTCAGCTTCAGCAACAGCGCTGCGCACGATCTCAACCAGGGATACGGAGTTGCGCCACTGGCGGGCTAGCTGCCCGCCACCGAGAATGATCAGATTCTCGGCGTTTCGACGTTCCCGGGTCGTCGAATGGTCCAGCTGGAACAACAGCTGGAGCTGGTCAGGGTTGTCAACCGCGCGCTCTGCCGAGTCAAGGACCTGTAGCTGGTGGTGCACGATCGTCTGACTTCGACGTGCGATGTTGAGGAACACCGCGTTGATGCCCTCTCTGGTCTTCGCCTCTTGAACAGCAGCGGCCACCGCCGTTTGCTGAGCTTTGTTGAAGGCGGCGGCCACCTGCCCGATCTCGTCGTCACCATGGTCAAGCGCGGGCACCTCTGCGGCGACGTCAATCTGCTCACCGGCGCGCAGCCGCGCGACAACCTGCGGCAGGTGCTCATCAGCCAGGTCCAGTGTCTCGGTACGAAGTCGCACCAACCGCCTGATGAGATTGTTGCCGAGCCGGACCGCGACGACGAGAACAGCCGCACTCACCAACAGCGTCACCAATGCGGCAACAAGCGAACGGACTAAAGCGGCGTTGGCCTGGTCTTCTTCCACCGTAGCAGCCCGAGCGCCCAGCGTGTCCAAGCCTAGACCGCTCAGCATGGTTGCGCTCTCGTGAGCGGCATTTTGCCAGTCCTGGAAGCTGACCGGAAGAACCGGTAGGTCGGCCTGCGGTAGCTCAGTCTTCGCCAGTTGGACTTTAGACGAGTCCGACTTTGAGATTTTCGCGTTTAATGCCATCCGTGCACGTGCGAAGTATTCCTGCTCAACAAGAGCAGTCTCGACGGCGGACAGCTGTTGCCACGCTCGTGACGAACGCAGTGCGCCAAGTTGGCCCTGCTGCTCCGCCAAAAGAGGCGCAAGCGCATCCAGCTCAGCACGGTAGCCTTGCGTGAGATAGTTGTACTCGTGCAGCTCTTCGACCGTTAAGCCATCACCAGCCAGCGCTCCCGCGGCGAGCGCATTAGCACGATCCAGCCAATCCGAGGCACGCATCAGATCGGAGGCCATCGTCCGGTCAAGGGCTACTTCCTTGCCGGTGGAATCTTTTCCGATGGCACTCGCGGCGGCAATCATGGCGTCCGCCACCTCGTTGTAGGCGCGATACACGTCGAGCCGGGATATGCGACCAGTGTCTACCGCCTGGCGGGTAGCCATAAGTTGAGGCATTTTAGCCACGAACGTGCCGATGGACGCCTTCGCCGCAGTCGGCATGGCCTCTGCCACTTGAGACGATATTGTCCTGAACTGACTCAACAAACCATCCATGTCCTGGCGAGCCCGGGCCAGCGCCATCCGGTTCTCCGGAGCTGGATTGGAAACCGCCAGTATGCTTGCCCGACGCTCTTGACTCATGGCAGGCATAAATGGCACTGCCATCTGATACCCCTGGCCGAGCAGATGCGCCCTGTCACGCTGCTGTAGGGCATTGACGAGCAAATACGTACTCAACCCCACACCGAAGAGTAAGAGCACCAGGCTTGGCACCAAAGCGATGACCAACACACGGAACCGCAACGTGGCACCCGAGCCGCGTCTGTAGACGCTAATCACACCATTCCCCTTCCGAGCGCCCATGACATGCACGCAAGGCACGCCGGGGTGACTCTGTGTAACTCCGCCGTCACCCCGCCGACGCACGGAGGCGCGCAGCGTAGCGACCCCCTCCAGGCGGGCATACCTTAGGTCCCTTTTACCCCCGACTGACCGGATCCCGCGAGGGGGCTACACTCCGCCGCGCTCGGGGATCACTGGCGGGGTTCTGCAACGACAACGTCGCGCCATGCCACCTGCCCCGGCCGGGTGGCGTGCGCCGGACAGATCGGAATGGCGTGGGCTGCTCACACAGAGAGGGATGTCCCCTCTTCCCCCTACTCAAAGCAAGTTTGCGCGGATGGCGCGATCACTACTGCGACAGCGAGGATCGGTGGCATGACTGTGCCCGGTACAAGTTGTCACTTACCGGCCAACTCGTGCCGATCACCCTGCTTCCCAACGGGCACGACGCTCAGCTGTTAAGACCCGATATCGAAGCCAACGGGTCCGATGGTGCCACGCGCAAGCAGGTGTCCAGGCAGGCTCCGCCGTCACGGATCGATTCCGGGGCTCCGGCGGCCACGGTCACCGTCGGCCAGTTCGAACCAGCGCCGACACCCGCACCGGCCGAGCCGCTTGGCGAATCGTCACCACCGGCCCAGGTTCCCCCACCCTCAGGGGGCTCGCCAGCGGTTGCGCAGTCCGCAGCCCCTCCAACCAGCCCACCAGCGCGGCTGACCAGACCCGCGCGGCGAACGCGCGGCGCGGCGTTCAGCTGGTGGACCAGGCTCCTCGATTGGATGGCAGGTCCCGCATGAACCACTACTGGCCCTGGTGGGCGGGCGCTATCGGGCTCGCCCTGATCACCATCAACTACACCCTTACCACTGATCGGTCCCTCGGGGTGTCCGCCGCGTGGGATCGCGTCCTGCACTGGCGGTCCGAACGCCAACTCGAACGGCTGGACGCCCAGTTCACCGATGACCGCGCGCTCGTCGAAGCTCTCGCCGCAGCCACCGCGGGGCAGTTCGCAAGCAGCCCCGCAGCGCACCCCCCGGCGAGTGCCGTCCATGCCGACGCGCAGGCATCCGGCCAGGACGCTGCACCGGGGGCGGGTGATGAGCCGGCCTCGGCCGCACCCGTGCGCCCGGCACCTCTGATCACCCAGGCGGCCCTGCTCCTCTCGATTTTCGTCGGTGGATGGGTAGCAGCAGTGACCGCCGGCCGGTTCCAGCTGCGCTTGGACATGGGCGACGGTTTCCGTCAGATCGTCACCGACAATCCGACCACCATGGTCAGCCTGCTGTTTGCAGGAGGTGTACTCGTCGGCTTTGGCACCCGCCTCGCCGGAGGGTGCAGCTCTGGTCACGGTCTCAGCGGCTGCGGGCGGCTGCGCCCGGTCAGCATCCTTGCCACCGCCGTTTTCTTCGGCACCGCCGTGTTCGTGTCGTTCCTGTTGTGGAAGGTGATCTGATGCGTACCCGGGGTGGGGTTCTCGTTGCCAACATCATTGCCGGCCTGGCCCTTGGCTACACCGTTGCCAACATCGGCTACGGGGACTACGCCGAGCTGAACCGCATGTTCACCTTCCAGGATCTGCGCATGCTCCTTGCCTTCGCCGGCGCCGTAATGATCATCGTGATGGTCTTCGCCGTCCTACGGGTGCGACGCACACCAGGGCGGATCCACGGTGGCGTCATCCCCGGTGCAGTGATGTTCGGCACCGGCTGGGCGATCTCGGGTGGCTGCCCGGCGATTCCGATCATCCAAGTCGCCAGCGGGTACCTCCCCGCCCTCATCACGATCGCCGGCGTCATCATCGGCATGTGGCTGTGCCACTGGGCCAACAGCAGGTACTTCCACCTCGACCGCGGCTCCTGTGGGCTATAGGGTCCCACGCCTTCCGGCCGTGGCCGGATTACTGGTTACCGCCACGTGGTTACCGCCGCGGTGGCATTCGTCAGCCCGCCAGAGTTCTGGCCGCTGGTGGGCTGGGACACCGCGGCGTTCGCCTGCTTACTTGGGCTTTCGCCTGCTTACTTGGGCTATGGACGACCATCTGTGCTGCCGCTCAGCGCTTCGGTGACCAGCCTGGCGCGCGAATCCAGGAGGACGGTCCACTGCGCACGCTCGAAGAGGCGTTCGCCCTTCCTTGTGTGGCAGGCAGTTGCGGCGCTACCCCGATTACCGACGTCGGGCAACAGCGCCCAGCGCGATCGGTCCGGTACCCCGCCGCTGGGACGTGTGGACGGGGTACCGGTTACGCTCGGGCGGCAGCAACCTCACCGTCGACTCTGCCCAGCGAACCATCCGGCACAATCCAGCCCTGACAGGCAATGATGAGACGGCCGCTGATCCAGCTTCTCGCCGTTCTCCTTGTTGCCGTGCTTGCATCCTGTGCCTCCGCGCCGACCGGGCGAAGCGGCCGCAATGCGTGCACCAACGCGGCCCAGCCGCAGCTACCCGGCGCGAGGGTAGTGTCGGTGTCCGCAGGCACACGCGCTGGTGGGACCTTCACCTTTCCACCCAACCCACCCAACCCCACCCCTGCCCCCGTCGCGGGTATCCCGGCGTACTGCGACATCACCGTCGTGCTGACTCACCCTGGCGTTGACGACCGGGTCCGGATCGAGGTGTGGCTGCCGTTAACGGGCTGGAACGGTCGATTCCAGGCCACCGGCGGCGGCGGTTTCGTCGCCGGCCAGTTTGACCGCTACTTGGCTCGGGCCATCAGGGACGGTTACGCCGCGGCCTCGACCGACGCCGGGGTCAGCCCCAACGGCTCAAGGCCGCCCAGCTGGGCGTTGGACCGCAGCGGCAACGTCAACCAGGGGCTGTTAACCAACTTCGCTTCCCGCTCGGTGCATGAGATGGCGCAGGTCGGCAAGCAGCTCACGGCCGGCTTTTACGGCCAGCGGGTCGCCTACTCCTACTGGAACGGCTGTTCGACCGGCGGCCGGCAGGGCCTGATGGAAGCTCAGCGCTATCCCGCTGACTTCAACGGGATCCTCGCCGCCGCTCCCGCCATCAACTGGGACCGGTTCACCGTCGCCGAGTTCTGGCCCCAAGCGGTGATGAACGAAACCCACACCTATCCCACGACCTGCGAATTCAACGCCTTCACCCAGGCAGCGATCGCCGCCTGCGACCGTGATGACGGCGTCACCGACGGGGTCATCGACCGACCCGAAACCTGCCGGTTCAACCCGCGCCAGCTCGTCGGGACCACCCTGACCTGCGGAGGTGAGACCGTGCAGATCAGCCAGGCAGACGCCGAAGTCGCCGGCAAGATCTGGCAGGGACCGACGGCACGCTCGGGGCAGCACCTGTGGTACGGCCCGCTCCACGGCACGCCACTAGGCGGCCTGGCCGCCACCGCCCCAGCCCCGGGCGGCGCGCGCCACGGCGCGCCCTTCCCCGTTGCCGACAACTGGATCAAGTACTTCCTCAAGCGCCAGCCCGGCTTTGACACGTCCACCGTCGGCTACAGCGAATTCGAGCAACTGTTCCAGCAATCCCGCACCGAGTACAACGCCCTCATCGGCACCGACAACCCGGATCTATCCGCCTTCCGCAACGCCGGTGGAAAAATGATCACATGGCACGGCTTGGCCGATCGGCTTGTCTTCCCCCAAGGCACTGTTGACTACCGCCGGCGTGTGGAAGCAGCCATGGGGGGCGCTGGCGCGACCGACCAGTTCTATCGCGTTTTCCTGGCTCCGGGCGCCGACCACTGTTCCGGGGGAACCGGTGCTGTTCCCACCAATCCCCTGGCCGCCGTCGTCGACTGGGTCGAACACGGCCACGCCCCTGACACCCTGCCGGCCGCCACGACCAGCACCGCAGGCCGCCCACTCACCCGCGACCTCTGCCACTACCCGCGGCTTCCCCACTACACCGGGCGCGGCGACCCTCACTGGGCCACGAGCTACACCTGCGCCTGACTCAGCACTGCGGCACGTGGCGGATGCGTCCTCATCCCCTGTCCCGAAGCGTAGATCAACAATGCGCAGCGCACCTTAACGCGGTGCTGAGAGGTCTGCACATTGCTGCTGCAGCTGTTGCGGCAGATTAGTTGCCTCCGTAGCCGGTGACCGCCTTTGTGCAGGGACCGTGAAGGGACTCGACAAGCTGACGATGGCTTGAGCGGCGCTGATCGGTCCGATGCCGCGCTGGTCAGTCAACCCGGGAACAAGGTCATCGACGATGGCCTGTAGCTGCGTGCTGTTGACTTTGAGGTCGCGGCCGACCGCGACTAAAGACAGGGCAAGTCGCCGGATCTCGGCATGGCGCACGGAGCGCTGACGGCTCGCATGGTCAGGTTGCGGGCGCCGGGCAAGGCAGAAGAGGGTGACCTCGGTGAAAGCAGTACGGGCAAGTTTGCGGTCACTACTGTCCCCGCTGAGCAACAGCGCCCGAAGCCGGGTGCTATGCCTGGTCGCCGTGGTGGTCAGGTCGCGGCGAGTCCCCAGCAGGATTCGCAGCGCCTCCCGGTCGCCCTCGGCTCGCAGAGAAAGCACCCGACCGCCGTCAAGCTGCCATGCCTTCGAGGCAGCCCTGTGTACATCCATCGGTTTCGATTGGTCTTCGTCCTGCGGGATGTGGTCAGGTTGCTCGGGCTCGATCACCACCATGCCCGCGGCCGAAACCGCGCGCGCCAGCCCAGCGGCGTAACGGCCGGCCACTCCACCGGATATGGCCAACCGGGGCCCGGGGGCATGCGCCACGAGCCATGCGAGCACGTCGCTGTAGCCCTCGCCGTCCTTGCTGACGCACACCGTCCCGATCGGTGACCCGGTCGGGGTGGCGAGCTGTACCTCATAGGTGTCGCGGTGGCGATTTATTCCCACGACGGCATCGACGACATCAATCAACACAGGCACCGGCATGATTCCTTTCTCACCGTCGGACAAAATGACAAAAAAGTAGCCCAGCGGATACATCCACAAGAGCCACTTTGGAGGCCTAAAAGGGTGGCCATGACGAAGTAGACCGTCGCAACCTAAGAAGCTCCTGATGTCGCGATATGTTTCTCATGTGAGTCCTGCTCCGGCGCCGGCCTGAGAGCACCATAGAATACGCGGTTAGTGTCCCGTTAGGAAAAATTCATACAGATGCATCCAGAAACGGCGGGCGACGGACGTGGGTGAGGAGAACCGGCGCGGCCCAGTCTCCTGGTTCGGCAGAGCGAGTCCAGTAGTCTATGGTGACGCTCGTTCTGCCGTCCAGGAGAGCCACCAGTCCCAGGAAGTTGAACGCGTCGGTGTTCCCGGCGTCGGCGGCAGTTTCCACTCGCCGGATATGCACGCCGGTAATGGTCTGGTTGATGGTCACGGCATAGGCGGCGGCATCTTTGCGACCAGATTGCACTGCGATGCGCAGCAGCGCCAAGGCACGTTGAGGATTTCCGCTGACAGCTTCGACGGGAGCTAGTGCCAGGGCGGCACGGGCGTCGCCATCGGCGGCGGCTTGTCCCCACAGGGCTATCGCCTCGTCGTAGCGTCCCCGGCGAGCTGCGATCGCCCCGCTTGCGGCCCGCAGGTCCGTATCACCGCGGGCGGTAAGCCGCCGGCACCAGGTTTCCGCCTCGGAGAGCTCGCCTTCGGCCCGGCGCGACAGCAGCACGTCGACCAGGTCGCGTGCCGCCTTGAAGTCCCCGGCCATGGCTCGCCAGCGGAGCCATTCTTCACGGTGGCGACAGTTCCAAGGCAGCCAGTAGCGGCGCAGTTCCCCAGGCCGCAGGGGCCTGGTCATCATCTCGATCACGCGGCGAAGCAGCGACGCGGATTCGGCTTCGAACACGCGGGCAGAGCCGTCGTAGCTTCCGGTGACCACCCGACCGCCGTCGGGAGAAAACGACACCGCCACCACCGTGTCGTCATGGTCTAGACGCGCCAGCTCGGCACCGCTGACGGCGTCGAAGACCCGTGCCGAACGGTCCCGGCTCCCGGTCGCCACTCGGGCACCGTCGGGGGAAAACGACACCGCCACCACCGTGCTGTCATGGTCGAAGCAGGCCAGCTCGACGCCGGTGGCGACGTCGAACACCCGCGCCAATCCGTCGTTGCCGGCGGTGGCCAACCGGGCGCCGTCAGGGGAAACTGCCACCGCTTCCACCCACCCACCCTGCTCCAGGCAGGCCAGTTGAGTGCCTCTTGCGGTGTCAAACACCCGCGCCGAACCATCGTTGCCAGCGGTGGCCATCCGGGCACCGTCAAGGGAAAGCGCCACCGCCACCACTGGGCCGCCGTGGTCACAGCGAGCCAGCTCCCCACCGCCGACCGCGTCAAACACCCGCACCGAACCGTCGCTGCTTCCGGTAGCCACCCGGGTGCCATCAGGGGAAAACGCCACCCCTTCCACCCAGCCATCGTGATCCAGGCGGCCCAGCTCAGCACCGGAACCCGGGTCAAACATCCGCGTCCCACCGTCACGACCTCCGGTCACCACCCTGGTTCCACCGGCGGAAAACGCCACCGCCAGGACCGGGCCGTCGTGGTGAAGGCGGGCCAGCTCGGCACCGGCGGCCGCGTTGAAAGCCCGCGCCGAACCGTCACCGCTGGCGGTGGCCACCCGGCTGCCATCGGGGGAAAACGCCACCGCCACCACCGTGTCGTCATGGTCCAGGCGGCCCAGCTCAGCACCGGAATCGGCGGCAAAAACCCGCGCCGAACCGTCACCGCTGGCGGTGGCCACCCGGGTGCCGTCCGGGGAAAACGCCACCGCCAGCACCGGCCTGCCATGACATAAGCAGCGCAGCTGGCTGCCGGTGGTGGCATCAAACACCCGCGCCGAACCGTCACCGCTGCCGGTGGCCACCCGGGTACCGTCCGGGGAAAACGCCACCGCCAGCACCGGGCCGTCGTGGAGCAAGCTGGCCAGCTGGGTACCGGTAGCGGCGTCGAACAGCCCCGCCGATCCATCGATGCTGGCCGTGACGACCCTGGCGCCGTCAGGCGAAAACGCCACCCCGAAGATCCGATGGTCGTGGCCAAAGCGGGTCAGCTCAGCACCGGTGGTGGGATCAAACACCCTGGCCGAACCATCGATACTCGCGGTGGCCACCCTGGTGCCGTCGGGGGCAAACGCCACGGCCACCACCCGGTCATCATGATCGAGCCGGGTGAGCTCAGCCCCGGTGGTGGGATCAAACACCCCTGGCAGAACCATCGTCGCTGCCGGTGGCTACACATTTACCGTCGGGAGAAAACGCCACCGCCACTACCCGTTTGTCGTGGTCCAAGCGCCCCAATGCGGTGCCGGTGGCAGCATCGAACACCCGTGCTGAACCGTCGCCGCATGCGGTGGCCACCCGGGTTCCATCAGGAGCAAACGCCACCGCGAAGACCAGACCGCCATGGTTATGGCGGGACTGCGTCCGCGAATGACGGCTCAAGACCTGGCGAAGTGCACGATGTCCCCGCGGCGTGGGTTCAGTGAGTACCGACTCAGCGCCTAACGCCAGGGCAACCGTGGTTGGTACCTGAGGCGAGCGCAGTGCCAGCTCAGCATCGGCCGCCAAGCGCAATGCCTGGGCTCGCCGCGCTGCTGCCTCAGCTTGCTGCCGAGCGATCTCGGCACGGTCCCGGGCGCGACCAAGCTCATGTATCCGCGCCTCGGCCACGAACTCGTTGCTGTCCACGAATGACGCCTTCCCACAATCGGGAATGGGAACCGTTGTCAGCCATACCGCACCAAGGTCACCCGCGCGAGCAGCATCGAGTGGAGGCGTCGCTTTCGCCGTGGTCGATGACCTGATGTGACCGTTCGGCCACGGTTTCGTCCGCCGAGCTGGTGCCTGCGTGTCTGCTATGCCGGGGCTCGTCAATTGGCTGTGCACCGGCTGCGTCAGGGGGGAGATGATCGTCACTTGCCGGAAGGTCGGCGTGGCGCAGTTCGGCGCGCAGCCGGTCATAGATCGGCGTGTCACTCATCGGGCAGCACCACAGGGAAAATCGAGTGCATTCGTGGGTTTTGCCTTCCTCGCTGATCCTGGGAACCGGTAAGTAGATGGATCGTCCATTCTGACCGTGCCGCTTTGCGGGACAGGGTCGGGAAGATTTCACCCGGGCAAACAGTGCACACTCGACATCACCTTGCGAGCCGACACATGACGGCGGACTACCGGCAGCGTCGAAATGCTCCACAGAAGCGCCCACCGATCATTCGATTCTGGCCGCGCGGTCAGCGTTTCACATGGCCACTCGGGAATCATGTGGACCGCAAGCATACGCCGCGATTTACCAGGCACCGGACCAAAATTTCACCGTCACAGTGTTCGATGTTGAGGGCTGGAACTTCGCCGGATCACCCGGCACGAATATCGCACTGAGCTCGTGCTGCTGCCCCTTGCCGAGGATGGTGACCGGCCCGAAAGCGAAGCCACCGATGACGGGCACCGGTGCGCCGAGGCTCGCTGGCCCGTTGAACTGGACCGTTCCCGCCGCATTAGCCGGTGCCACCCTCGCAATGGGTATCACCAATTCGCCCAGCCCGAACGGCAAGTGCACCGCGAGCACCGCCAGCTTGGTCGTCGTGGCCGTCATCCCTGGTCCCGGTGAGGGCCGAGGTGATGATGTCGGGGTCACCACTGGCTGCGGCGTCGGCGTCGGCGTGGGTGTTGATCCGGGAATCGGGGTCGGGGTCACCACTGGCTGCGGCGTCGGGGTGGGGGAGGGGATCGGGGTCGGGGCCGTGGA
>JAJPIR010000266.1 GCA_021324675.1 Actinomycetota bacterium
AACACCGTGCCCACCCGCGCGCTGGTCCAAGATGACCAGCCGTTGGTGTCGTGGCTGCGCGAGTTGCAAACCGCGCAGATCGAGTCGCGCCGGTTTGATTACCTGTCCTTGGCGCAGATCCAGGCCTGCAGCCAGCTGCCGCCTGGCGGTGGCCTGTTCGACAGCATCGTGGTGTTCGAGAACTATCCTCTCGATCCCGCAGCGGTCACCGGCGCGGGCCTGGGCATTTCCCACGCTGAAATCCGGGAGACCACCAACTTCGCCCTGACCTTGCTGGCCTACCTCGGTGAGCACCTCGATGTGAGTTTGGCCTACGACCCGCACTTGTTCGATTCCTCGACGGTTCAGGTGATGGCACGGCGGCTGGAGTTGTTGCTGCTGGGAATGTGTGAGGACGTGGACCGGCCGGTGTGGCGGTTGCCCTGGATGACGGCGCAGGAGCGGCACCAGGTTTTGGTCGATTGGAACGGTCGCCGAGATGATGACCCTGGAACAACTCTGGTTGAGTTGTTCCAGGCGCAGGCGGCGCGGACTCCGGACGCGGTGGCAGTTAGTTGCGGCGTGGAGCAGCTGTCGTATGCCCAGCTGAATGCTCGATCTAATCAGCTGGCCCGATATCTGGTCGAGTCGGGCGCGGGTCCTGAGCGGTTTGTGGCTTTGGCGCTGCCGCGTTCGCTGGACATGGTCATAGCCATTGTGGGGGTGCTGAAGGCGGGCGCGGCGTACCTGCCGCTGGATCCTGAGCTTCCGGTAGCGCGGGTCAAGCATGTGCTCACCGATGCTGACCCGGTGCTGCTGGTGACCACTGGTGAGGTACTCGCCGGAGGCTGGGACGCGGGCGTCAGCGCGCCGGTGATCGTACTCGACGCTGTGCAGGTTGCCGCGGTGATCGGGCGCCGCAGCACAGAGAATCTTGCCGATGACGAGCGGAACGCTGCGTTGCGCCCAGCTAACCCGGCCTATGCCATCTACACCTCTGGTTCGACGGGTGTCCCGAAGGCTGCCGTGGTTTCTCACCACAACGTGGCGCGGTTGTTCTCGGCCACGCAGGACTGGTTCGGATTCGATGAACGTGATGTGTGGACGTTGTTCCACTCGTATGCCTTTGATTTCTCGGTATGGGAGATCTGGGGTGCGCTGCTGCATGGTGGTCGGTTGGTGGTGGTGCCCTTCGCGGTGTCGCGTTCACCTGAAGAGTTTTTGCGGCTATTAGTGGTTGAGCAGGTGACAGTGCTCAACCAGACGCCATCGGCGTTCAATCAGCTGTTGCGGGTGGAGGGCGAAAATCCCGATCTGGGTGCTCGAGTCAGCCTGCGGTATGTGATTTTCGGTGGCGAGGCGTTGGAATTGGGTCGGCTGGCGCCGTGGTACGAGCGCCATGCTGATACCACGGTGCTGGTGAATATGTATGGCATCACCGAGACGACGGTCCATGTCTCCTACCAACCGCTCGATGCGGCCACCGTTGCCGCGGCCACCGCCAGCACCATCGGTGTGGGCATTCCCGACCTGCGGGTCTACGTGCTCGACGCCAAGCTGTCCCCGGTGCCGGCTGGGGTGGCCGGACAGATGTACATCGGAGGCCCTGCGCTGAGCCGGGGTTACCTGAAGCGCCCTGGCCTGACCGCCGGACGTTTCGTCGCCAACCCCTTCGGGGCGCCAGGGTCGCGCATGTACCGCACCGGTGACATCGCCCGCTGGAATCTCGACGGCAAACTGGAGTACCTCGGTCGGGCTGATGATCAGGTCAAGATCCGGGGCTTCCGGATCGAGCTGGGCGAAATCGAGGCCGCGCTGGCCACCCACCCGGGCATCAGCGAGGTCACGGTCATGGCCCGGGAAGATCAACCCGACACCAGGCGCCTGGTGGCCTACCTGGTCCCCGCCGGCCAGCACCCGCCGTCAACTGCAGAGCTGCGGGCCTATCTCACCCGCACATTGCCTGAGTACATGGTGCCCGCGTTGTTTGTGACGCTGGATGAGTTACCGCTTAACCAGAATAGAAAACTGGACCGCAAGGCCCTGCCTACCCCGGATCAGCCGGCCGCGCCGATCGCCCAATACATCGCTCCCCGTACCGACACCGAGCGCATTGTGGCGGGAATCTGGGAACAGGTGCTCGGCGTGGATCGGGTTGGCGTGGGGGACAACTTCTTCGAGCTGGGTGGGGATTCCGTCCTGAGCATTCAGGTAGTATCGCGGATCCGCCTGG
Organism: Actinomycetota bacterium; assembly: GCA_021324675.1. GTDB lineage: Bacteria > Actinomycetota > Actinomycetes > Mycobacteriales > Pseudonocardiaceae. The sequence continues at coordinate 2,213 of JAJPIR010000266.1, forward strand.
CGTGTGGGATAGAGCTCTCCCCGCGTGCGTTGTTTACCAATCCGACGGCAGCAGAATTGGCCGTCGCCATTGCGGAATCGGCGCACTCGGCATTGCCGGCGATCCCGGTGGCTGAGCGTGTGGGCGAGCTGCCGTTGTCATTCGCCCAGCAGCGGTTGTGGTTCCTCGACCAGTTCGCCCCGGACGTGTCGGGGTACGTCATTGCTTTTGCGGTGCGCCTGCACGGTCAGCTGAACCTGGAAGCATTATCGGAGGCATTCAGCGCGGTGGTGGCGCGGCATGAGTCGCTGCGTACCACGTTCGAAACCGTCCAGGGGCGGGGGGTGCAGGTGGTGCACCCACCGGCAGCAGTATCGCTGCCGGTGTCGGATCTGTCCGAGCTGCCCGCGGCGCGGCGGCAGCAAGAACTGGAGCGGATCCTGACCGCGCAAACCACCGATCGGTTTGATCTCGCTCGGGGGCCGTTGCTGCGGGTCGGCCTGGTGCGCCTGGATCGCGACGAGCACGTGCTCAGCGTGTCGATGCACCACATCATCACCGACGGCTGGTCACTCGGCGTGCTCGTAGCTGAGCTGAGCGAGTACTACCACACCGCCTTGACCGGCCATCAGCCACAGCTGCCGGAGCTGGCGGTGCAGTATGTCGACTACGCCCTGTGGCAGCGCGAGTTGCTCACCGGGGCGGTGCTGGATGCCGCCATGGAGTACTGGCGCGCGCAGCTGGCCGGGGTGCCGGCGCTGGAACTGCCCACCGATCGGCCCCGCCCGGCAGTGCTGACCTCCACCGGTGCTCTGCACCATTTCACGATCCCCGCCGAGGTGACCAGCCGGCTCAAGGAGCTCAGCCAGCGCCAGGACGGCACGTTGTTCATGACGTTGGTCGCGGCGTGCCAGGTGTTGTTGGGCCGTTATTGCGG
>JAJPIR010000022.1 GCA_021324675.1 Actinomycetota bacterium
ATATTAGCGGCCTGGCGGCTCTTGGTGGCGAGGTCGGCGCTCGCCTCGGCGGCGAGCTCTCGGTACTCTTCCCCGGCTTCTGCGGCTGCTTTCTTCGCCTCCATAGCCAGGGTTACCGACGCCTTGACGGTCCCGCGCACTACCGGCTTAATAATCTTCACCACAAGAGGGGCGGTCACGACACCAACTAAATATGGCGTCACAATGGGTGGGAGCACGTTCGAGATCCCCTTAAATTGGTCACGGAAAAAGTACGAACTATTAACTATAGTGCAATATACTCAAAGTATAGCTTCGTCGCTTCTACGGTTCAAGCGCCCGGAAGCGCACACAAGATGTAATTTTGCTACTCTGCGTAGTCGCGGTTAGTGCTCACAGTCCGAATCCGCGCTGTTTGGGCGAATATGAGCCACCCAGGGGCCACAGATTGATGGCTGCGGCGCGTCGTGCGACCACCCAACCGCTGGCGCAATTTGTCTCGCATACCGTCCGTTTCGAGCGGTATCCCCGCGCTTTGATCATCTAGCCGTCTGCCGTCCACAGCTGCCATAGGCATGGTCCACAGTGGCCAACCGAGTACACTGGCGTATATCCTCCAAGGTAGCCGTGGCTGAGCTCACCGAAAACATTGTGGACCCCCCTAGTGTCAACCTCTAGGACTTTCTGAGCATCAGTTTGTCATCCCATGTAACATCTGGTGCCAGAAGCTCTCCGAATTCCGCTACGGCAGGATTGTCATGCCGGCGGGGCGGTACCGAGCGAAGAAGTTAGGAAAAGATAGACGCTACTCACCGACTACGCATCTATGGTAGCTTGGTTTTTTACCAATCAGCTGTGCGGTCGTCCGTCTGGCAGTGAGCCGTCGTACCGGTCCTGCGGCTGCCCGCCTGCCGCCATCGAGCGATCAGGCCTTGGGGTTAATATCGTGCGGACGGTAAAAGCAACTCATCCGGATTTGTTGGCAGATGGGCCTGATAGGTGTTTCTCCCCTAGCCTGGCATCCGTATAACAATATGCTATCGGTTCGGCGGTGCCGTGTCGAGCTATCTACCGCACTTCATTTCTTCGGTTCGGCGCGTTACACTCTGCGTCATGCGCCAGGCTGCCCACTTTTCGCTTACAGGATGGCATTTATGGTAGACAGGACATGGGCCTACCATCTAGTGTCTCCGTCCACCTTCAAAAAGACGGAAGTCACAATTCCTGAGGAGCTTAAAACCGCGGAGGTTGAAGTGGAGCTCCTCGCTGCGGGAATTTGTGGCACCGACATCCACAACTTTAAACACGGTCCCGGCTCCGAGGGTGCGCCGCCGGGCTTCTCAATCCACGAGTGCGTCGGCACGGTGCGTCGAGATCCTCAGAAGGAGCTTGAGGGCCAATTGGTATTGGCAATTCCCAAAGAGTACTCTGGTTTAAAGGGTAAATATGTGGCTGATCGTGATCACTGTTACGGGTTGAGTCGACATTGGCTACGGGAGCATGACCAACTCGCTATTGCAACACTTGTCCAACCCTTGGCAACTGTACTATTTGCATTGGATCGGTGTGGTGATCTACAGGGGAAGACGGTTGTTAGCGTGGGAATCGGCCCGATCGGACTTTTATTTGGCTTGGTGGCACGGGTTCGGGGCGCCCGGCGAGTTGTTGGCATTGACCCTCGGCTTATTACCAGGAACGTGGAAGCGTTTGGATTTGATGAGATCGTGGAAGAAGAAAGCGCGGTGCAAGCGTCGTCTTTTGATCTCTGCATCGAGGCTGTCGGTGGGCAGGACGCAACACTTGTTACAGCGTTGAAGCTTTGTTGCCCGGACGGGCGCGTTTTAGCTTTCGGAGTGCCCTCGGACACGTATTACCAAGTGCCATTTATGGAGATCTTTCGTAAGCGGCTCACGCTTATCACGTCTGTGGCGCCCGAGTGGAGCCGTTACCTTCCCATTGCCGAGGCGTTCATCCGGCTCCATTGCGAGGCGGCGTCGGCTATCGTCTCCCATATCTTCTCAATCGATCGAACACAGGAAGCCTTCGACCTGGTAGCAAGTAGTACACCAGAGCGCCGAAAGGTGGTTCTGGTAACCTGACAACATCGGCGCAAACGTGCGAAGGAGCCGAAGCGATGCACGCCTCAAACGAGCTGTTGGACGGACTGAGCCGTCGGGCACATCTTCTCAACCAGGACCGATCGCTTCCAGCGCTGACCCAATGAAATTAACCGTCCGCCGCAGCGGTGATTTCACTTTTCGGAGGGCCAACTCCTGATCAGCGTAACGGCACACATGCACAATCCGTCTAGTATCGGGCATCGCGGCTGATCACCTCACCGCACCCACCATCCTGGGTGGTGTCCGTCGTCAGAGCAGCCTGGCGATCAAAGAGAGATGAGGTGATCGGGCCCAACTCCGGGCCCGGGCTGAAGATCGTGTCCTACAGCAGCGCGCCACGCTCAGAAATGAAGAGCCCACTTTTTCCAGTCAGACGCATTCTGGGACACCTGGATCTCTTCATTTTGTTAGAAGACCTATGAGTGATCCACCACTGAGGCCGAGTGATCGTTCCATTCGGGATGCCCACCTTACGCAGCGCAGGTCTACACTGGCATCCGTAGGACGGGTTTTATGGTGATGCCCATCTCCGAGTCCATGGCGGCCTTGTTGATTTCGTCGAAATCGTAGTAGCTGACCAAGCGGTCAAACGGGAAGCGACCTTGTCGGTAGAGTTTTAGTAGAGCAGGTATGAATAGGTTAGGGACGCTGTCTCCCTGGACGATTCCTCGAACGAAACGCCCCAAGAGCACGCTGAAGATGTCCAGGCTCACCTCCGCTCCCACGGGAGCGACGCCAACGACTCCGCACGTTCCTAGGACGGCCAGGCAGTCTACCGCCTGGCGGAAGACGTGAGGAATTCCAGTAGCCTCCAATGAGTAGTTGACGCCCATACTGCAGGTCGCTTGGCGGATGGCCTCTACCGGATCGACTCGTTTCGAATTGATCGTGTGAGTGGCGCCCAGCTCGATCGCCAGCCGCAGGCGATCGTTGTTAATGTCCACGGCGATGATCGTCGTGCATCCAACGATCTTTGCTGCCAGCAGGGCACTCATCCCGATCGAACCGGCTCCGAAGATTGCCAGGCTGCTTCCGGGTGAAGGCTGCAGGGCATTGATGACTGCTCCTGCCCCGGTCTGAATGCCGCATCCGAGCGGCCCCAGAAGCTCGAGGGGAAGGTCAGTCGGGACTTTTACAACGTTGCCCTCGGTGGCGAGGGCGTAGGTGGCAAAGGACGACTGGGAAAAGAAAACCCCGCAGATGACGTTGCCATCCTGGCTTAGTGGCGAGGTTCCGTCGGGACGAGCACCAGTGAAGTTGTGGGCCATGAGATCCAAGCAGTAGCTGCCCTTACCACGAAGGCAGTTAGAGCAACGTCCGCAGGACGCGAACGTCAGTACCACATGATCGCCCGGCTGAACGTTGGTGACCCCGTCACCAACGTGCTCTACCACGCCGGCTCCCTCATGGCCGAGGACCGCTGGGAGTCCCGATGAGCGTCCCCCATCCCGGACCACGAGATCGGTATGACACATGCCGGTCGCAACGATGCGAACGAGGACTTCATGGGCTCGCGGCTCCTCGATGTCCACCTCTTCAAGGGAAAAGCTTCGATCGGTGCCATGCACGACTGCCGCGGTGATCCTCATGGTGTGCTCCCTCCATGCGTCCCATTCAGGGATTCGTGGTCTTTTCTGGAGCAGCATCGGTTGGGCTGCTTGCTGACAGCGCAAGTGTCCGGCTACGGCATGGTTTCGACTCCACTGAATTGTCCGCGGGTCCCTACGCTTGTGTTCAATTCTGCTAGGGAACGCCGAAAGGGCGCCCCATGGAATTCCGGATGATCGGTAGCGTTGAAATCCACGAAGGCCCGAGCCTTCCTTGGAAGGCCGTGGTGATCGAGCTGTTCTCAACCCCTTGCCGCTTTCAGCCGACTGCGTCGTCATCCTCCGATCGCTTCCGGGTGGCGACCCTCCCAAGCTGGGTACCAGCGGCCTGTAGGCTATTGGCCACCGTGCACGCGGCTGGGCTGATTGAAACTGCTCGCAAGCAGCTATCCCGCGACCTGCTGGCTGAGATACGCCAGGCAACCTGTGGATCAACACAATCGCCGACACGGTAGCCCAGCACGGCAGCCACCTGCCTACCATTGCAGGAATAGGCTCGATAGTCATCGCAAACTGCCGGAAATCACAAGCCGCTAACAACACCTTTGATTGCTGCGTTTCTCCCCGATGTGTCAGGTTTGGGGTGGTGGTTCGTTTGCTTTTGGGGAGATGGTGTGGACTGTTGAGGGATGGTTGCGCGGGCGGCCTGGGCAGCGCGTTGTTCGAGCTGTGCTGCGATGTGTGTCCATACTCGTGCGTATTCGCGGGCAAGCTGGGCTACTGCGCTGGCCCACCGAGGGGAAACCATCCCGATAATTTTGTTGGCCCAGGGCATCTCAATGCGGTATTTTTCCAGACACCGCAGGAGGGATAATGTGATATCGCCGGCCTGTGGTGAGGAGTCTTTTTTCAAGGTGGCCAAGAGGACCGGGATGTCGCCAGCGGTGGCCGGTGGCCGGTGGTGGGCAGTGTCGTGGTGGGGATAAGCGTCGGTTTCGCGAGGGTGTGGTCGGTGGTTGGAGTCCTGGTGGTGATCCGGGGTCGGGTGCTGACCGGCGCGCAGGCGCTGGCGCACATTGTGCACGGTGGAGCAAGACACTCCGGCCTGTTGGGCGATCGCGCGGATTGGCAAGGTGGGGTTGTCGGCCAACAGGGCGGCCACCTTGAGCCTGCCTGCAGCATGGTTGATCGGTCGCATTCGACCGTCTTTGCCCAGCCTGGTGCTCGACTGCATACTTTGCGCGGTCGAACGGTGACGCGCCTTGGCGACCGTCCGTGGGGACAGCCCGACAGTGATGGCGATCATCCGATCTGACCACTGTGGATGACAC
>JAJPIR010000014.1 GCA_021324675.1 Actinomycetota bacterium
GTGGCCGTAGGTCTCCTCGTCCTCGTCGAACCAGGTATCCATCGCCTTCCAGTAGATGGCGACGTACCCGCGCAACCAGGACGCTTCGGCGATCGGCTCCTGGTAACCCCAGACGGCGTTCTCCGCTGTGCGCTCGCCGGCCGTCACCGTCCAGTACGACGCATCACCCTTGAACGGGCAGTGCGTTGTGTGATCGGTCAGCGTGAGCTTGGCGCACACGTCATCCTCGGGCACGTAGAGCTGCATCATCATGTTGCTCTCGTGCAGCAGCATGCCACGGCGGGTGTCGAGCACCAGCTCACCGCCGAGATACGCCCGGACGCGGCGCGGAAACGGGTCGAACAGCAAGCGGTGCTTCGGACCGTTGATGCGGTAGTTGACCATCTTGGGACCGATGCTGCCGAGGGGTCGGGAACCGATGGTGAGTGTCATACCCTCTGTTCTACGCGTAACGCGGAAGCGCAGCAGGAGCGCAAACGCGCAGCGGCGTGTGGCGTCATTTTCTCGGCCTGCCCGCCCAGATCCAGCACACACCGCAGGGTTTGAGGCTGCAGTGGTCGGCGACTTCCGCACCGCCACCGGCCGCTGCCTACAGGTGGCCACGGCAACGGGCAAGACCTCTCAATCACGCCGCCTCCAGCGCCGGCAGGATCGGCCGCAGGAGAGGGCAGGGCAGGCCCCGGGGCGTCCACTCCCGCGGATAACCCAGCGACACCTCCTCAAACCGCACCCCATCGTGCACCGCAGACCGGCGGATATGCAGGTGGCCGTACACCACCGCCGCGACGTTGAACCGGCGGTGCCAATCGGCGGTGAGCTGCGTTCCGCACCACTGGGCGAACTCCGGATACCGCAACTTCCGAGTCGGCTCACGAATCAGCGGCCAATGATTGACCAACACCAATGGCATGCCCTGATCGCAGGTGACCAGCCGTCGCTCGGTTTCGGCCACCCTCGCCTGGCACCACGCTTCTCGGCTCGGATACGGATCCGCGTGCAACAAAACCTCGTCGGTGCACACGACCCCGGTTTGATGCGCATAGGCCAGCGACTGCTCCTTGGTGTGCGTGCCATCAACCCGGAATGTGTAGTCATAAAGCAGAAACAATGGGGCGATCCGGGCTGGGCCACCCGGCCCCTGCCAGATCGGGTAGGGATCTTCAGGGGTGATCACACCCAATTCGCGGCAGAGGCCGACCAGGTGATGGTAACGCGCCTGGCCGCGCAGCGGGACGGAATCCTGTGGGGGTGTCCAAAGCTCGTGATTTCCCGGCACCCAAATGACTGTGTGAAACCGATCACGCAGTACCCGCAGTCCCCATTCGATTTCGTCAATGAGCTCTGCTACATCCCCAGCGACGATCAGCCAGTCATTGTCCGACTCGGCTCGCAGGCCCTCAACGACCTCACGATTCTCGGGATTACCCACGTGCACATCGCTGATCCCGAGCAACTTCCCATCCGGTGCCACACCATTGGAGATCACCTGGCCGACTCTACCGATGCACCACCCCGACAGGCCTAGACCCGAAAAACGAGCACCCCGGCACGCTTCGTGAGTCTCTGCCATAGATGATCGTGCGGCCGCACATTGATCGTCGAGACAGAACATGATCACTTGCCGGGTGCGTGCACCGACAGCGGCACCCCTCAACAAGCTGCCGCCGCAGCGTAGCTGGCAAGGTCAGTGCTAGCCCCTGGTGTTGCCGCACCGGCAGATGCAGGCACATCGTCCACCACGCGCAGCCAGGGGACGCCGCGATCCAACGAGGATGTGGGCGTGGACCGCCAACTTCAGAGAGGACAAACCGGGCGCGACGAACTCCGCTTCCGGGCCGGGGTGGCGCGCCACACTGAAGTAAGCAAACCCCAACGATGATGACCAAGGTGTGGGAGGTCGTTTCGTCAACCGTATGCCGACACCCTTACGGGTGACGCACGGCAACAGCATATAGCGCTGGCCAACGACAAGTGTCGTTGGCCAGCGCCGACCGTAAGGTCTATTTCAAGGCATCCTTGATTTTCTCTCCGGCCTGCTTGAGGTTTGCCTTGATCTGCTCCGTTTTACCCTCAGCCTTGAGGCCTTCGTCGCCGGTTGCCTCACCCGCGCTCTCTTTAGCCTTCCCCATGAACTCCTCGGCCTTGTCCTTGGCCTTGTCCACGAAACTCATATCGCTCTCCTTGTCCGACACCCACTCGGGTTGGTGAGTGCATCGGTCGAATCTGGCAGCAGCTGAATATCAACTTTGCGCGAAGTTCCGTCCCCGCCGAAGTGACCGGTTGTTCGGTGCAAGCAGCTGTATACCCGCCATGTAAGATCACTAAGCATTATCTACGTCACCGGACTGGCCGTTCTGCCGGCCCGTTATGTCCCTGTTGCGGGCAATTGACCCAAAGCGCCGGTCACCGTCCTACCCGACCGACACGATTGCCGTGGACGTGCCCGATTAGGGCGGCTGTTGGTCCTGTGGCTAAAAGTCCGGACCGAACCGTCGACTACCGATTTTCAGGATGCTGATCACTGTTGGGTCATGGTGACTGTTCACTTCTCCGTGTGGCTTCCGGAGGGGGCGGAAGGTGCAGTACCTGGAAACAGGTTCGGAGCACGTCGGGGTCGCCTTGGAGCCGAACTACGCCGGTAGTGAGTGCTTCGTCGACAGTGAGGACCCCGCTACCGAGAGAGAGAAAAGTGTCGGTATCGCAAGTGGCTACCGCGGCCGCACTGGTGGGTGACGGTCCCTCGATGAGGGTGACAGTTCCGTCATCCATTTCCACGACAATGCGCTCGTCATCGATGCGGAGTTCGCAGCGAGCGTGCA
>JAJPIR010000339.1 GCA_021324675.1 Actinomycetota bacterium
ATCAGCCGCACCGGCAACGATGAGCGCACTCAGTTCACCTGGACCACCGATGACCCGCCCCTACACGCGCGCTACCGCCTCGAATGGCGCTTCAAACAGCCCCCCGCCCGCCAGGCCAACTCCTCCGACACCAAACCCAGCCAGACGATGACCAAACTCGGCGTCCTCCAGCTCGGGGATCCGCTGCTGCGCCAGCAAGCCCGCCCGTTCGCCCTCCCCGAGGAAGCCGAAGACGCCCGGCGAGTCGTCGCCGAGCTGCACTCGGCCCTGGAACGCGTCGCCCAGGTACACGTGTTCGGGAAAGGCCTGGGCATCGCCGCGCCCCACATCGGCATCGGACGCGCTGCCGCCGTCGTCCGCACCCCCAGCGGCGAAACCATCACCCTGCTCAATCCCCACATCGTCGATCAATCTGACGAGCAAGACGAGCAGTACGAAGGCTGCCTGAGCTTTTTCGACGTGCGCGGCAAAGTACCTCGACCGCTGTGCATCCAAGTCGAACACCAGCATGCCGATGGCAGCACCCACCTCACCGTGTTCGAGCGCGGCATCGCCCGACTCGTCGCCCACGAAATCGACCACCTCACCGGCGTCCTCTACACCGACCGCATGCCCGACACCACCAGCGTCATCCCCGTCGAGCAATACCGCGGCGGCGGCCAAACCTGGCAATACACCTAACGCCGCCCCATCTAAGCCCGAGACGTCGGGCAGCCCACGATCCTCGATGTACCTCACCGCTGACGGAAGTACATCGCGCCAACATGACCAACGAACCAATGTCGTCACCGACTGCCACACGCCCTTCACGCACAGTCACTGATTTGTGTTGCCGAATAAGTCTCTATGGGATCAAGGCCGCCTGCGGCGGCACCGGACATGGTTGATTCGGTCGTCTGACGTGCGTGCCCGCCAGCCGATCCCGCTTGCTGCGCGCGGCCTTCGGCCGTGCTCACGCGGGCCGGCCGGCGGGCGCGTGGTCGACGAAAATCATGGTGTCACACACGACACCGACATGGACCACTCTCGGATCGATCGAATCGAGCGCACAGGAGAGGCGAGCACGACTCGGGCTCGTGCCGCCGCCGCAGCGGCAGGTCATTGCGGCGCACATCAAGTTCAGCGAGTACGGCGGCGACTGCGGCCGCTTGATCGACTAATTGAGGCAAACTCATGTACGCCACCCACCGAAAAGATCATACCGAAAAGATCATAAATATCGCGGCGTCCGTATGACTGACAGCGACTACCGGCGCTCACGATAAACCCGTGTGGGCGTAGCACAACAGGCGGCTATATCTTTCCGTTAAGGCCGCGTCCAAAATCTAAACCCACCCAGGCCACGGCAGCCCCAAACGGATATTCACAACAAATCAATACTAAGCGCCTCACCATCCATGCGTGGTGAGGCGGGGCGGCCTGGGAGCACCGGTGGACCGCGGCTAGCAGCCCCGCTGGTGCTGCCTGGGGGTACCGGGACCGGTGAGTGGACAAATGCGGGCGGTGGCGGCGGCCACTGTCGATGTTGGCCGGCGTCCGGCGCGGGAGTCGTGGCGTGGGTGTCCACGGCCGGGTCAACTCACCGGGTACCGCCCCGCTCGGAGCGCACCGGCGCCGGCGCAGTCGGCACGGTGGCCTTTCCCCCGTAATCCGCCATCAGCGGTTTTGCGCACTCGGTCGCCAGGCACGCCGCGCACCACCGCACAGGTCAGACACCTCACCTACCTCATGACGGCGAGAGTGTCGGCCGAAACACTCCGAGCCCACCCTGAGATCAGCTTCCGGTCCCGAGGACACCCCGCACACGGCCATCGCACCGAGCTCCCCGGCAGGAACCAGGCGCAGGACCGAAGATGCAAGCGGCTCCTGCTGCGCCTCGGCGGCGGACACATCCAGGGGCCGGGCAGGAACATCGGCATTGAGGCGCTCATCGCGCAACTGGTCATACAGCGGTGTCTGACTCACCCGCGACACCGTAGGGACACTCCAGCGAAGACGTCCTCCACAACGTGTGGACAACCACCCCAGACCGTGAAGCAAAAGTGGACATCCTGTGCACGCCATGTGGGCAGCACCGAACAACCCGGACCCCTCAGACCCACCGGTAACGCTGCGTAGCGTCAACCTTTTTCCCTCCCGCCCCCAGGTGGCTCGCTGCCAGGAAGACCGCCAGCCTCATCTCCATTGGACGAATCTGCCGCCAGGCTAGGTAGGCCGGCAGTGACGGACACCGTGTGCAGCTCACCATCGCCGTCGCGGCGAGCGGCGACGCGGCGCACAAGCTGTATGCACGTGCGCATGCCTGCGGATGCACGGCTCAAGGAGGGGTCTAGCATCTCGCGTGCCTCGATTCCATCCCCGACAATCGAGGATTACCGCGACACCCGGCTCGATTGGTGCTTCCTGCGGAGGTCCGCCCCGTCGAGTCGGGTGTCGACCCTTTCTGGGACACCACTGGGCCGGTCTGCGATCACCCCATCCTCACGTGCGCAAGCCCCCCGGTGTGCTCGGCCCATGCCAAGGCCGGTGACACTCGACAATGGTCAACGGTGCGTTTTCGATGACAGACCTCAGCCAGCGGGTGGGGTAGATGCTGTGCTGGCGACGGGCGGCGAGCCAGATGCGGTAACCAAGATCGCGGTGATCACCTGGCCGGTGACCGAACCGGTGACGTGCACCGCGCTGCCCACGGGAAACTGCTGCGCAGTACGGGGGGCCTGCGGGGTACCGAAATGGGTGTCAGGAGTAATGGTCACGCTATACGGGATGCCGTCGGAGGCGATGACCGTCCAGGAAGACCCGTTTTCTGCACTAATTTGGCCGATGATCCCATGGACACTGTGATCAGTGACGCCACGGTCGTGGCCAGCGGCGGCCGGCACGGTCGTGACGGATGATGCGATGGCGCCGTGCGTACCCGAACTACCTGAACAACCCACCACACTGATCGCGACTGCCGCGCCCAGGACCCCGACTGCTACCGCGCGTGCGCCGTTTCGATAACCCTCACGCGCGGCGTTGCTCATACGACCAACCCTTTCATGATCAGGCAACGTGACGCGCTGGCCAGCACGTCACCACGACATCTCCGACGCGCCAATCGGAGTTGGGTTGCCCGATGGTCACAAACAACGGTTACCAGACGGGACCATTGGGCCCAGAACGCTATGAATATCGCTGCTTCCCTAGTGTGTCATAATTGAATGTTGTTTACTCTACTCGGTCCTTTTGGAAAGATTGCTGCATGGGACTTTCCGGTGATGCGCGGGACGAGTTGCAGTGGAGGCTTTATTCTGGTGTGCCACGAACGTAAGGGAGGGTTGCTGTAGGAGATCTTTCTGATGCGGTGCTGTGCAGATGATGGAAGGGTAGTGGCCCTCCGGCGTCGCCCTGCGGGGGGAGGCGTCAATCCACCTCAAGCTGCATTAGTTAGCGACTGTTGTGGTGAGCGTTGAGGAAAAGGCGCACATGATGCGTCAGGAAGGGATCAGGAAGGCGAACGCAAGTGAACCGCCGATGAAGTGCTGAAAGGCTTACATGACATCAAAACCGGAGCGATTGAATGGGTCCGGGACGAGCCTGGTGGGAACCCGCTTACTGACCAGGTGGTGTCCGGTATGTAGGCGGCGCGAGCCTGATCTGCGGCTTCTGCATGGAACGTGGGAAGGCGAATACTGATACTGGCGTTCCTGCCTCGTTGTAGGAAAGGATGCCGAGAGGAAGAGCGGCAAGCGGCAGAAACCGTGAGCCGTTGAGTACCGATGCGGTACTCGCTGGCGGACCGGCTCGTAGTAGTGCGGAAGCTCCTGTAATGGGGGTGGAGCGAAGGGGCCGGCTCATCCGCAGGTTTGTTTTCGCGAGCAACCAGGCGACGGTCTGGGAGGAGACGCGTGAGCAAGTCAGAACCGGAAGACAAGTCGTTTCAGATACCCAAGCAGCTGGTGTGGGAGGCGTATAGGCGGGTCAAGGCAAACAAGGGTGCGGCCAGGGTGGACGGGCAGTCCATGACCGACTTTGAGGAAGATCTGAGGAATAATCTCTACAAGATCTGGAATCGGATGTCGTCAGGGACCTATTTTCCGCCACCGGTAAAAGCGGTGGAAATACCGAAACCGCATGGCGGTGGAACAAGAATCCTCGGAGTACCAACTGTCGCGGA
>JAJPIR010000211.1 GCA_021324675.1 Actinomycetota bacterium
CGCAGTGCCGTGTCGGCCAATCCCTTGCGGGCACCGTGGGTGGCGATGAAGTACTCCAGCACCGACAGGCCCTCGCGGAAGTTGTGCTTGATCGGCCGCGGGATGTATTCACCCTTGGGGTTGGACACCAGCCCACGCATTCCGGCCAGGGACCGCACCTGCGTCATGTTCCCGGCCGCTCCCGAGGACACGATCGTGTAGACCGGGTTGTCCGCCGGGAAGTTGGCCTCCATTGCCTTGGCCACCTCGTCGGTAGCCTGCGACCAGATCTTCACCAGTTCACCGTTGCGCTCATCGTGCGACAGCACACCGCGCTGGTAGCGCTTCTCGACCTGGTCCGCCCTGGCCTCGTACTGATCGAGAATCTCCTGCTTGCTGGCAGGCACGATCACGTCGGAACTGGACAGCGTCACACCGGAGCGGGTGGCCCAGTAGAAGCCGGCGTCCTTGAGCTTGTCCAGCGTCTGGGCGACGGCCACCATGGGGTACCGCTCGGCGAGGTCGTTGACGATCGCCGCCTGGCGCTTCTTGGGCAGCATGTCGTTGACGAACGGGTAGTCGTCCGGGAGCAGCTCGTTGAACAGCACCCGGCCCACCGTGGTTTCCACCATCCACGGCTTGCCCTGTTCCCAGTCCTGGGTCTCGCGCAGCTGCTCCTGCTCGGCCACCGGCGGGACCGCATCACGCAGCCGGACCCGGATCTTGGCCTGCAGCCCGATCGTCCCCCGGTCCAGGGCCATCAAGGCCTCTGCGGGCGAGGAGAACGAGCGACCCTCTCCGGTGTCACCCTCACGGATCTTGGTCAGGTGGTACAGGCCCGTGACCATGTCCAGCCGCGGCATGGCCAACGGCCGACCTGACGCGGGCGAGAGGATGTTGTTGCTGGACAGCATCAACACCCGGGCTTCGGCCTGCGCTTCGGCAGATAGCGGCAGGTGCACCGCCATCTGGTCACCGTCGAAGTCGGCGTTGAACGCCTCGCACACCAGCGGGTGCAGCTGGATCGCCTTGCCTTCGACCAGCTGCGGCTCGAAAGCCTGGATACCCAAGCGGTGCAGGGTCGGTGCCCGGTTGAGTAGTACCGGGTGCTCGGTGATGACCTCTTCGAGCACGTCCCAGACCTGTGGACGCTGCCGCTCCACCATCCGCTTGGCCGACTTGATGTTCTGCGCATGGTTGAGATCGACCAGGCGCTTCATCACGAACGGCTTGAACAGCTCCAGCGCCATCTGCTTGGGCAGACCGCACTGGTGCAGTTTGAGTTGTGGACCCACCACGATCACGGAACGACCGGAGTAGTCGACCCGCTTGCCGAGCAGGTTCTGCCGGAACCGGCCCTGCTTGCCCTTGAGCAGGTCAGACAGTGACTTCAGTGGGCGGTTACCTGGTCCGGTCACCGGGCGGCCACGGCGGCCGTTGTCGAACAGTGCGTCAACGGCTTCCTGCAGCATCCGCTTCTCGTTGTTGACGATGATCTCGGGCGCACCCAGGTCGATGAGTCGCTTGAGCCGGTTGTTCCGGTTGATCACCCGGCGGTACAGGTCGTTGAGATCGGAGGTTGCGAAGCGACCACCGTCGAGCTGCACCATGGGTCGCAGGTCCGGCGGGATCACCGGCACGCAGTCCAGCACCATGCCCATCGGGTTGTTGCGGGTGGTCTGGAAGGCCGCGACCACCTTGAGCCGCTTGAGCGCCCGCAGCTTCTTCTGGCCCTTACCGGTGCGGATGGTCTCGCGCAGATTGTCCGACTCGGCATCGATGTCGAAGTTCTCCATCAGTTTCTGGATCGCTTCGGCACCCATCGCGCCGGTGAAGTAGTCGCCGTAGCGGTCGTAGAGCTCGCGGTAGAGCAGCTCATCGACGATCAGCTGGCCGACTTCCAGCTTGGTGAACGTCTCCCAGATCTCCTCGAGCCGGTCGATCTCGCGTTGCGCCCGATCCCGGATCTGGCGCATCTCACGCTCGCCACTCTCCTTGACCTTGCGGCGCACGTCGCTCTTGGCACCCTCGGTCTCCAGCTCGGCGAGGTCGGCCTCCAGCTTCTGCGCCCGTGCCTCGATGTCGGCGTCCCGGCGGTCCTCAAGCCGCTTACGCTGGACGCCGATCTCGCTTTCCAGGGTGGGTAGATCGTTGTGCCGCTCTTCGGTGTTCACGCTGGTGATCGCGTACGCGGCGAAGTAAATGATCTTCTCAAGGTCCTTGGGCGCCAGGTCAAGCAGGTAGCCCAACCGGCTCGGGACGCCCTTGAAGTACCAGATGTGCGTGACCGGCGCGGCAAGCTCGATGTGACCCATGCGCTCCCGGCGCACCTTGGCCCGCGTCACCTCGACGCCGCAGCGCTCGCAGATGATTCCCTTGAAGCGCACGCGCTTGTACTTACCGCAGTAACATTCCCAATCGCGGGTGGGACCAAAAATCTTCTCGCAGAAAAGCCCGTCCTTTTCCGGCTTAAGCGTGCGGTAGTTGATGGTCTCCGGCTTCTTGACCTCGCCGTAGGACCACTGGCGGATGTCTTCGGCGGTGGCGAGACCGATGCGGAGCTCATCGAAGAAGTTGACGTCGAGCACGTCTGGTTCCTTCTCCCTGTGTTGTCAAAGCCTGTAAGTGGTTAAACCCTGCGCCTGAACGCTGCGTTTGTACTTTTCGTATGTTTTGGTGCACCCGGCGCGAGGGTGGGCGGGAGGACCACCCCCGCGCCGGACGCGGGCCTACTGCGCCGTTACTGCACGACGTCATCGACCGATGGCGACTCGTTGCGGGACAGGTTGATGCCGAGGTTGGCAGCTGCCCGCTCCAGGTCTTCGTCATCGGAATCCCGCATCTCGATCGCAGCCCCATCGCTGGAGAGCACCTCGACGTTGAGGCACAGCGACTGCAGCTCCTTGAGCAATACCTTGAACGACTCGGGAATTCCGGGCTCCGGAATGTTCTCACCCTTGACGATGGCTTCGTACACTTTCACCCGTCCGAGCACATCGTCAGATTTGATGGTGAGCAGTTCCTGCAGGGTGTATGCCGCTCCATAGGCTTGCATCGCCCAACATTCCATCTCACCAAAGCGCTGGCCACCGAACTGCGCTTTCCCACCCAGCGGTTGCTGCGTGATCATCGAGTACGGTCCGGTGGACCGGGCGTGAATCTTGTCGTCGACCAGGTGCAGCAACTTGATGATGTACATGTAGCCGACCGCGATCGGGTAGGGATACGGCTCGCCGGTCCGCCCGTCGTACAGCTGTGCCTTACCATCCGGGCTGACCATCTGCTCGCCATCACGGTTGGGCAGCGTTGAGTTCAGCAGGCCGGTGATCTCCCCCTCGGCGGCGCCGTCGAACACCGGGGTGGCGACCAGGGCACCGGGTTCGGCCTCGTACAGCTCTTCAGGGAGCTTGGACGCCCAGTCGGGATGACCGTTGATCCGCCACCCACTGTGGGCAATCCAGCCGAGGTGGGTTTCCAGGATCTGCCCGATGTTCATCCGGCGCGGCACACCGTGCGTATTGAGGATGATGTCGACCGGAGTTCCGTCCGGCAGGAACGGCATGTCCTCGACTGGAAGGATCTTGCCGATGACGCCTTTGTTCCCGTGCCGGCCAGCGAGCTTGTCTCCGTCCTGGATCTTGCGCTTCTGCGCCACGTAGACCCGGACCAGCTCGTTGACTCCCGGTGACAGCTCGTCGTCGTCCTCCCGGGAGAACACCCGGATGCCGATGACCTTTCCGGTCTCGCCGTGCGGCACCTTCAGGCTGGTGTCACGCACCTCGCGAGCCTTCTCGCCGAAGATGGCCCGTAGCAGCCGCTCCTCAGGGGTCAGCTCCGTCTCGCCCTTGGGCGTCACCTTGCCGACCAGGATGTCCCCGGCCTGTACCTCGGCGCCGATCCGGATGATGCCTCGCTCATCAAGATCTGCGAGCACCTCCTCGGAAACGTTCGGGATGTCCCGGGTGATCTCCTCGGCGCCGAGCTTGGTGTCCCGCGCATCGATTTCGTGCTCGTCGATGTGGATCGAGGTGAGCACGTCGTCCTGCACCAGACGCTGCGACAGGATGATGGCGTCCTCGTAGTTGTGACCCTCCCACGGCATGATTGCCACGAGCAGGTTCTTGCCGAGCGCCATCTCGCCTTTGTCAGTGCACGGGCCGTCCGCGATCACCTGGCCGACCTCGACCCGGTCGCCCTCGGCCACGATGGGCCGCTGGTTGATGCACGTGCCCTGGTTGGACCGGTGGAACTTGTGCATCCGGTAGGTCTGCCGGGTGCCGTCGTCGGCCATCACGGTGACGTAGTCGGCGCACAG
>JAJPIR010000078.1 GCA_021324675.1 Actinomycetota bacterium
TCGCAAGGTGTCTCCGAACGTCTCCAACTACCGAGTCACCTCCTGAATATGCGCATGTGATGCGCGCATGCCGCATTTGCTGGCCGTGGGCCCAGCGTAGCCCGCAAGCTGTGCGCCACGCGGGTAGTTGCTCGCCGACGGACAAAACAGACACAGGAAAGGAGGCCGGTGATGTCCCTGTACGTCGTGGTGCATCCGCGGTTTGGAGATGCGGCGCGGGTGGTTAGCGATGAGCGGCGTCGGCCTCAGCTGGTGGCCGACATTGGGACCGGAGGCGAGGTGTCGATTCAGGTTGATGACGAGCCGGGCAGTACGGAGTTGGCGGCGCGGTTCGCGCGGTCGTTGGCGGCTGCGGCGCTGCGGTTCGCGCAGATGTGTGAGGAATCGATCCCGGGGCCAGTGGTGTGCGGCGAGGTGAGCACCGCCGTCAGCGACTGGTGATCAGGAAGCTGACCAATGAGGGGGAAGCAGTGGCAACCGAGATGAGCGGGTCGCCGCGTGTGGACCGCGGCTTGGGCGTGAGTGAGGAGGAGTGGCAGGCCGTACTGGCGGTGGCTGAGGAGTTGGCAGAGAAGGTTTCAGGGCCTAGTCGCCGGTTGGCTGCTGTAGAGCACCAGTTGGATTGTGGTGATGGGCAAGTTTCTGTTCGACCACGGTCATCCGGTCGGTGAGGTCGTCGACGGAACGACTGACCTGGTTCAGAAGATCAAGGAGTTCGGAGAGGGTGATGGACCTGTCCGCGCTGGGTTGGCGTAGGACGTAGGCGCCTTTGCCTTGGCGGGAGACCACCAGTCCCTCGGTGACGAGCTGCCGGATGGCGTCGCGTGCGGTCATGACGGCGATGCCGTATCGGGTGGTGAGTTCGGCCAGGGTGGGGAGCTGGTCGCCGGGCTGGTAGGTGCCGGTGGCGATGGCGTGGCGGAGGTCGTCAGCCACGCGTTGGTAGGCCGGTCGGGGATCAGCGGGGTCCATCTCCATGACCGAACAGTAC
Source organism: Actinomycetota bacterium (assembly GCA_021324675.1). Taxonomy (GTDB): domain Bacteria; phylum Actinomycetota; class Actinomycetes; order Mycobacteriales; family Pseudonocardiaceae. The sequence goes on from JAJPIR010000078.1 coordinate 992, forward strand.
CGCGTCAGCTAGCAAAGCCGTAAACCACCCGTTCGTGGCATGACCAAACAGCATGATCGATAGTTCACTAGTTCACCTAGCACAGATGGTTGTCTTGCCCGTCCGGCCGAGACACCAACGACACGAAGGAACATTGATCATGGGTGCACCCAAGAAGATTCAATTGCCAGCGGATTTCGACGAGTGGTTCCCGCAGGGTTTGTACCTGGTCGGAGAGATCCAGGCGGTGACGGAATACCAGTCGCCGGAAGACCGAGCCCGTAACCGTCCACTGCGCCCTCGAGTCGACGAGGCCAGTGGCCTGCCGCTGTTTCGCGGCACATTCGCTGATCCGTCGGCGGACAAGGACCGGGAAAAGTCGGTGACGGTGGAATTCGCCTGTGCGCATCAACCGGTCCCACCGCCGGCTGTGCCGGGGGTGCCGTTTCGGCCGGTGGTGTTAGAGGGGATGACGGTGGCGCCGCGCGCGGAGGCGTCCGGTCAGGCCAAGTGGATCACCTGGGTAATTCGCGCGACGGGCATGGCTGCACCCGGTGCCGGGTCCGGCGCGAATGGACCCGCACCCGGCGGGAAGTCGGTGGCGTCGCCGGGCTCGTCGACGAAGGTGGCCGCGGCATGAGTCAACCAGCCACTGACCCGGGCTCACCGGTGGCGCCGGAGTCACCGGGGACGCTAGCGGAGGCACAGCATGCGGTGGCGAGTTGCCGACCCGCACCGACCGCGCCGCTGTCGGAGTGGCTGGCCTATCACCAGCGCTCGGCAGCGTGGTACGCCGAGGTCGCCGAGATCGATCGAGGCCACCATCACGAGGCGCTGGCCATGGCCGAGCAGCACCGTGAACTCGCCAAGAAGATCAAGACCCAGATTTCCGCGCAGCGGCCTATCGGCGAGGAGGACCGCGGATGACCCGGACGAAGGCGGCGAAGCCAAGACCGCCGTTGACGTTGATGCAGGCTCATGAGGAGCTGGTGCGTGCCCGACCGTGCCGGAAAGCATCATTGTCGGTGTGGCTGGCCTATTACCAGCATTCAGTCACCGTATACGAGCAAATCGTCAAGACGGATCCCAAACACGACGGCGAAGCGCTGTACTGGGCGCAGCGAGAACGAATCCACGCGAAGATGATCGAGGCCCGGATCAGAGGGCAGAACCCAAGCGCGTAAGCGGAAACTCTCCGTACGTGTTATCCGGAAGGAGATGAGTGTTTCGGTAAAAAATTGCCGCGAGGATAGATCGTAGGAAGAAAGTCAACGCACCGAGGTGGTGCGACAGTGTCGCACGCCTTGATTACCTGAAATGAAGGACGTACGCGCAGAAGCGGATTCTTCGGCTACCAACCTTGTCCGCTTCTGCGCTGTCCACCTCTGGGAGTGAACAGTAATGAGCATACGCGTAATAACCGGCCTGGGCACAAGCCCACCGTCCGATCGCTACCAGAACAGTGGCGCGATGGTCACCGAGATCACCTTTGTGGCGTTGGGCGGTGGCCGGTGATGGACCTCTCCATGATTACCGCGGTCATCGTGGGTGCCGGTGGGCTGGGCGTCCTGGTGTGGGTGTTAGCCAAGGCCGGTCGGGCATTGATCAAGATCGCGGAAGCGTTGGCCGCCGCAGCGGTGGTCTTCCTCACGGTGTGGCTGATGATCAAAGCCGTGGCCTGGACACTGCGGCA
>JAJPIR010000332.1 GCA_021324675.1 Actinomycetota bacterium
GATGTCGAGGTTGAAAGCCGCTTGCGTGCACTTAAGGAAGCTCTTCATGCGGCTGGGCGGCCGTGGTGTACTTCTGCTGCGCGTTGGTATGTGGCAACTGGTGACTTGATTTCTCTTCGCAACAGTTGGCAGCTCTTTGTTGAGCATATTCGTCCCAGGCTGGCGACATCCGGTCTAGTCCTTTCGGGGGATCAAAGAGTGGCTAAAATAAGTGGGTTGGTCGGCACAATTGAAAACGGTAGATCAGGCAGGTGGTTGGGCGGTTCACGGAAGCACTGTGCCCAACAGTACTCCAGGATATTCGAAGAGATGTCCACAAGGGGAGAAAAATTGCTTATGCTGGTAAAAGGACTCCCTTCCCTGCCGCGCAAGCCGGAACGTGAGGGATTAGTGTTGGGTGGAGGCAACAATCCGGAGCTATGGCTTGAAGAATACAATAGATCAGAGGAGAGGTACGAGCAAGAGTTAGAAATGTGTCGGCAAGAGTTAAAACCGGCGGACGACTGCATCAACTATGTCAAGTGGTTACGTGATATCGTGAGCGATGAAGAACAGCTTGTTGTCGCAGTGGAGTCAATCATAGCGCAGCTCTCCGCCCTTAGAAAAGAATGTGAATTCAAACCATCCAACCTCGAAACTTTCCGGTTGATTCGTTTGATTTTTAGCATTCGGTAATCGTGGCTACCCTGACCCCGCCGATGACGAAATGAGAGGATCTTTGTAAGATAGGAGCTGTCGGTGGCGGAGTCTGTCAACTTTGGAGGCCAACGTCACCCATGTCACTGGACCCTTTGAGGGATTTTTAATGAGACTGAGCAGGCGAGCCAAGGCACCTTCTCGATAGGTGGCTACCCCATGTCAAGTCGATCTTGATTTCCGGTCAAACATATTGCAGCACTAGCCGCTGTGCACTCACCAGGATTTACCGTGCTTAGCATGCCGTACAGCTCTTGCGCAATCGCCAAATATGTCGAGCGGCTTTGTCGGGCTACTTAGCATCTGATCAACGGTGACATGCTCTGTTGACATTGATGCCGCTCAAGGCGGAGGTAACTACGCGCCGACCCATGCGTCGATACCAGACCGAAGTCGCCCGGCCACCTCCTCGGGGGCGGTGGCGGCACACACAGCTTGACGAGCGAGATCCGCCAGGGCCTGGTCATCAAGACCATGCACACTACGCATAATCTCGTATTGCCCGACCAGCCGGGTGCCGAAAATCAGCGGGTCGTCGGCCGCCAACGCCACCGGAACCCCGGCTTGCTGGAAGGTAGTGACGGGAACCTGTCTCAGTGAGGAGAGCACCCCGAGCGGCAGGTAGGACGTTGGACATATTTCCATGGTGACCTGTCTTTGGGCTAGCATGTCAAGGGTTCGTGAACTGAGCGCGGCGGTGATTCCGTGACCTATTCTGCGTGCTCCGAGTAGTTCGACACATCGGCGCACGTGACGATAATCGGTGTAGAAACCGGTGTGTGGCGTCACGAGCAGCCCCGCATCGCGTGCGATGTGGGAGGCGACAACGAAGTTATCGGGTTCGCCCAGCCGCTCGTCGTTGGAGATGCCGAAGCCGACGACACCACAGTGTGCGTAGCGGGCTGCGACCCGCGCGATGTGTTCAGCATGTTCGGGCGACGCGCTCCAGCTCACCGCCAACACCAAGCCGATACCTATACCCGTGGCTCGGGATGCGTCTTGGCACGCCTCCAGCATGACTTCTACCGCTGGATTCACACCCCCCAAGTGGCGCGCATACGAACTGGGATCGACTTGCAGCTCCAACCATCCGGAGCCTTCCATAACATCGTCTTCGGCGGCTTCCCTGATTATCCGGTGTATATCTTTCGCGGATCGGATCGTTTGTCGCGCTGCGTCGTACCGGTTCTGAAAGTAAGACCAGTCCTGGCCGCGATCGCCCCAGTCGAAGTCTTGGTTTGCCAATGCAGGCGGAAGGCTGATTCCGTATTGGTCGGCGAGTTGTTGTATTGTGGCGAGCCGTGCGGAGCCGGTGAAGTGCAGATGAAGATGTGCCTTGGGAAGGGTCCGTAATTCTCGCACGGCCGTAGTATGACATCGAAGGCTGGCTCATCGCCAGCGCTTATCAATGCGTGGAGTCCTGGCGCGGTCCGGTGAACTTGGCGACGATTGGGTCAGTGTCGGCGACCGAGTGGCGTTGACGACTCTATTTCAATTGGCGCATTGATGTCGCCCTCGGGTACTTGTTGCCGTCGTTAGCCGCTGTGCCGGCGATTTGTGTACATCACTTCCGGCGTTAGCGCGTTCCCTATCTCGCCACTTTCCTACACTTGGGGCAGACCTGCGCGGGATCGACCGGTGCACCGGGTAACGGGCCTGGCTTGGGTGGCATCCCGACTGCCAGCGCTATGAACTCAGCACCGCAGAGGGCGCGCACTGATCGGCTGGTCGGGTTGTAGGAACCCAGATGGGTGTCGCGGTCGCCCATCGATCGGACAAACCAGCGCCGTTCAGGCATGATCACAGTCAGTGATTGTGCTGTGACGCTATGCGTTCGTCGACTGGTTTGTCCGGTTTTCTTGACGTCGAATGCCGCGACTCCCAGCGCCGCTGCGTCAGTGCACCGGCGTGGATGCGTGATCAACCTGAGTCCCTGGCCGAGTGCGACACTGTAGTGACAAATAGCTTTGGGGCAGGCCGCTCGGGCTCGGCACAATCGCCCAACGACCAGAGTGGTTGGCCTGGCCACATTTTGCAGCCGTTAGCGGCGGGCTAGGTGGATGATGCGGGGGAGGAGGACACAATGAGGGACAGCGCCTTCGCCCGCATCGATCGCGCGATCGCCGACGTGGCGGCTGGGCGCCCGGTGATCGTGGTGGACGATGAGGACCGGGAAAACGAAGGAGATTTGATCTTTGCGGCGGCTCGGGCCACCCCCGAGCTGCTGGCCTTTACGGTTCGGTACACCTCGGGATACATCTGCGTTGCACTCACCGGCGAGGACTGCGACCGGCTGGACCTGCCCCCGATGTACCACACCAATCAGGACAAGCGCGAAACCGCGTACACGGTGACCGTGGACGCCCGCGAGGGTGTCACGACCGGCATCTCGGCAGCAGACCGGGCCCGCACCATCCGGCTGCTGGCCGATCCGGACGCCAAATCGGTCGATTTCGTCCGCCCCGGTCACGTCGTGCCGTTGCGCGCCAAGGACGGCGGGGTACTGCGCCGCCCTGGGCACACCGAAGCGGGGATAGACCTGGCCCGGATGGCTGGATTGCCCCCGGCCGGTGTGTTGTGTGAGATCGTCTCGGCCAAAGACGACGGCGAGATGGCCCGCCGCGAAGAGCTGGAAGTGTTCGCCGCCGAGCACGAACTGACGCTGATCACCATCGCTGATCTGATCGCCTACCGGCGACGGTTCGAAAAGCAGGTGGAGCGGGTCGCGGAGGCGCGGATCCCCACCGCGCACGGTGAATTCCGGGCGATCGGGTTCGACTCGCTGCTCGACGGGGTGGAACACATTGCCTTGGTCGCCGGAGACATCGGGGATGGCATCGACGTGCTGGTCCGGGTGCACTCGGAATGCCTCACCGGGGACGTCTTCGGCTCGCTGCGCTGCGACTGCGGCCCCCAGCTCGACGCTGCGCTGGCCGCTGTGGCCGCTGAGGGCCGCGGGGTGGTGCTGTACGTGCGGGGCCACGAAGGCCGCGGTATCGGCCTGATGCACAAGCTGCAGGCCTACCAGCTGCAAGACGCCGGCGCAGACACCGTCGATGCCAATCTGGCATTAGGCATGCCCGCCGATGCTCGTGACTACGGCACTGGAGCGCAGATCCTGGTGGATCTCGGGGTGCGTTCCATGCGGTTGCTCACGAACAACCCCGCCAAGCGGGCTGGCCTGGAGGGTTACGGTCTGACCATCACCGGCAGGGTCGCGCTGCCCATCCGGCCGAACCCGGAAAATCTCCGCTACCTGCGTACGAAGCGAGACCGGATGGGTCACGATATCGATGGTCTGGAGCGAGTGCAGCAGTGAGCGGGACCGGTCAACCGGCCCTGGAGGTACCTCACTGCCCGGGGCTGCGCCTGGGTATCGCAGTGACTCGCTGGCATGCGCCCATTACCACCGCGTTGCTGGACCGTGCGTGCGCCGCGGCGGCGCAGGCCGGGATCGCAGATCCGACGGTGGTGCGGGTGCCCGGAGCCGTAGAGCTTCCGGTGGTGTGCCAGGAACTGGCACGGGCGCACGACGCTGTGGTCGCGCTTGGGGTGGTGATCCGGGGTGGCACGCCGCATTTCGAGTATGTCTGCGATGCGGTGACCGCAGGCTTGACCAGAGTCGCGCTCGACGCGGGAACCGTGGTGGGCAACGGTGTGCTCACCTGCGATACCGAGGAACAGGCCCTGGACCGGTGCGGGCTGCCCTCTTCCGCGGAAGACAAGGGATTCCAGGCCTGCGTTGCTGCTTTGCAGACCGCACTCGTGCTGCGCGATCTACGTCAGCTGTCGCGAAGCGCATCCCCACCACCCTGCTCCCCGGCATGACCTCCTCCCTCCCTGGCGTGTCGCGCCGCCGTGCACGCTGTGTCGGGTGCGCGTGGACAGGCGGCACGGCATGAGAGCCACTGAAGTGTCTTTCCAGGCACGGCCGCGCAAGGCTCGCCGCGTCGCGGTAGCCGCCGCTGTGGTGCTGGTCGTGGTGTTTACTGTGGTCGCAGCGTTGTTACGGCGTACGCCGACCGGGGTCTATTTCCGCTTGTCCGACCAGGTGGCCATGGTGCTGCTGGGTTTACTGCTCGCCGGCGCGGTCATGCTGTTCACCCGCCCGCGGGTGCGTGCGCTTGCCGATGGCCTGGAGGTGCGAAACGTACTCACCACGCGCCTGGTGCCCTGGGATCTGGTGCTGGGGGTGTCTTTCCCCGATGGCGCCCCGTGGGCCCGCCTGGAGCTGCCCGACGACGAGTACATCCCGGTGATGGCCATCCAGGCAGTCGATGGCCAGTACGCGGTACAGGCCATGCGCGCGCTGCGCGAGGTCCATGCCCAGCACCTTCGCGCCGGGAACACGCCAGATCCGGATTGATAATACCTTTTTGGTGACGTGGCGTTGGACGAGGGATTGGGAAAGCGTGCTCGGTTGCTTTTCTTCGGTAAACCAGTGCCAGGAGCTCCCGGACAATGACCAGCACCGGCTGTGGAGATCCATCCTGTGCCACCTCTACGGCCGATTGGCGGCCTGCTGACGAGGCGTCCTTGCTGCGAATGCACGATCCTTGGTAGGCGGCCGCTATCCTCTTCGTGCAAGCACTATCCAGGGCAGGTGACCAATCGTGACCAGAATTCTTTCCATTGACGGCGGTGGTATCCGGGGGATCATCCCCGCAATGGTTCTGGCAGAGATCGAAAAGTCGACGCAGAAACCTATCGTCGAACTTTTCGACGTCATTGCCGGCACCTCGACGGGGGGTATCCTGGCCTGTGGACTCTGCGTTCCCAATGCAGAGGGCGCGGCGAAATTTTCCGCTTCTGAGCTTGTTGATCTGTACCTGCACGAGGGTCAGCGGATCTTTCCTTATCATTTGTTCGAGCGTTTCACCGAGCACTTCGAGGCGAAGTATCCGGCGAGCGGCATCGAGCAGGTACTCCATGAATATCTTGGTGAATCGCGGCTTGGTAACGTGTTGACCGAGCTTTTCGTGACCGCGTACGACATCGAGCGCCGCAAGCCGAAATTCTTTCGCTCGAGAGATGCGCGGCAGGACCCCGCCAAAGATCATCTATTGTGGATGGTAGCGCGGGCGACCTCTGCGGCGCCGACGTACTTCGAGCCGTTCAAGCTGCCAGGTGCCGACCCAGGAGACTATGAAGCTCTGATAGATGGCGGCGTGTTCGCCAACAACCCCGCCATGTGTGCGTACGTGGATGGCTCGACGGGTCCGGGTCAGGTGCGTCCCGAGGGTGTCCTCTTGGTCTCGTTGGGTACTGGCTCGCAGAATCGACCTTTGATGTACGACCGGGTCAAGGACTGGGGACAGTTTCAGTGGACCAAGCCGATCCTGAATGTCACCTTCCAGGGGATCAGCGCTACCACTCATTACCAACTGGAGCAGATCCTTGGCAACGATCACTATTTTCGCCTCGACGTGGAACTGACGCTTGCGTCCGATGACATGGATTGTACGAGCGTGGAAAATCTGCGAAAGTTGCAGTTGCAAGCGGCCAAACTCATCGCGGAGAACGCAGAAGCCCTGAATAAAATTTGCGGGCTGCTGGCCATGCTGTGAGCAGTGTTATTGCCGGCCTCGGGTACGTACCATTGTTTGCCCTTCGATCGGTCGTATAGGAATCTGCAACGCGACCGGCCAACATCGTTGACCGATTAGTCAGCAGATGAGTGTGCATGGAGTTGCCGATGTGCGGGCGGCGCACGCCGGCGTGGGCAGCTACGGATGCGTCCGGCCGGGGTGCAAGGGGGGATGGTGCCGGCGGTGGGATTCGAACCCACACTGGCGGGCTCCTAAGGCCCGTGCCTCTGCCGTTGGGCTACGCCGGCGCGTGGCGATGAGGGAAGGATACGGTTCAGACCCGGAGATCCTTGCGCAGTTTGGCGACGTGGCCGCTGGCGCGGACATTGTAGAGCGCTTGGTCGATGCGGCCCTTCGGGTCGATCACGAAGGTGGATCGGATGACACCGGTAACTGTCCTGCCGTACATCTGCTTTTCCCCGTAAGCGCCGTAGGCGGCTAGCACTGAGCGGTCCTCATCGGAGAGCAGCGGGAACTGCAAGTTCTCAGCATCGCGGAATTTGGCCAGTTTGGCCGGTGGGTCCGGCGAGATGCCCAGCACCGCGAAACCGGCGGTGTTCAGTTCGGCGAGGTTGTCGCGGAAGTCGCAGGCCTGCTTCGTGCACCCTGGGGTGCCGGCCGCGGGGTAGAAATAGACGACCACGGACTGGCCGCGGTACTCCGACAGTGCGACGGGCTTGCCGTCGGCATCGGGGAGCGTGAAGTCAGGCGCGGCGTCGCCGGGGGACAGCCGGACGTTGTCGGTCACAAGGTCGGACGGTACCGGTGCGGCGGGGTGGCTTCGCCACCCGGCTGCCGGTGACCTACCGTGTGCCGCACCCGTACCTGCCCTGTTTCCGGCCCGTATTGGCTAGGAGGACCGATGGCCCGCGACGCTGACATCATCGAGCGAGATATCGAGCAGGCCCGCGATGCGCTGGCTGCGACGCTGCAGGAGATCGGTACCCGGGCGAATCCGCAGCGCCTGGTTGAGGCCGGCAAGGAACAGGTGGAGACCACCATGGCCGATCCAAGGGTGCGTTACACCCTGATGGGTCTTGGCGCGCTGATCGTGCTGGTGTTGTTGCGCAAGCTGTTCCGCTAGGACGCGACGCCAACCACGGCGAATGCCTCGCCATCAATCCCTACGGTGCGCTGCGCGGTGGTCACCTGCCCGGAGCTGAGCAGGACCTGGGTTGGTGTCCTGTCCAGCGCGATGGTGGCTGGCCGGCCGCTCAGGTTCACCACCACCCGCAGCGCGCCGCGATGCAGAACCAGCGTCCGGTCCTGGTCATCCACGTCGACGGTCAACCCGTCAAGGCGGGGATCGGACAATTCTGGGTGGCGCCTGCGCAGCGTGATCAGCTCCCGGTAGATGTGCAGCACGCTGGCATGCGGCTGCTTCTCAAGCTCGGACCAGTCCAGCTTGGAGCGTTCGAACGTCTGCTCATCGTTCGGGTCGGGGACGTCCGTTGCGTCCCAGCCATGCTCGGCGAACTCGGCATAGCGGCCGCGGCGGACGGCGTCGCGCAGTTGCGGATCGGGCATGAACGAGAAGAACTGAAACGGCGTGGCTGCCCCCCACTCCTCGCCCATGAAGATCATCGGCGTGTAGGGAGTACACAGCACCAGCGCCGCGCCGCAGGCCAACAGGCCGGGGGACACGGTGGCCGAGAGGCGGTCACCGGTGGCGCGATTGCCCACCTGGTCATGATTTTGCAGGTAGCTGACGAATTTCCAGCCAGGTAGGTGAGCGGTGTCTACCGGCCGGCCATGGGAGCGCTGCCGGAAACTCGACCAGCGCCCGTCGTGGAAAAACACCTGGCGCAGCGTCCGCGCCAGCTCGGGCAGCGCGCCGAAGTCGGCGTAATAGCCCTGCCGTTCGCCGGTCAGCGTGGCGTGCAGGCAGTGGTGGATGTCGTCGTCCCATTGCGCGGTCAGCCCGTAACCTCCGGCGGCACGCGGGGTGACGAGACGGGGGTTGTTGAGGTCCGACTCAGCGATCAATGACAGCGGCCGGCGTAGCTGCGCGGCCAGGGCGTCCACCTCTGCGGCCAGCTCCTCCAGCACGTGGGTAGCGCGGGTGTCGCGGAGCGCGTGCACCGCATCCAAGCGCAGCCCGTCAAGGTGGTAGTGGCGCAACCACTCCAGCGCGTTGTCGATGACGTACCGGCGTACCTCGTCGGAATGCGGGCCGTCCAGGTTGAGGGCGGGTCCCCAGATGTTGCTTCCGGAGAAGTACGGGCCGAAGCGATCCAGATACGCGCCGGATGGGCCGAGATGGTTGTGCACGACATCGAGCACCACCCCGAGCCCGCGCGCGTGGCAGGCGTCCACGAAGCGCTTGAAGCTGTTGGGTCCACCATAGTTCTCCGTGACGGCATACCAGCCCACCCCGTCGTATCCCCAGTTGCGGGGTCCGTCGACGGCGTTGACCGGCATCACCTCGACCAGGTCGACGCCTAGCTCGACGAGGTGGTCCAGACGCTCGATGGCGGAATCGAAAGTGCCGATTGCGGTGAACGTGCCGACGTGGAGCTCGTAGAGCACGCTGCCGGCCAGCGAGCGGCCGGTCCAGTGGCCATCGGTCCACGGGAATGCGGTGTGGTCATAGATCCTGGATGCCTCGTGTACCCCGTTCGGTTGCCACCTTGATCGGGGGTCGGGCAGCGCGGTGTCCTCCTCGTCGAGCCGGAACGCGTAGTCCACGCCTGGTTCGGCGCCATCGACATCGCTGGCCCACCAGCCGCCCCCTGTCCGGACCATGTCGTGCTCGACGCCGTCCACCACGACGCGAACTCGCTGCCGTTGCGGAGCCCACACCTTGATGTCCATAGGCATCGATCCTGTCAGGGTCGTGCGGTCTTGTCTGGTCGTGACGGTCCTCGTGGCAGCCGGTTGACCGTCATCGCTATAGCCAGCCGGTACTCCGGGCGCATGCCGCCCTGCGGACGGAGTCGCTCGGCGGTCAGCCGGCGATCAGTAGGGCGACGGGGTAGCGGGCGAGTAGTTCGGCCAACGGCACGTCACCCGACGCTGCAGTACCTGTGATCGCGTCAGTCCAGGAGCCATCGGGTAGCGCCAGCACGGTCTCGCCCCAACCACCGCGGGTGGCCAAGCCGATGGGCAGCCGGGTAGCCACCGCGACCACCCCATTGCGGGCGAATGCCACGGCGTGTGTGGCGGCAGGTCCGGTGGCGCGCAGCGGGAGGTAGCCGGTGAACCGGTCAGGCTGATCGCGGCGAGAGCGCAGCGCGCGGGATACCACCAGTAACTTTGCCGCGCCAGAAGAGTCGATGTCAGGCAGCCAGCCCTGGTCGATCTGCGCGAGTAGATCAGCCCGCGCGGTGAAATCCACCGGTCGACGATTGTCCGGGTCCACCAGGGACAGATCCCACAAGTCGCCACCCTGGTAGGTGTCCGGTACCCCAGGCATGGCCAGTTGCAGCAGCACCGCCGACAGCGAGTTCGACCATCCAGCCGGGATGATGCGGGCCGCCGCCGTGGCCACCGCAGAGTGCAGCTGGGAGCCATCCAGGGTGGCATCGGCAACCGCGTGCATGGCCGTCTCGAAGGCCTTGTCCGGATCGGTCCAGGTAGTATGCGTCCGCCCCTCACGCATGGCCTTTTCCACGTATGCATGCAGCCGCTCGGAAGGCAGCGGCCACGCACCGACCACGGTCTGCCAGAGCAGGTGACCCAGCGCTGCGTCGGGCACGGGGGCACCGGCCGCTGCCGCCAGCCGGGTGAATTCCCGGACGGTCGAAGCCCACCAGTCCGGCAGCTCAGACAGCACCGCCAGCCGAGCCCGGACGTCCGCGGAACGCTTGGTGTCGTGAGTGGACAGCGTGGTCATCCCATGCGGAGCGACCTGCTCACGGTGGACCATCGCGGCGTGGAAGTCATCGAGATCGAGTCCGAAACGGTCCGGGTCGCCGCCCACCTCGTTGAGTGCAAGGAACCGCGTCCAGCGGTAGTAGGCGGTGTCCTCGACTCCCTTGGCCATGACGGCCCCGGAGGTCTGCTGGAACCGGGCGGCCAGCTCGTCGCGTGGCTCGTGCAGCCGTGATGACAAGGCCGCCAGCGCTGCCCCGAGGTCGGGCCTCCGGCGCTGGGCAGCGGCCAGCGCCTCGTCGAGATATTCCGCCCCGTCCGGCAGGTATGAGCGGTAAACGGGAAAGCAGGCCAGTAGCTCAGCGAGCGCAGCAGTGCCATCCGGGATGGTCGGTGCCAGCCTGGCCAGGCGACGCAACTCCGAGCCGAGCATGCCGGTGGCCACATCGAGCTTGCAGTCGTGCGCCAGCTGCGGCCAGCTGGTCTGCGCGCCGGTCAACTCGGTGTCGAGCGCGGTGAATACCTCAGCTCCCGCGGGATCGATGAGGACCCCATCGACCTCGGCGAGGGCGTCGTAGCCAGTGGTGCCCGCTACCGGCCAGGAAAGGGGCAGCTCCTCGCCCGGCTCAAGGATCTTCTCCACCACAATCCAGGTGTCCGGGGCGTGCGAACGTAAGCGGTGCAGGTAACCCTTGGGGTCGGACAGGCCGTCGGGGTGGTCGATGCGCAGGCCGTCCACCTCCCCCTCGGCGACCCAGCGCAGCACCTCACGGTGCGTGGCGTCGAACACTTCCGGGTCTTCGACACGAACCGCGGCGAGGTCGCTGATCGCGAAGAACCGCCGGTAGCCCACGTCGGCCCGCCAGGACACCAGCCGGTAATGCTGCGCCGCATGCACTTCCTCCGGGGTGCCGCCGGCTGTGCCCGGCGCCAGCGGGAAAGCACGCTCGTGGTACCACAGCAGGTCGCCGTCCACCCGCAGGTCAGACAGGGCGTCGGGGGAGTCGGCCAGCACGGGCAGGCGCAGCGGCCAGCCGGCGACGTCAAACCAGCGCGCGAAGCGCGATGACGGCCCGTGCCGCAGCACGTCCCACCACGCCGGGTTCGCCTGCGGTTCGGCGACTCCGACGTGATTAGGCACGATATCGACCACCAGCGCCAGCTCGTGTTTCCGCACGGCGGCCACCAAGGTCTGGCGGCCCACTTCGCCGCCGAGCACGCCAGATACCCGGCTCGGATCAGCCACGTCGTACCCGTGCTGCGAGCCGGGCATTGCCGCCAGCAGCGGCGAGGTATATACCGCGCCGATACCCAGTGATGCCAGGTAGGGGATGACGGCTGCGGCGTCGGCGAAGGTCAGCTCAGCGTTGAGCTGTAGCCGGTAGGTCGACGTAGGGATCAGCATGGCGTCATGTGGCACGCTCCAGGACCACCAACGACCGGCCGGTGATGGTGATCTTTGCATCGCCCGCGGTGCTGGCACCGCGGCTACCGGGTAGCTGGCTGGTGGCAGTGTCGAGCACGACGGCCCATTCCCGCCCGTAGCCGTTGCCGGGCAGTTGCACGTCGATATCCGTGTAGTGGGCGTTGAAGCACAGCAAAAACGACTTGTCGGTGACCCGCTGGCCGCGGGGGTCGGGGTCCGGAATGCCGTCGCCGTTGAGGAACACGGTGAGATACTGGCCGACCGGCATTTCCCAGTCCTGCTCGGTCATCTCCTTACCGGACTCGGTGAACCAGGCGATGTCGCGCAGGTCGTCGCCGCCGCGGATCGGGCGGCCGGCGAAGAACCTGCGGCGCCGGAACACCGGATGCTCGCGGCGCATCGCGATCAGCGCCGAGGTGAAGGCGAACAACTCCTGATCGGCTGAACTCCAATTCACCCAGGACACCTCGTTGTCCTGGCAGTAAGCGTTGTTGTTGCCCCACTGAGTGCGGCCGAGCTCATCGCCGTGCAGCAGCATCGGGACACCCTGGGACAGCAGCAAGGTGGCCAGCATGTTGCGCCGCTGCCGGGCCCGCAGAGCCAGCACCTCTGGATGGTTGGTGGGGCCTTCCACTCCACAGTTCCACGACCGATTGTCGTCGGTGCCGTCCCGGTTGCCCTCGCCGTTGGCCTCGTTGTGCTTGCTGTTATACGACACCAGATCGGTCAGGGTGAACCCATCATGCGCGGTGACGAAGTTGATCGACGCGTATGGCTGCCTGCCGTCGTCCTGATAGAGATCGGAGGAGCCGGTAAGCCGGTAGCCGAACTCTCCCAGAGTCCCGGGCCGGCCACGCCAGAAATCCCGCACGGTGTCGCGGTATTTGCCGTTCCACTCGGTCCATAGCGGCGGGAAGTTACCGACCTGGTAGCCGCCCGGGCCGACGTCCCACGGCTCTGCGATCAGTTTCACCTGGCTGATCACCGGATCCTGCTGAACCAGGTCGAAGAATGTCGACAGCCGGTCCACGTCGTAGAACTCCCGGGCCAGCGTCGAGGCGAGGTCGAAGCGAAAGCCGTCAACGTGCATCTCAAGCACCCAGTACCGCAGCGAATCCATGATCAGCTGCAGAGTATGCGGGTGGCGCACGTTCAGCGAGTTACCGGTGCCGGTGTAGTCCATGTAGTACCGAAGATCGTTCTCAACGAGGCGGTAGTAAGCAGCATTGTCGACGCCGCGCATCGACAGCGTCGGTCCCAGGTGATTGCCCTCTGCGGTGTGGTTGTAAACCACATCGAGGATTACCTCGATATTTGCCGCATGCAGCTCCCGGACCATCGACTTGAACTGCGTGACCACCTCATGAGCCCGGGTTCCGACAGTGCCCGCCGCCGCGTAGCCGTTATGCGGAGCCAGGAACGCAATGGTGTTGTAACCCCAGTAGTTGGTCAGGCCCCGCTCGACGAGACTACGGTCGGTAATGGACTGATGCACCGGCATGAGCTCGACAGCGGTGACCCCCAGCGAGGTGAGGTAGTTGATCATCGCTGGGTGCGCGAGGCCGGTGTAGGTGCCCCGGAGCCCGGGTGGGATCTCGGGATGGGTGATGGTCAGACCGCGCACGTGCGCCTCGTAGATCACCGTCTCGTGGTAAGGGGTGCGCGGGTGCCGGTCATCAGCCCAGTCGAAGAATGGGCTGATGACGACTGATTTCGGCGCGTGAGCCGCCGAATCGGCGTCGTTGCGCTGCTCCGGATCAGCAAACCGGTAGCCGAACAGCGACTCGTCCCACTCCATGTTGGTGGCAGATACCGCCTTGGCGTAGGGATCGATGAGCAATTTGGCTGGGTTGCACCTGTGCCCAGTCGCCGGATCGTACGGGCCGTGCACCCGGTACCCATAGTGCTGGCCGGGTCCGATGCCGGGTAGGTAGCCGTGCCAGACGAACCCATCGACCTCGTCCAGCCGGATTCGAGTCTCGATCGCCCGCGCATCGCCGCCGTCGTCGAACAGGCACAGTTCTACCGCATCGGCGCACTCGGAGAACAGCGCGAAGTTGGTTCCCGCGCCGTCGTAGGTTGCCCCCAATGGGTAGGCAGTACCGGGCCACGGCCCGTTACCCGTGAGTGGAGTTCGGTGCCAGAACATGGTCACGCGTTCACAAGTGCGTGGACCTGTCCGCGCACCTCGCCGAGGCCGATGATGCTGCCCGCAGGGCCCGGCGCGGTCCCGGTGATCGATATTTCGTCGCCGTCGGCGAGAAAGCTGCGAGTGGCGCCGTCGGTGAAAGTCAGGGGTGATGAGCCGTTCCGGCTAAGTTCGAGCAGCGAACCCCACTGGTCCGGAGCAGACCCGCTGACCGTGCCGGAGCCCAGTAGGTCACCGGTGCGCAGGCAGGCGCCGTTGCTGGTCAGGTGGGCCAGCTGCTGCGCAGGCGTCCAGTACATCCCGGCGAACGGTGGGCGAGACACCAGGTGGTCGTTAAGTCGAACCTCCAGCGTGATGTCCAGCCCCCACGGTTCGGTGCGGGTGTCATCGAGGTAGGGCAGCGGGCGCGGATCCCGGGGCGGTGGTGGGACACGAGCACTCGCCAGGGCGTCCAGCGGGAGCACCCACGGGGAGATCGACGTGGCGAACGACTTGCCGAGAAAGGGCCCGAGCGGAAGGTATTCCCACGCCTGAATATCCCGAGCTGACCAGTCGTTGATCAGGCATATCCCGAAAACGTGGTCAGCGAAACCGGTCAGCGGCACCGGCCGGCCAGACACCGATGGCGTGCCGACGACAAAGCCGACTTCGGCTTCGAAGTCCAGCGCGCTTGATGGCGCGAAGATGACCGTGCCGTCGGGGAGGCGCCGTTGACCTGGTGGCCGGCAGATCGGTGTCCCGGACACCACCACCGTGCCGGCCCGGCCGTGATAGCCAGCCGGCAGGTGGCGCCAGTTCACCGGTAACGCGGGTTGATCGGGGCGCAAGATCTGCCCGACGTTCGTTGCGTGCTGCTCGCAGGAGTAGAAGTCGACGTAGTCGGCGACGGTGAACGGTAATCGCATCGTCGCCACAGCGGCCGGAACGAGCAGGGGTGACAGTACGTTTGCGTACCTGCCCTCGGTCAGCCACTCGGTCAGTGCGGCCCGGACCGCAGTCCAAGTACGGCGGCCAGCGGCCAGGAACGCATCAAGACTGCCACTGCCGAACAGCGCGAAATGTTCAGGTAGGAGGGCCGCAGCGGCGGCGGTGAGATCCAGGATGGCATCACCCACGGCTACGCCCACACGCGGCTGCTCGCGCGCCGCATCGGTGAAGACGCCGTAGGGCAGGGTGTGTATCCCGAAAGGGTGGCCGGCGGCTACCCCGGCCCAGCTAGTCGCAGTCCCGCCGGTGACAGTCGATTTGCTCACTGGCCCGGACCTCGCCCGGACCAACTCCATGGGTATGTCCGGTCCTCGCAGGCGAGGCCGCCCTCACCCAGCTCTAGAGGGCGGAACGTATCAACCATGACGGCCAGCTCGTCGAAGAATTCGGCTCCGAGACTCCGTTCGATCGCGCCGGGCTGGGGGCCGTGCGAGTGGCCACCAGGATGCAGGGAGATCGAGCCGGGACCGATCCCGCTGCCCTTGCGGGCCTCGTAGTTGCCACCGCAGTAGAACATGACCTCGTCGGAATCGACGTTGGAGTGGTAGTACGGCACCGGCACGGACAATGGGTGGTAGTCGACCTTGCGCGGCACGAAATTGCAGATCACAAAGCCGCTGCCGGCGAAGACTTGATGCACCGGAGGCGGCTGGTGGATGCGCCCGGTGATCGGCTCGAAGTCGGCGATATTGAGCGCGTACGGGTACAGGCACCCGTCCCAACCCACCACGTCGAAGGGGTGCCGTGGATAGGTATAGGCGGTACCGGTGGGCCCGTGCGCTCCGCGGTGCTTGACCAGCACCTCGACGTCAGCTTCCTGGACCACCTCCGGAAGGCCAGGGCCTCGTAGGTCCCGCTCGCAGTACGGGGAGTGTTCCAAGAACTGCCCGAATCTGGACAGGTAACGGGGTGGCGGGGTGATGTGGCTGTTCGCTTCGATGCAGTAGGTGCGCAGCGGTTCGCCCGGGCTGGGCACCCATTGGTGGGTGGTGCCGCGCGGCAGTATGACGTAGTCGCCTGTGGCCACGTCCAGCGCGCCGAAGACCGTATGCACCGCTGCCGAGCCTGATTCGACGAAGATGCACTCGTCACCCAGAGCGTTGCGATACAGCGGCGAGGCCGCACCGGCGACCACGTAGAAGATCCTTATATCGGCATTGCCGAGTACCAGCCGCCGGCTGGTTACCACGTCACAGCTTTTCCGTTCCTGCTCGGTGAAAAGCTCATGCAGCCGCAGGTGCCGGGGTACCAGTGGCTCATTGGGCACGGTGGCATGCTCGGGCAGCTTCCATGACCGGGCATCGACGATCGCCGAGGGAATCTGCTCGTGGTACAGCAGTGAGGAGTCCGAGGAAAAGCCTTCAGCGCCCATCAGCTCCTCGTAGTAGAGGCTGCCGTCGGGGCGGCGGTGCTGGGTGTGTCGCTTGCGGGGAATCATGCCCGCCTGCCGGTAGAAGGCCATGGCGCTTACAGGTTTCCCCGGCGAGCCTGCTCCCGCTCGATGGCCTCGAACAGTGCCTTGAAGTTGCCCTTGCCGAAGCCCATCGAGCCGTGCCGCTCGATCAGCTCGAAAAAGACCGTCGGCCGGTCCTGGACCGGCTTGGTGAACACCTGCAGGAGGTAGCCGTCCTCGTCACGATCGGCAAGAATGCCCAGTTCACGCAACGTTTCCACGGGCACCCGAGTGTCGCCTACCCATTCGCCAAGCGTGTCGTAGTACGAGGCGGGCGTGTCCAGAAATTCCACACCCCGATCTCGCATCGCTGACACAGCACCGACGATGTCGCCGGTCGCCAGCGCGATGTGCTGGACCCCCGGACCCCCGTAAAACTCCAGATACTCGTCGATCTGCGACCGCCTGGCACTGATCGCGGGTTCGTTGAGCGGGAACTTGACCCGGTGATTGCCGCTGGTTACCACCTTGGACATCAGCGCGGAGTACCTGGTGGCGATGTCCTCGCCGACAAACTCCGCCATGTTCTCGAATCCCATCACCCGGTTGTAGAAAGAAACCCAGGTGTCCATGCGGCCCAGCTCCACGTTGCCCACACAGTGATCCACCGCCTGGAACAACCGGCGCCCGGGTCGCACCAAGGGCTGCCGTGCCACAAATCCGGGCAGGAAGGGGCCGCGGTAGCGGGATCGATCGACCAGGGTGTGCCGGGTATCCCCATAGGTAGCCAGAGCCGCCAGTCGTACCGTGCCGTGCTCGTCAGTGGCGTCGGCCGGTTCCGCCAGCACGGTGGCGCCCTGCCGGCGGGCGAACGCGATGGCCCGGTCCACGTCGGGCACCTCGATCGCGAGGTCACTGATCCCGTCGCCGTGGGCTGCCACCCGCTGGGCGAGTGGCGTGCCGGCACGAGTTGGCCCGGTGACGACGAACCGGACCTTTCCGGAAATCAGCACGTACTCGGCTGCGTCCCGGTAACCCTGCTCCGGACCACGGTAGGCAACGCATGTCATTGCGAATGCGGTCGAATAGAAGTGCGCGGCCTGCCGGGCGTTGCCGACGGCGAAGCGAATGTGGTCCATACCGATGACCGGAAACGGATCCGATCCAAGGTCATGGACAACGCCACCGATCAGGGCGTCGACGTCACGACGTTCCGGTGGCCGGAACAATGTGGTCACTACACGATGGTAACTCGCCGCTATCGCTGCCCTCGGTGTTTTGGGACTGGCAGCTCTCAGCGGGAGCGGGCAGCGGCGACAGCGGCGTCTAAGGCTGCGCGCATCTGGGGTACCGGCGCGCGGCAGCCAGTCATCAGCTCGACCTGGGCGGCGGCCTGGTGGAGCAGGACTGCCAGCCCGCTGACGATCTGGCAGCCGGCTTCCCGCGCGGATGCAGCCAGCGGCGTCGGCCACGGTGTGTAGACGACATCGAGTACCACCGGGCGGCCAACCCAGGGCCGGCCGTGCAGGGCGTCGCCGGCGCCGGGCGGCAGGGTGGACACGATCAGGTCGGTGTCCGGCAGGTCCACCTCCGGTAGCCCGCCGATGATCTCCGGCTGGACCCCGAGCCGGTGGGCTGTTGCCAGCAGCTCCACCGTTCTAGCCGGATTGCGCACCACTACCCGGGGAGCGCTGTCACCTAGCTCACACAGCGCGGCGAGCGCGGCTTGGGCCGTGCCGCCAGCCCCCAGGATCACCCCGGCGCGGACCCGATCGACGCCGGCTTCGCGCAGCGCCGCGAGGACGCCGGCCACGTCGGTATTTTCCGCCCGGCGGGGTTCGCCGGGAGGACCAAGCAGCAGGGTATTTGCTGCGCCAACCGCGCTGGCCAGCGCGGACACCTGGTCGGCCACGGTTAATGCAACGCGCTTGAGTGGCATCGTCAACGACAACCCAGCCCATTCCGGACCGAGCTGCTCAACAAAGGAGGGTAGCGCCGCTTCGTCACAATTTACCGCGTCGTAACACCACCCGGCCAGGCCCAGCGCTGCGTAAGCGGCGCGGTGCAACGTCGGTGAGAGTGAATGCCGAATCGGAGAACCGAGCACTGCCGCCCGGCGCTTCGTCGACTCGCTAGCTGCCACTCGCCGATCTTCCCACGGTGTACACCTGGCGTTCACCACCCCGGCAGTATCAAGAAACAGCCAACGGGCAGGCATGCAGTCTTGCACGGACCGTTTCCGGTCTGTTATTGAGATCTCGGGGAGTAAGTTCGTGTATGCGGTGTGCGGCTGTTCGGCATCCAACTCGTCGACATCAGCAGGGAGGGTGACCGGTGGACCTGCCGAGCTGGGCATCGGACGAC
>JAJPIR010000162.1 GCA_021324675.1 Actinomycetota bacterium
CATTGTGTCTTGCGACGGTGTGTATGAAACACCCGCGGCCGCTGCGGGAGTAGCCATCGTTCGACGAGTTGATCCCTGATTCCAACGGATTCGTACCGAGGGGGCGCGGCACCCCGGGACAGCGCAGTGCACGCAACTTCAGACGCGACTTTGGGCTCCGCCAGCTGAGCGTCGAGGGCCGCACCAGTGGAAATCCGTGTCGAGCCACGGGCTGGTCCCCGGCCTCGACGGGTTCGTCCCTCGATGGCAGCGGGGCAGGTAATGCAAGTGCAACAGGCACGTCACATTGGCGTACGATATGCGCATAAGACTCGATTTCGGGAGATCCCCCCGTGAATGCCATGCCATCGGAGGAAATGAGGGTCGGGGAGGCCGCCATTGCCTCGCCTGCCTTCCCCAGCCAAAGGCGCCCCTGGTCCTATCTGAGGTCGGCGGTCGCCACCCCGGGCGTGCGCCAGAACCTGCTCATATTGAGCGTGTTCTGGGTGTACGTGGCCTGCTCGAACGTGCTGTATGCCAACAGCATGCAGGCGAGCATTGCGCACATCCCGGGACAGATCCACGTGTTTGCGCCGTATTGCACGCGTTTGCTCCAACATGCGCTGCTCTACCCGATGCTGTTGCTGTGTGTGTCGATCTCCTGGCGGCTCGGGTGGCAGCCGTTGTGGAAGATGTTGCCCCTGCAACTTCTGACGGCCGTGTTTTTCGCGGGCCTGGCGCAACCGGCCATGGGGGTTGCGGAATACCTCTACGGCGACATGGACCGGATGGGCCATATTCACCAGGCTTTTTTTGGATTCGACCGGGACGACCTGCCCATGTGGATGGCGGCCACCACGACGTTCCTGTTGACCTACGGTTTTGCTCTCACGCTGATCATGGGATTCGCTTTTTACCAGCGATTGCGTGATGCGCAGTTGCGCTCGGCCGCGTTGGAGCGCGCCCTGACTGCCGCGAATCTGGCCGCATTGCGTATGCAGCTGTCGCCACACACGCTCTTCAATCTCCTGCACACCATCCGCGGACATATTTCGTGGGACCCCGCGGCCGCGCAATCGATGGTCGTGCAACTGGGGGACCTGTTACGTCGGCTGTTGACGGCCGGCGAGCGTGATTTCTCGCGTTTGGATGACGAGTTGCAGTTCGTGCGGCTGTACCTGGGCTTGCAGCAGCGTCGCTTTTCCGACCGCCTGACAGTGCACGTTCCACCCCAGGACTCCACGGTGGCAGCGTGGGTGCCAAGCCTCATTCTGCAACCCCTGGTGGAGAATGCAGTCGTTCACGGGCTTGCGAACCATGAAGGTGCGGTGACAGTGCGCGTGGATGCCGTGGTCAACGACGAGATGTTGTGTCTGCGGGTGGTGAACACCATGGCTCCGGGAAAGCCCCAGGGCTGCGCCGGGATTGGTCTGCGCAATGTCCGCGAGCGCCTGGCGATTCAATTCGGCGACCGGGCCTCCTTCAGCGCCACCTCCGGGTACGATAACGTCTGGATCGCCGAGGTACGGCTGCCATTGCTGCGTGATGGGCCTGTCGCAGGAACGGGTGCAGGCACATGATGGATGTAATGATCGTCGACGATGAGCCGGGCGCTCGCCGCACTTTGCGTGAGTGTTGTGCTCGCGAGCCGGACCTGAACATTGTGGGTGAGTACGGCGATGCCCGCTCGGCGCTGGAAGCGATCCGGGCACGTCCACCGCACCTGCTGTTTCTGGACATCCAGATCGACACCCAGAATGGCGTGGCGCTGGCGCGAGCTCTGGATCCCGACACCCTGCCCATGATCGTCTTCGTAACCGCCTACCATGACTATGCGCTGGAGGCGTTCGAGGTGAGTGCGGTCGATTACCTGCTGAAACCTTTCGATGACGACCGATTCCGCAAGACACTCGCGCGGGTCCGTCGTCGCCGGCAGGCCGAAAGCAGTCTGGATCGCTCCAGCGTGCTCAGCACCGTGCTGGCGCAACTCGAGCGCGGTGCCCGCACCGGATCCGATTCGCGCCCGCGTATCCTGGCCGAGTCCGGCAGCCGCATGCACATGCTGGACGTGGCGCAGGTGGAGGTCGTGGAGGCGGATCGGAATTACGTGAAGCTCACCGTCGGGCGGGAGACATTCCACGCACGCAGTACTTTGCAGCAGGCCGAGAAGTCCTTGCAGTCGCAACCGCTGCAGCGGATCAGCCGCTCGTGCCTGGTGAACATGAATCACGTGCGGGAGATCAGTCGCACACCCCGCGGGGATTTCATCCTGGTGCTGGCCGGGGGCACCACCGTGACCAGCAGCGAAGGTTTCCGGGACAGCGTACGGCAGTACCTGGAGCGTCTGAAGCTGAGCCCGTTGGGTCGTGATTCGGGCGAGACGGTGACCGGGTAGTTGAAACGCTGGATCCGGGCTGTCCCTCGCGTGCCAACCCGTGCGTCGCGATGCGACGCACCCCTGTGCCTGGATCGGTACAATGGCCGCGCATATTGGCGGCCCGTGTAAGCCTAAGTGCAGCGACCCACATCCTCCACGCGCCCGGCGGTGCTCGCCCTGAGCGTGCTGACTTTCATCAATCTGCTGAATTACCTCGACCGTTATGTCGTCTCCGGCATCATTCCGGATCTGAAAGCTGCCCCGCTGGGGCTGTCCGATGAGCAGATCGGATTGCTGACCACGGCATTCATGGCGGTCTACATGATTGCCGCCCCGATTTTTGGCGCCCTGGGCGATCGGGGTAAGCGCACCACCCCGATCGCCGTCGGGGTATTCCTGTGGAGTATTGCCACCGTGCTGTCGGGGTTGGCGGCGAGCTACGCGCACCTGCTCGGAGCCCGGGCCATAGTGGGCATCGGCGAAGCCGCTTACGTGTCGGTGGCGCCGGCGCTGTTGTCCGACTCATTCTCGCGCGACCGGCGCGGCCGCGTGCTGTCGGTGTTCAACATGGCGATCCCCGTCGGTGCCGCCCTGGGCTACATCGTCGGTGGCCTGATGAGTCATCACTTCAGCTGGCGTGCGGCGTTCTTTGTTGCCGGCGCGCCGGGGCTCGTACTGGCGCTGTTGGTATTGCGCCTGCAGGATCCTCCGCGTGGATCGCAGGATGAGGGACAGACCGCAGTGTCGACACTCAGTCCCGTCGCGGTCTACCTGGATCTGCTGAAGCAAGCTCCTTACATGCTGGTGGTCCTGGGCTATGCCGCCTACACGTTCGCCCTGGGGGGGCTTGCGGTCTGGATGCCCAATTTCCTGGAGCGCGTCCACAACATTCCGGCCGTGAAGGCCACGACCACTTTCGGGGCTATCGTGGTGGTCACCGGTTTTCTGGGCACCTTCGCGGGGGGCTGGCTTGGCGACTACTGGCAGAAGTCCTCGCGGCAGGCCTACCTGTGGATGTCGGGTTGGATCACGTTGCTGGCCGCGCCGCTGGCGTTCATCTCCCTCACCGCGGCGTCTCCTTCGTTGTACTACCCGGCCATCATTGCCGCCGAGTTGCTGTTGTTCATGTCCACCGGCCCGATCAACTCGGCGATTGCCAACCTGGTGTCACCGGCCGAGCGTGCCTCGGCGTTTGCGCTCAGCATGTTCGTGATTCACCTGTTGGGGGATGTGCCGTCGCCCTGGCTGATCGGACGCCTGTCCGATCTCACCTCGCTGGGCCAGGCGGTGCTCATCGTGCCCGCGGCGGTGGTGATCAGCGGGGTGGTGTGGCTGATCTCGGCCAGGGTGGGCAGCGCCGGCTAGGACGGGGGCAGGACTGCCTGTAATGCGCCCGCCTGCAGCTCATCCAGGATCCACTGGCGGAACGCAATGACTTCCGGCCGGGTCGCGACCTCCGACCGGTGGACCAGGAAGTAGCTGTCCTCGGTCGTCCACTCGTGGTTCAACAATCGCGTGAGCGATTTCGAGCGGAACCGCTCGGCGCTCAATGTCGCCGGGATGAGGCCGATACCCGCGGAGCGCTCGGTGGCCCGTACCAGGGAGGACATGTTGTTGAAGGCAATGCGCTTGCGGGGGCGTGGCATCTGCAATCCCGCCGATTCGGCCCAGCGCTCCCAACCATCCTTGCGCGCTTCGAACACCAGCAGCGTCTGGCCATCCAACTGCTCGATGGCCGTGATCGGGGTACGCGCGAACAGGGCAGGCGAGCACGCGGGCACATAAGTCTGGGAGAACAGCCGGTGGGCTTGCAGGTCGTTCCAGGTGCCTGACCCCAGCACAATGGAAACATCCGCATCCGGAGGATGCACGTCCGTTCCGGTTCCGTCGGTGTCGATCTCCAGATCGATCTCGGGCTGGGCCGCGTGGAGGGCTGCCAGGCGCGGCAGCAGGAACTCGCTGGCAAAGAAGGACGCCACCCGCAGGCGCAGGGTGCTGCGGCCCGCGCGGGCGCGCAGCTCGCGGGTGGCCGTATCGAGCCGCTCGAAGAGGTATTCGATCTCCTCCAGGTAGGTCTGGCCGGCGTCCGTGAGGGTGAGGGTACGCGCTCCCCGGTGGAACAACGGCACGCCGAGCTCCTCCTCGAGTGCTCGGATCTGGTGGCTGACCGCCGAAGGGGTCAGAAAAAGCTGGCTGGCAGCGGTTTTGAAGCTGCCGGAGCGGGCCGCGAGCTGGAAGGCGCGCAGGGTCTTAGTCGAAGGCAGGCGCATAAACCAAGGAAATCATCTGTTCAGACTCTATTATTTCATGTGTGCGCGGACAGCCAGAACTTTCCATAGGCCTCAGTCGCAAGGTCTCGCCGGCTGCCCGTCCCTTCATGGGGCTGGGCAGGCCGGAAATCATCGGCCGCCTGGAACAGGCCCTGGGTGGGGGCGACGGCCTCCTGGGAGCCCATTGCATCCACGAACTATGGATGCGCGGGGAATTTCCGACGAGCATCGAAGCGGCCCTGGAGCGGCTCTGGGCCGCTGCGGCGAGTTCCATTCCCGAGTGGCTGCCCATGCGGTACGTCGACTGGTTGCCGACCGTCTACCAGGTGGCCGCGCGCTTTCAGGCCGGCCAGCCGGGACGCTCGAACATCTACCTGGTGCTCCTGGACTACGCCGACCGACGCGATGGGCCCCACGGAATTTACGTGGGGATGAGCCACTACTCACCCGCGCAGCGCTTTGATCAGCACAAGGCCGGGATTCGTGCCGC
>JAJPIR010000166.1 GCA_021324675.1 Actinomycetota bacterium
CGGGCACGTGAGGGGAGCGGGTGGGTGTGGCGTCGTCCGGAGATCGTGCACTGGTGTGGGCCGCACCAGTGTGACGATTTTTGCCAGTTCACCGACGGGGTATTCCGGTGCGGGTACGGCGCTGCGGCCGCTGATGACGGCGAGCACGAGATCAGCCAGGTCTTGAATATGTCGTGGCCGGACCACGTCCGGCGTTGCGTCCGAGATCGTGATCGGCTGGCTTTGCAACGCGGCCCAGACCATCGCCCCGATGACCGATCCGGGACCGCAACCGGGACCATAGAGGTGGCCGGTGTCGTGGCGGATCTCTGCCTGTCCCGGCCCGCCCGGGCGGATGACCACTGTTCGCCCGGCGGCCGTGGTCTGCGCCTCGTCGAGTTGGCGCAGATCGACGACCGCATCCCCCTCACTGCCCGCCACGGATGCTTGCGTGACCAGATAGCGCACGCCGCGCTGCGTGCCATGGGGTAGGTGGCTGCTGACGACCGTCACGGGATGACCGCGATCGGCAAGCAGGCGGACGAGATGCTCGCCGAGCGGCCCATCGGCCCCTAAGACGTGCAGTCGGGCACCGGTCTGCCGGGGCTTGGGGACTGTGGTGCGGCCCGCTTCTACCGCGATGTGGGCTACCTCGGTGAACAACTCCTGGGCGTCGTTGATGTGCCCGGCTGCCTCATAATGGCTCATGCCGCCCAGTGCAATAGTGCGCAGTGCTTCGGTCACGACCGTGCTGTCGATGTCGCGGCCTGTTTTTGGGGTTTGCCGGCCCAGCGTGTAGGCCGTCAGCCACGTGCCGAGCAGGGCGTGGGGGTCCAGGCCTTTCATCAGCCGCCCCAGTCGCGGCCGCAGGTCGCGGTCAGGTACTCCCGCGCCCCGGAGATGGTCTGCCGTCTCCAGGTGCAACCAGCGTGGTGGTTGGCTGCCCTCAAGCCGGACGACACACTGCGCCCTGCCGTTTTTGAAAAACGGGACGACCGACAGATCGGTGTGGACGCGGTCCTCGCCACCGGGGCGGTCCGTGGAGAGGAAGCAGGCGGACCGGCGCGGGCCGCGGAAGCTGTTCCCGACGATGCTGGGAAGGTCGCTGTGCTCAGCGAGATTGGGCACCGCGATGAAGCACGGCACGTTGTGCGAGCGCAGGTAACGGGACATCAGGATGTCCTCTGGCCACGTCCAGGAGTGGCTTCGGACGTAGTCGACGTATCCCACGGCAACCGCCCGCGGCAGGATCAGCGCGGCGCACTGAGTGTGTTCGTTCACCGAGGCCACCCATCTCGCCCCGGACAGTGCGCCAAGCCGCACCGCTGCGCCGTTACGCGAATCCCACAGCGAAAACAGCGCCAGTGCCGCCTCGGGCATGGCCTCGATCGCCAGTCGAGCCCGCTGGAACAACGTTGCGCTCAGGAGCATGTCGTCCTGGACGATCAAGTGATGGGTCGCTGACGGTGGCATGGACTTCCAGGCGGCCAGCGCAGTCCGCAGCACCGTCGGCGGCCCCGACGGCACCGGGTCGGTGACCACGGCCAGCGCGCCTGGGGGGGCCTGGGCAAGCACCTGGGACGCAGCGTCGCCTCGTGCCGGGTGGGTCAGGACCGAACCGCTGAGCTGGAACCGGCCCGATTCTCGGCTGATCGGCCAAGTGCCAGGGTGCGTGCTCATGCCAAGCCAGCCCATCGAGCCCAGCGGGCGACCTGCGCCATCCCGGCGTCCAAGTCGATCTGCGGCCGGAAGCCCAGACCCACCAGCTGCGAGGTGTCCACGGGCGGTGAACCGGCGTAGAACCGCCGGTCGTGCTCAGCCCAGGCAGCACTGTCGGACAGCGAGAGTCGGGGCAGCGACAGCATGCCCCGGTAATAGTCGTAAAACTGGCCCCAGGTCGTTGACCTCGGCCCCGAGACAAGAAATCGCCGACCGGAGACACCAGGGGCAGACGTGAGAAACGCGATGGCGTCAGCGACATCATGCACATGGACAACATCGCAGCAACCACTTGGACCGCTGGGCAGGACAGTGTTGTCTTCGGCTAGCCTGCGTAATGGGCGCACGGTCCACAATGGACCCCACGGCCCGTAGACCACCGTCGGCTGCAGGCAGACGACTTCCATCCGGTCGTCGGTTGAGTTAAGAACCAGCCGTTCAGCGGCGAGTTTCTGCTGCCCGTATGACAGATCCCTCGGATCGGTCTCCAGCAGCGGCGAGTCTTCGTCGATCACGGTCACGGCGGTTGCGTCGTAGACGCTCAAGCTGCTCACATGCACCAGCCGGCGAACCCCGGCCTTGCCGGCGGCGGCCAGGACCGCTGCAGTGCCGTCGACGGTGACCGCCCAACGCAGCACGGATTCGCCCGTGTTGCCGTAGACGGCATGAATGACCACGTCGCAGCCACTGAAGGCCTTCATCAGCGCGGTAGGGTCTGCGAGCAGGTCTGCCCGGACGACATCGAGCCGGGTGCGGTCGGCATGCGACAGCCGGGCTTGCTTGCTCAGCGTGTGGACCAGTGCGACGACCGATGTCGCGTCCTCACGCAGGAGCCGATCGACCACGTGTGACCCGATGAAACCGGTGGCACCAGTCACCGCCACCCGGCGCACGCCGGCTAGATAGTTGCAGCGCGGAGATTTTGAGGTGTGGGGCTCCCAGGGGCGGCTCACGGTGTGCACTCGCCGTTCCCGGCAGTCCTCGAGCATCTTGACGGTAGCCGTGGCCTCGGCAAACGTAGCTGCCGTATTCGGCTGTCCCCGCAGCGCGTGGTCGAATTCAACGAGCTGGTGATGGAACAATCCCTCGCGGGTCAGCGTCGCCGGCAAGGCCGCCGGCACATCACCCTGCTCCACGAGGACGCCGTCTGCGGTCCAGCGCTGGTAACGCGCCACCCGCTCGGTTTCGACCCGCAGCGTCGCGTGCGTCCCCTCGATGGTGATGGTGTTTTCTAAGTTGCGCAGCCTGCTTAGCTCTACTTCGATGCCGGTGGTTGCCGCCCGCAAAGCCAGTCGGGTCTCGCTGTCGGCACCGCCCGCGCTGTTGTCCTGGCAGCGCTGCAACTCCAGCGGCCCGAACCAGTACCCCAGCAGGTCGAACACATGCGGGCCGAGATCGGCCAGTACCCCGCCACCTGCGCCGGTGTCGAAGGTGAACCCGGTGACCGCGGGCCAGCCGTACTCCAGACCCTCGCGCCAGCGAACTTGCCGCACGGCACCGAGCCCACCCGACGCCAGCTGCTGGGCAATCCAGGTCGCCATCGGATAGAACCGCCGGACGTGGGCGGGCAGTACCGTGACCCCGGTAGAGGCCGAAGCCTGGCGGATCGCGATGCAGTCGCCGACGGTGGCAGCGATCGGCTTCTCCAGCAGTACGTGCTTTCCGGCTCGCGCCAGATGGATGGTGAGCCCGGCATGCGAGTGCGGTGCGGTGGCCACGATTGCCACATCGATGGCGTCGAGCACGTCTGAGACATCCGTTGCGCACAGCGGTGTCGCCTGCTGCTCGAGCCCCTTGGTTTTCTGCAGCTGCAGGTGTTGCTCGGCGGCCCGCTCGGCGTGCTCAGGGACCTGATCGACCAGCGCCGTGACGCGGAACGGCGTGCCACGAGCCAGTGCGGGCAGGTGGCACAGCTCGGTCACCGCACCGCAACCGACGACTCCTAGCCGCAGCGGGGTAGACGCGGCGCTCGCGGTGCTCATCAGCAAACTCCCGATTCGTGGACGACCCAGACGCTGGGTTCCCAATAGGTGCCCAGATCGGCGTCCCGATCGATTCGTACGGTCGCCAGCCCCCCAGGGATGACGTAGTCATCACTATCGGGAAAGCGCATCCCGGTCCACGACTCCCAGTCCGCCACGGTGCCGGTGATCAGCGACGACCGCGAGGTCGGGATGGACAGTTTGCCGCCCGCACGGACCTGGGTGCGCAGCCACGGATCGAAGGGCAACCCGTCATCGGTGGTCCAGCGTGCGTACCGCTCGATTGCCACCAGCGGATAGCGGTCTTTCCAGCTCGGCCGGGCCGGAACAATGACCTGGCTAAACCCCGACTCGCGGGCAGTTGCCTGGAGGGCGTGCAGCATGGCCGTTCCGAGACCAGCACCCTGATGACCTGGGGCGACTTCGATCCCCAGCGCGCAGAGAGTGTTCGGCTCACGCCCAGCATCGTGGAGGGTGAAGGCCGTCTCGATGGCGGCCTCGACCCCAGGCCCCAGACCCATCGGCGTGCCGTCCCAGCGGGTCGGGATGCCCCGGGCAGTCGCCGAGATCTCATCGTCGGGGCCGACCAGGGCGAGCTGGTAGCGGCCGAAAATCTCGTGCAGCCGCTCCCAATACCCGGCATCCAGCACGTCGCCGTGCAGATTATATTCCGGCAGGATTCCGACAAAGACATCGGAAAACCGCTGCCACAGCTCGGGACGCTGATCGTAATGAACAATTTCAGGTGTCATGCCACGCCTTTCTCGATAGAGAACGCGGGCCCGTCGCAACCCCACACCTGGACTGGACCACAAATCGAAAAATATGCCATTGCCGCACGTATGAGAGGTTCTTTCTCCGTGATCGCCGCGGCGGTCAGCGAGCGGATTCGCAGCTTTGCATGATGCTCCGCAGAAAAGGTGTTGCTGCCGTGATAGTTGTAGAGATAGAGCTGACCTTGGTCGCGCACGTAGCTGACCCTTACCCGGTGATGCAGGTCGGTCATGAGTGCCCAATCCTCAGCTAAGTGCGCATAGCGGCCTGACTCCGGATAACGAAACCGTCGATCGTTCGTCATCAGCATAGTGCCGGGCAGTAGTGGGTAGCGCGCTTTCGGTGTGCCTAGCTCCCAGTTGATCCAGTACAGCGTCCGGTCAAATAATTGCAGATGTTCGCCCAGAAAGCAGCTGTGGCTGCTCTCCTCAATTAGGTTCGCCACCTGCGTCGCGAGCCGGTCTGGATGGCTGCAATCGTCGTCGTCCCAGATACAGATCAAATCACCGGATGCGGCGTCGAGCGCACGATTGCGCAGTGCGCCAAGTGACATGTCTTGAGCGGCGCCGAAAATTGTTACGTCCGTGATTTCGTGTTGTCGGGCCAAAGCGGCCAGGTATCGCCGATAGTCGGAAGTGCCGTGGCAGACGATGATGAGCTCACGAGCCTGGTAGCGCTGATTCGCAAAGCACCTGATGGCGCGGGCCGCGAAGACAGGCCGGTCTCTAGTGATCATTAGGCAGCTCACCAAGGGGCTAGCGGCCGGGGTCGATGTCACGCCGGCGCCTGCATCTCGTAGATGATCGCCGACGGAATTCCAGCCCAGGCCGCGCGGGCCGCGTCAGGAATCCTTTCTTCGTAGCCACCGGGCGGCAGCGGACCAGCGTAGAGGGGTTCGTGGCAGGAGATAAACGAGAAGCCGTGTGTGGCGAACGCCGTAAGATGGTCGCTGACCTGGTGTGGGCGGATCCGCACGAACGCCAACTCCCCTGGCTTGTAAGCGAAGATCGGCTGGCCGGCCAGCAGGACCATGATCGGGTGGACATCGGTCACGATCAGCCGGCCGCCGGGTCGCAGCACGCGCCGGAACTCCGCAATCGCCTCCCCAAGGTCAGGGAGATGGCTTAGGGCCAATGCGCACAGCACCAGGTCGACGGAGGTGTCCGGGATCGGCAGTTGGGTCAGGTTGCCAACCCGGAACTGCGCTTGGGGGACCTTTGCGGCGGCTTGTGCCAGCATCTCCGGCGACTGGTCCACG
>JAJPIR010000168.1 GCA_021324675.1 Actinomycetota bacterium
AGGACCTACAGCGCTACCGGAACAAGACCCAGCGGTGTCTGGACGCGCTGTCGCGCATGCTCGCCGGAAATAGCTTCGCCAAGGGCCCCGAACGCATGGGGCTGGAACTCGAGCTGAACCTGGTCGATGACAACCTCGATCCGGCGATGGCCAACCAAGAGGTGCTCAAGTACATCGATGACCCGGCTTTCCAGACCGAGCTCGGCCAGCACAATATCGAGATCAACGTCCCTCCGCGGCCGTTGGCCGCCGACGAGGCTCGGGGACTTGAGCAGGAGTTGCGGGTCGGCTTGAACACGGCCAACGATGCAGCCCACGCGGCCGGGGTAGGTCTGGTGATGATCGGCATCCTACCCACGCTACGGCCGGACCACTTCGACCAGCGATGGATGTCCCCCAAGTCCCGTTACGCGATCCTCAACCGGCAGATCCTGGTCACCCGATCCGAGGATCTGGAGCTTGACATGGAGGGTGTGCCACTAGGTACAGGTGCACCGGAATACTTACGGTGCGCCGCTGACTCGATCCTGCCAGAATCCGGGTGTACTTCGGCGCAGCTGCATCTGCAGGTAGGCCCTGATCAGTTCGCCGCGCATTGGAACGCCGCACAAGCATTGGCCGGGGTCCAACTGGCAGTAGCCGCAAACTCACCATTCCTGCTCGGGCATGCGCTGTGGCATGAGACCCGGATCCCCTTGTTCGAGCAGGCCACCGATACTCGCTCACCCGAGCTGCGTAACCAGGGTGTGCGCCCGAGGGTGTGGTTCGGCGAGCGGTGGATCACCTCGATCTTTGACCTGTTCGAGGAAAACGTGCGCTATTTCGCGCCGTTGCTTCCGGAGATCCAGGACGAAGATCCGCTGGCGGTGCTCGCGGCGGGCGGCACACCGTCGCTGTCGGAACTACGGCTACACAACAGCACGATCTGGCGCTGGAACCGGCCGGTTTATGACGTGATGGACGGGGTGCCGCATCTACGCATCGAGAACCGGGTCCTGCCCGCCGGCCCGACCGTGATCGACGTCTTGGCGAATGCGGCGTTTTTCTTCGGCGCCATGCGCGGGCTGGTCGAGGCGCAGCCACCGGTATGGAGCGAGATGTCTTTCCAGACCGCGCAGGAGAACTTATACGCGGCAGCGCGGCTAGGCATGGATGCGCGACTTCACTGGCCCGGCATGGGATCGGTGCGGCCCGATGAGCTGGTGTTACGCAAGCTGCTGTCGGTAGCCCATGACGGGCTGCGCAGCTGCGGGATGTCCGATGCTGCCCGCGAACGTTACCTGTCGGTGATCGAGCAACGCTGTGTGGCGCGGCGTAACGGGGCGAGCTGGCAACGTGCCACCGTGCAGGCATTGACCGAGCAGGGCGCGGACCGGCCCGCCGCGCTAACGAGTATGCTTCGCCGTTACATAGAGTACATGCACTGCAACCTGCCGGTACACGCGTGGCCCTTAGCTGACGGGCCCGGCGAAAGGCAACGTCGGGCCTGACCGAGAGCCCGGAGTCAGGCCCGACGTATTTACCATGTTGCCAGGACTCCCACCACGAAGCCGGCTCTACTTAAGCTAGCCTAACCTTAATTTCGCGTCAAGCAGGTTCGCTCTTCCTCCCCCGTCCGTGGAGCCCTGGCGCAGGCTGGATGCAGACCGCTCTTCGCGGTCGCTGCCGATCGCGTCCGGCTTCGGCGCGGCGTCGTCGTCAGTGACCCGCGATCCGGTCGATGATCTGCACCGCACGGCTCAGCACGTTTCGCTCGTCGGCGGTGAGTTGGGCCAGCTGGGCGTCCAGCCAACGTTCCCTGGCGCTGACCTCTGCGTCCACATAGCCCCGGCCAGCCTCGGTCAACGTCACCACGGTCTGCCGCCCATCGTTGGGATGCGGGCTGCGCTCGACGAAGCCCTGCTCGGCCAGCGCGGCAACAACTCGGGTCATCGACGGTGGTTGCACATGCTCGCAGGCGGCTAGTTCGCCCGGGGTCATCGGACCGTGCCGGTGCAGTGAGGCCATCGCGGACAGCTGGGTCAGGGTAACGGCGGCTTCCGCGCCGTGCTGGCCCCGTAGCCGCCGATTGAGCCGAACCACGGCGAGCCGCAGCCGGCTGGCCAGGGCGTCCATGCGGTGAGCTTAGCTGGCAAGGTGGCTGGTGAGTGAGCACCCAGCGTCACACCACCCGCCCCCCGCCCCGCGCGGTAGCGTACCCTGGTGCTTCCCTGCGGCCTCGCTGATCCGCGGCCAGCGGTAGGCATCGGCACCGTCGCCTGGTTCGTGGCAGCAGGGATATTGCTGTTTTCCGGTGGTCCAGCGGAATGGATGTGGGCCTGCCTGGCGGGCGGCTTCCTCGGCATCATCGGGTTAGGGATGATCTACTGGCAGCGCCGGGCAGCCCAGCGGGGCTCCCGGAGTGCCCAGCAGGGGCTGCTGTGGTGAGCACCGCGCGCACCGGGTCGACGGCATGCACGGTGCCGTCCGCGCTGACCCAGAACGGCACCGAATGATCGGCGCCGTCGAGCCGGACCCGCAGCTGCTCATGCAGGCACAACGTGCCTTCCGGGACAGCGAGCCCGGCAGCGGCACACACAGCGACCACCTCCACCAGCTCGACC
>JAJPIR010000139.1 GCA_021324675.1 Actinomycetota bacterium
ACTGTGGCGCCGTAGTAGACCCACTCCCGGGCGTGCGGCGGCAGCACCTCGGTCAGGCACTGGATCAAGCCGAGGGTGGAGTGCCCGGTCGCCCTGGTGGCCGCGCCCACCAGGGCCAGGTCGAGCAGGGTGACATCCGCGTGGTCTCGGATTGCCCGTGCCGCGTCAGCGGGCACCAGGCCCACGTCGGCTTGGGCCTCAGCGAGCGCAGCGAGAATGTCGAGCCAGGATTGGAAGCGTCCGTGGTCATCAAAAAGTCGGCGCAGTTCGTCAGTTGCCCACAGATGACCGTAGACAGCGGAATCGATGAGGTGGGCTCCCATCTACGCCGGTCACCCACTCGTGACGTCGGCCGCCACGCTGGCGTCCACCTCGGCTACCGGGCCTGTCCCGGCCAGCCAGCGCAGGGCGGCGCGGATCTCGTCGAGGTTGGAGCCCCACGGCACGACTGCACGGTTGCCCTCATACTCGACGCCACGCTCGAGCAGGCAGCACTTTGCCAGCGTGAGGTCCTGGGGATGGACGCTTCGGCGACGTGGGCACAGCTCGATGCGGGGCGGCTCGTCGCCGTAGAAGTGGCGGTGGAACTGCACCGAGCGTTCGCATCCGATCATCACCCAGTCGGCCCGATCGGCGGGCCGGGTGTCCAGGTAGGACACCGGCGCGTCGAGTTTGGTGCCGGCACCGCGGCACGGCAGCAGGTAGCTCGGGGCAGGGTGGGAAGCCGCGAGTTCGGGGATGTCTACCGCCTCAAGTACCAGCTCGATCGGAGGTAGATCCTCGTCGTAGGCGACCACCTGCTGAGCCATCGCGAGGAGCTTGGGTGGAGTGGGCGGCACTACCTCGGTCACCCGGATCTGCACCGGGTCCGGTTGCCAGATGAAGTTGACATGCTCGTAGCGCCCGGTGACCACGTACGCCAGCGCATCCTTCCGGGGGTGTGCAAGCGCCGCCTGGGCCAGTGCGGTGGCGTTGCCCACGTCGACCTCGGGTGCCTCGATGCACACCACCTGGTCGGGACCGGCGAGTACCCGAGCTTCGACTACGGGGGAGAACAGTGGTATTTCGGACTGCTTCCGGACCGCTACGAGCGCGGCCTGCCCTCTGTTGCGCAGCACGAGATACTCGCTGCGCCGGTAAACCTCGCGGCCGAGCAGGAAGGCCAGGAGAGCATGCTCAGTAAGTGGGACATCAACTTCCTGCACTGACAACCCACGGTAGGGACGGGTGATGGTGTTCGGCGCGGGGTCGCAGATCATTGCGATGCCGCCGTCGGGCCGTGGCCCGGTAGCCGTGCGGTGTCGGCCCGCAAACCGAGTCGCAGCGTCTCCAGCGGCAGCACCTCCTCGGGTGGGATGTTCCCGACGTTGACGTCAGCACCAAGGTGGTGCACCATCCACGATTGCTGAGTACGCCGCGGTGCTTCGAAGATGATCCGTTCGCAGGGCAGGTGCGCGGCGATCCTGTCCACCAGCGCGGCACGCACGCTCCCGTCGGGCTCATACAGCCCGACTGTCCCGCTTTCCCGGCCTTCCGCAATAAGCCAACGAGCGCCGGCAGTGAGATCAGCCTCCATTTCGGCGAGCCAGGCATCGGCCATCACCGGCATGTTGCTGTTCTTCATCCCGGTCTCGGCAAGGACGATGAATTCGTCGGACAGCTCACGAATAAGCGTGGTCTTGCGCTGCCGGGTTAGCGCCCCAAGGCCGTTGGAGACCTCAAGGGCATTGACTCCGATGTCGGCAGCCCAACGGCGTAACTCGCTAAGCCGGCCCTGCGCGACTGCCACTTCGAGCAGCGTGCCGCCGAGTGAAACCACCACCCCTGCTGCACGGCACAGCGCAACCCGGTCCTTGACGACCGGGTCGATGTAGGCAATCCCCCAACCGATCTTGAGGATGTCGACGAGGTGTCCGGCTTGAACCAGGAGCGCGTCCAATGCCGTGATGGTGGTCCCTTTGTCCAACACGTGGGTCAGTCCGCGGCGGCGTGGTTTGCCAGCCCGGTCTGAAAGATCCAGGAAGTCCGGGGAATTCCACACGCCGTGACCATACGATCCAGGCGCCGGCTGGTCTGTGTCCTTCGAGTACCAACACCAGGGGTTGCTTCGTCCCGGGCGAACGTGGGAAGTGCCGGGATCGCTGCTTAGCGTCGGCACCTAGGGACTAAGGAGGCCGTCCGTGGTCCAGCAGGTGGTTGTCATCGGCGGTGGTGCAGCTGGAATGTCCGCAGCGTCTGCCGCTCGCAGGACCGATCCGGCATGCGACGTCATCGTGTTAGAGGCCACCGGACACGCTGCGTACGGGCTCTGTGGCATCCCTTATTACTTGGCTGGCTTAGTGGACCGAGCCGATGACCTGGTGGCGTACCCAGCGTCGTATTTTCGGGAGCGGCGCCGAGTCGACCTGCGGCTGCATAGCCGAGCATTGGCGCTGGACCCGGAGCGGCGGGTGGTCCATTACCGTGACTTGGAGCGCGGTGTACGGCTTCGATACGACCGCCTTGTCGTAGCGGCAGGGGGCGCTGCGGTGTTGCCGCCGTTGCCGGGACTGGACGACGACCGCGTGGTGACAGTCCGCACCCTTGAGGATGCCATCGCGCTACGCAGCTTGCTCGACGCCGGCCGGATCGCCCGGGCACTTGTGGTCGGCGCCGGCTACGTGGGTCTGGAAATGGCTGAGGCCCTGCATGCTCGCCGCGTGGCGGTCACGGTGGTCGAGGCCATGCCGGCGGTGATGCCGACCCTTGACGAGCCGATCGCCGCCTTGGTCGCCGACGAGGTTCGCCGGCACGGAGTCGACCTGCGGCTTGGGGCGCGGTTCAACGGGGTGACCCGCGACGAACATGGGCTGCTTGCTCTCGTTAACGGCGAGGCACTGCCGGTGGATGTCGTGGTGCTGGCGATCGGCGTGCGGCCTTCGGCGGACGTGGCCGCCGCTTGCGGTGCGCGGACTGGGCCTGGCGGTGCGTTGCTCGTGGATGAGGAGATGCGTACCAGCCTGGAGCACGTCTACGCCGCCGGTGATTGCATCGCGCCGCAGCACTTGGTGCTCGGTCGGCCCGCCTTCGTGCCGCTGGGTCCAGCGGGGAACAAGACCGGCCGGGTGGCCGGCACCGTGGCAGCCGGCGGGCGGGCACGGTTTCGGGGCGTGGTGGGAACCGCGGTGGTGAAGGTGTTCGATCTTGGGGTGGCGCGCACCGGCCTCACGCTGGCGCAAGCACAGGACGAGCTCGGTCCCGACGTCATCGCCACCGACATCGTCGGCCGTTCCCGAGCCAAGTACTACCCGGGTGCCGAATCAGTCACCGTGCGGCTGGTGCATGAACGCGGTGGCCGGTTGCTCGGCGCGCAGATGGTCTCGACAGCAGACGTGGCGAAGCGGATCGACGTTGTCGCCGCCGCCCTGCAAGCCGGCTTCGACCTCGACGACGTCCTGGCCCTGGACCTGTCCTACGCGCCGCCCTACGCGCCGGTATACGAGCCGCTGCTCCTTGCGGCGCAGGCCGCTGCTACACGTTCGAGCAGGGTGGCGGTGTGAGCCAGCGGGTGGCGGTGGTAACCGGTGGGGCGTCGGGTATCGGTCGTGCGACGGTCACCCGGCTACTGGATGACGGTTTTCAACTCGCTGTGCTTGATCTGTCATCGGCCCCTGTTGCGTCGGTGCTCACCATCAATGTCGACGTGTCTGACGCGACCGGCGTCGAGCGCGCCATGAATACGGTGATCGCCGAATTCGGGCGGATTGACGTGCTGGTGAATAACGCCGGCATCAGCGGTTCGCCGCAAGCCACCACCTGCCACCAGACACCTGTCGCAGAATGGGACCGGGTGTTTGCGGTCAATGTCCGGGGTCCGTTCCTGTGCACACGTGCCGCGTTGCCGGTAATGATCCGTCAGGGCACCGGGCACGTCATCACGGTGGCGTCGGTTGCCGGGATGGTCGCATTTCCTGGACGTTGTGCCTACACCACCTCGAAGGGCGCCGCATTGCAGTTCGCCAAGTCGATCGCGGTGGATTATGCCGCTGCGGGCATCCGTTCCAATGCCGTCTGCCCGGGAATGGTGCAGACACCGATGACCCAGTGGAGGCTGGATATTCCCGAGCTTCGGGCAGCGGTTGAGGGCCGCCTCCCGCTTGGCCGGGTTGCGCAACCGGATGAGATCGCTGACGCGATCGCCGTCTTGGCCTCCAACCGGCTCAGCTACGTCACCGGTGCCGCTTTCGTGATTGACGGTGGTTGGACCGCGCTGTAGCCGAGCTGAAAGAGCCCTGGGATCGCTCTGTCGTAAGAGAGGAAGAACAACCCTATGACCGGACAGCTCGAAGGACGGGTCGCGCTGATCACCGGAGCCGGCTCAGGGATCGGCCGGGCGGCGGCCCAACGCTTCGCCGCCGAGGGCTGCGCGGTGGCGGTGGTGGACCTGGTGGCGGCTGCTGCGCAGGACACAGTCGACAAGATCATCGCTAATGGTGGCCGGGCAATCGCGTGCCCAGCCAACGTCACTGCGGATGCCGAGGTGCGCTCAGCGGTGGAACGCGCCATGGAGACGTTCGGGCGCCTCGACGTCCTCTACAACAACGCTGGAGTGAACAGCAGCGGCTCGGTCGTCGACGCCACCGAAGATGACTGGGACCGCTGCATGGGAGTCAACGTGAAGGGCACGTTCCTCTGCTCTCGGGCAGCCGTTTCACACCTCGCGGCAAGTGGATCGGGTGCGATTGTCAACCAGGCCTCGGTCGCGGCGTTGGTCGGGATACCGAACTTCGCCGCCTACTGCGCCGCCAAGGGAGCGGTGGTGGCACTGACCCGCTCCATGGCGGTCGACCTTGCGCCGCGCGGCATCCGGGTGAATGTGATCTGCCCCGGTACCGTGTTCACCCCCCTGATGGAACCACTGCTGAGGGCTCGCGGGGACGGCGATCTCGAGGCTGGTTTGGCCAGGACTGTGGTCAAGTACCCGATCGGCCGGCTAGGTAGCCCCGAGGAAATCGCCTCGGCTGCGCTATTCCTGGCCAGCGATCAAGCTTCTTTCCTGACCGGGTCGGTCCTGACCGCCGATGGCGGCATGACCGCCACCTGACGTGACGGCACAGTGAGAGGTCTGTCATGGGGTTTCACCTAGATCCCGACAAACGGGTGCCTGTTGACCGGGCAGCCACGCTGGTCGCCGACGGAGCCATGGTGGCGTTGGGCGGGGGCCTGTCCGCTCGGCTGCCGATGGCGCTGGTCCGGGAGCTGATCCGGCAGGGCCGGCAAGGCCTGCACGTCGTGGGGTCGGCCCACGGGATTGATGTAGACCTGCTCGTGGCCGCCGGTGCCATCGCGGTGTGCGAGGAGAGCTATGTCGGTTTCGAGCAGGACCTCGGCCTGGCGCCGGCGTTCCGGCGGGCTGCCGAGCGCGGCACCATCGAAGTCCGGGAGAGCTGCTGCGACACCATCCTCATGCAGCTGCGGGCAGCCGAATTCGGGCTGCCTTTCCTTCCGGTGCGGGGAGTCCGGGGCTCCGACATCCTTCGGCTGCACCCGGAGTACGGCGAGGTGCGGTGTCCCTTTACCGCCGAGACTCTGGTTGCCGTACCCCCGTTGCGGCCAGACATCGTCCTGATCCACGCTCTGCTTGCCGACCGCCAGGGCAACCTTCATCTGGAGCAGCCCTACGTGCTCGACGAGCGCTTCGCTGCTGCTTCCCGGAATGTGGTCGCGACCGCAGAACGGATTGTCAGCACCGAGGAAGTCGCCGCCGCCGGGATCACCATTCCAGGCCACCTCGTTGCGGCCGTGAGCGAGGTGCCCTTCGGCGCGCACCCGTCATCCTGCTACCCGGCCTACGCCTATGACCGGCCACACCTAGCCGGCTATGTCCGAGCTGCGGCCGCTGGAGACGGCGAGCTGGCCTGCTACCTGGAGCGGTTCGTCACCGGGGTACCCGATGAAGAGGGCTACCGCAAGGTCGTCGGCGAGGAGCATCTCAGCGCGCTGGGCCGCTGGTCAGAGTCCACCACGGCATGGAAAGGGCTGTTCACGTGAGCACGGCTGACAGCTTTTCCCTTGATGAGTGGTTCGTGATTGCACTCGCGCGCACGATCCGGGACGGAGAGGTCACGTTTCATGGTTTCGGCAGCCCATGCGCGCAAGTCGCCATGCATGTCGCCAAGCGCACCCACGCGCGGCGCATGTTGCTGGTGGAGGGCGCGACCTACGCCTGCAACCCCGACCCGCCGTTCATCCCCCCCACCGGCAACGATGCCAGCCTGCAACGTGGCGCGGCATACCGGATGCGGTTTGAGGAGTTCTTCGACGCGGCCATCCGGGGTGACGTCGACCGGATGTTCCTGTCCGGGGGCCAGATCGACGGCTACGGCAACACCAACGTCACCGCGATCGGCGCCGATGACTATCCGGCCACCTTGCCGAAGGTCAAGCTCGGCGGCGGTGGCGGAGGGTGCAACCTGGCCGCCACGATTGGCCACCTCACGCTGTGGACAACCCGGCACCGTTCCGGGCGCGCGTTGGTGCAGCACTGCGACTTCATCACCGACATGGGCCACCGCACACCTGCGGGCAGCCGCTCCGGGCTGGGCTACTCCGGCGGCGGTCCCCAGTGGCTGGTCACTGAGCTGGGCATCTTCGACTTTGACACCGAGGGGGACACCCAAGGCGCAGCCCGGCTGCGCCAACTTTTCCCGGACGTCGACCTGGAGACGGTGCGTGCGGCAACCGGCTTCGAGCTGCGGGTAGCTCCCGACCTGAGCTCGGTGCGCCCACCAAGCGCGGCGGAGTTAGCGGTGCTACGCGGCATCGATCCACTCGGGGTGCGTCGCTCGGAATTCTCCGCAGCGGAGCTGCGGCGCACCTTCAGCTATTCCGCCAGTGGCCGATGCCAATGCTGAGCGGCCTCGACGCGGTATTCGCGCCCCGCCGGGTCGCCCTGGTGGGGGCGTCGGAACGACCCGGCACGATGGGGGAGCTGTTCTGGCGCAACCTCGCCGGCTTTCCCGGTGAAGCCGTCCCCGTGACGCCGTCCACGCCCAGCGTTGGAGGGGTCACGGCATACCCGAGCCTGGCGTCGGTCGACGGCGAAGTGGACCTGGCCATCGTTGTGGTGCGCGCTGCCGAGGTTCCGGGCGTGATCCGTGATGCCGGTGTCAAAGGCGTGCCGGCCGCGCTCGTGATCAGTGGTGGCTTCGCCGAGACAGGGGCGGAAGGAGCTGCCCTGCAGTCCGAGGTGGTGGCGACAGCCCGGGCTGGCGGGGTGCGGATCGTCGGACCCAACTGCTTCGGGGTCCAGAACTGCGACCTCCCGCTGAACGCGTCGATGGCCACCGGGCTGCCGCCTGGCGGCGGGGGAATCACACTGGCGACCCAATCGGGGTCGTACGGCATGGCGATCCACACGCTGGGCCTTGACGAGCGCACCCGATTCGCCAAGGTGTACGCGATGGGCAACAAGGCCGACATCGGCGACGCCGAGCTTCTGCGTTACCTCGTCACCGACCCGGCCAGCCGCACGCTGTGCTTCTTTCTGGAATCGCTGCCCGATGGCCGGGACTTCTGCGATGCGGCCCGAATGGCCGCGGCTGCGGGCAAGCCGGTGATCGTTGCTCGAACTGGACGCACCCCGGCGGGGATTCGTGCCGCACAGTCGCACACCGCGGCACTCGCGGGCAGCGCACGGATCTGGCGAGCCGCCCTAGAACAGGCCGGTGTATTGGTGGCCCGATCTGGCCTGGAGATGCTCGACGCGGCCCGTGCGCTGGATGCGCAGCCACCGCCCGCAGGTAACCGCATCGCGGTGGTGACCAACTCTGGTGGAACCGGTGTCGAGCTTGCCGACTTGCTCGCCGATGAGGGACTGGCCGTACCCGAGCTGTCCGCAGCATTGCAGGACAAACTCCGGCCCGTCCTACCGAAGTTCGCCAGTGCAGCCAACCCGGTCGACATCACGCCGGTGTGGCGACGTTTTGCCGAGTTGTACCCGCGCGTGGTCGACGAGTTGGCGCATTCCGGCGAGGTGGATGCGATCGTCCCCGTGCTGCTCCAGCGTGCGGCTGTCGACGAGGCCGTAGCGGCAGGTATGCGTGACGCGGTTACCCGGCTTCGCTGCGCTGGCGTGGGCATTCCCGTGTACGTGTGCTGGGTGGCGCCTCGTAGCGCCCGAGCCAATGCTGACTTGCTGCAGGAGGCCGGTGTGCCTTGTTTCGAGTGGCCGGAGCGCACCGCCCGTGCGGTGGGTCATGCGGTCCGCTTCGGCGCGGCCAGTCCGTGGCCGACGGCACCGTCACCCGCCGTGCCGGGGCCTATCGCCAGCGACGACCCGCCCACCAGGCAGCTCGATCCCGATCAGGGTGCCAACCTGCTGCGCACGGCCGGCATAGCCACGGTCGAGTCAATGACCTGCACCGGTGCATCCGATGCGGTCGCGGCGGCCCAGCGAATCGGCTATCCGGTGGTGTGCAAGGTGGTGCACCCGGATCTGGTGCACCGCAGCAACGCCGGCGGAGTCCGTCTCAACCTCGATGGCCCGGATGCTGTTCGAGCGGCGGCGCACGCCCTGTTGAACCTCGCCGATGGCGCGCGTGTTCAGGTCCAACCGCAGCTCGTCGGTGTGGAGGTCGCCGTAGGTGGTTTACGCGACGCCCAGTTCGGGCCGATCGTCATGATCGGCTTGGGTGGTATCTGGATCGAGGTTATCGATGATGTGGTCTTCGGCCTGGCCC
The DNA here is from genome assembly GCA_021324675.1 of Actinomycetota bacterium. Taxonomy (GTDB): domain Bacteria; phylum Actinomycetota; class Actinomycetes; order Mycobacteriales; family Pseudonocardiaceae. The sequence goes on from JAJPIR010000139.1 coordinate 8,721, forward strand.
CGCTGGCGCCCGGTGAGGCGCATCGTCTGATCGCCGGCTTACGGGGCTACGCCGTGCTCACCGGGGCCCGCGGCGGAGAGCCCGTCAATCTCGATGCGCTGGCCGCCGCGGTGTCCGCGGTAGGAGACCTGCTGGTGGCCAGGCCAGAAGTGGTGGAGTGTGATCTCAACCCCCTGCTGGCCACCTCGAGAGGTGCCGTGGCGGTGGACTGGCGGATCACGGTCCGCGGGTAGCCAACGCCGGCGGATCGGTCCTGCGAGGACGAGTCTCAAGATTTCGATTTGGCCCTGCATTACGGAGCATTGACGCTGCTGCGTCCTTACTGTGGTCCCCGTCACATTTCGGCTGGGCCTCCGTGTGCCCAGCACCGCCAGCAACGGGAGGACAGAAGGGCATGCGCATCGGATCACAAGATGTACTGCTACCCACGACCATGGTGGGTAACTACCCCAATCCACGCTGGTATGACGGGCAAGCATATGCCGTCTATCCCAAGGGTGAATTCATCTATGACGCGATTAGCCGAGAGGCCCACGAGGACGCCATTGGGGCGATTGTCCGCGACCAGGAAGCCGCCGGTCTGGACATTATTTGCGACGGTCGCGTCAACGGCGGCGACTCGCCATACGGACAGATCCTCTACCACTACGTGGAGCGGATGACCGGCTATAAACTGTCCGGTCCACCGATCGGGCTCCCGATCTATTCAACGCTGTTCGCGCCCACTTGCGTGGGTGAGGTGACTCGGGAGCATCCGTTCCACATGGCGACTCTCCGAGCCGCCCGCAAGGCCACCAAGAAGCCGATCAAGATTTCCTACACCGGCATCCAAGTGCTCGCCGCGGCCACGAACAATCAATACTACTCGGAGACCAAAGAATTGGCGATGGCGATTGCCAAGGCCTTCAACGAAGACTTCAAGGAGCTCGCCGACAACGGTTGCGACATCATCCAGCTCGATGAGTTTGTCTGGCCCTATGGGATGGGCGACTGGGAGATCGAAGTCCTCAATGCTGCAGTAGAAGGCGCGGGATGCCAGTTCTGGGTACACACCTGCTGGGGAAACTACTCAGGAACGCCCGGCTACTTCCCTGACGAGGAGGAGCGCGAATTCGGTGCCTGGGTGCTGGACCGCAGGCCGGCAGCGGCTCCCGCGCCCGCCCGTGCCCAAGCGATCTTCCCACAGGTGCTCGACGCCAACATCGACGTGTTGAATTACGAGGTAGGCCGGACCGGTCCGGACGACCTCAAACCGCTACGCGATCACAACTGGTCAAAAGACTTCGCGGCCGGAATCATCGACGTGAAGTCGACCGTGACCGAGACTGCCGAAGAAGTTGCCGACCGGATCCGGCAGGTGCTGGAATACGTTCCCGCCGAGCGGCTCGGTCTGTCCACCGACTGCGGCTTGATCAACCTGCCACGCATGCTTGCGGCGAGCAAGCTGCGTGCACTCGCTGACGGTGCTGCCCTGGTACGCGAGGAGTTGGCCGGCAATCGGTGACCGTGGGTTCTCGCGCTCGACGGCATTGAGCCCGAGAAATCAGTGCGGCCCTCGCGGCGAGCTGCGATCGGCATAATCGGCCCCCGTAGTGAAACAGCCGCCGAGCGTGCCGCGGATCTGGGTGTCCGTGGCACGCTGGTAAAGCAATGCGTGCCGGACGGCCCTGGACGCGGACAATGCCTTGCCATGGATAGGTCACTGGCCGGACCCCACGGGAGAAGGTCCGGCCAGTATGCCGATGACGAGCCAGAACGGAGGAGCATCATCTTCATCGATAGGGTCTGGGCTGCTGTTATCCCTTTATCTAGTGACCCCTGTCACGGTCGCTGACACGAAGTTCAGCTGGGGCGCGAACACATGCCGCATCGTCGAAATATCGACGTTGACCTCAACCGGACTTGAGCTTCTACGGTTGGTGCATGGTTTTCACACCAGAGCAGCCGACCCCCTCGCCGTCGGTGTTCGACCAGGCCTACACGTCTCGCACCGCCCCCTGGGTGATCGGCCAACCACAGCCGGCGATCATTACCCTGGAACGCCAGGGGTGGGTACGAGGCAAGGTACTTGACGCCGGATGCGGTACCGGCGAGCACACCATCTACCTCGCCGCGCTGGGCTATGACGTGTGTGGCCTCGACCTGTCGTCCCGGGCAATAGAACAGGCGCGCGCCAACGCTGCCGGCCACGATGTCGTGGCCCACTTCGAGGTTGCCGATGCGCTGGCGTTGGGCGGTGAGCCGGCTTACGACACTGTCATCGACAGCGCCTTGTTCCACATCTTCGGCCCCAGCGACCGTGCCCGGTACGTGCGTAGCCTGTACCGCGCCTGCCGGGATGGCGCTTTGGTGCATGTTCTCGCGCTGGCAGATACCGGGCCCCGCTTCGGCCCGCAGGTCAGTGCCACTGCGATCCGCGATGCCTTCGGCCAAGGGTGGTTGATGGAGGACTTGCGCGCTGCGCAGTATCAAGGGGTGATCGTCCGGGATGAGCACGCAGTGGCACTCAACCGTCGCATCGGCGAGCTGGTTGACCTGCCCGCTTGGCTGGCCCGGGCACGTCGGATCTGACGCCCGCACCACGGTCATCTGGGGCTGCCGCCAGCGCGGCCCGCCAGACAGGAGAACATCATGTTGCTCGATGGGATCAATCACATTGCCTGGATCTCCAAGGACGTCGCACGCTTGGGCCGGTTCTACGCCGACGTGTTCGACGCTGACGTGGGGCCGACGCGCCCCCACGGGCAAGACGGGAAGGAGACGATGACCGTCATCCGCATCGGCCCGCATACGGAACTGAACATCTTCGTCATCGACGGCAACACCGAGGCCGAGCGCCAAACGCCGATGTGGGGACGGGGCCGAATCGATCACTTCGGCTTGCAGGCTGCCTCACCCGAGGCGTTCGCCACGATCCGGCAACGGCTGATCGATAAGGGGGCAAGTGACGGCACTGTCAACGACTTCGGCGCAGTTCACAGCATTTTTTTCCGCGACCCCGACGGGCTCGAAGGGGAAGTGCTGATCGCCAAGGCGTCAACCTGAGTCTGGCGGGGCCTCGGGGCCGGCTGGCTGATGCTGTGGTGCGAGAAGCGGGCAATCAACGCCGGAGCGGTTGGCTGCCATACTCGGTGGATGCAAGCCGGGTCCTTGCGCTGTGTCGAGGCGGGGTACGGGTTGCTTCACCAGCTCACTGCTGCCGGGATCATCGTGGCGGCTGCTGGGGCGGATGAGTGTTTTGTCGCCTCGTTCGTCCTGACATGACGCGCGTCGCTGGTGAGGTGTCGGTGCGCGGCGGTATGCCGGCCGGTGCGGCGACTGTCGTGGTGGTGATCATGCTGGCGGTGGTGAACGTCGCCGGGCATTTCTTGCGCGACGCGCTGTGGTCGGGGCCTGTTGTGGTCCTCGCCCTCGTCTGTTTTGCACGCTGGACGGGGTTGAGCTGGTCGCAACTCGGGCTGAGCAGAGACCAGCTCGGGTCGGGATCCCGATGGGGGCTTGGGGCGATCGCTGTTGTGGCCGCTGCCTACCTTGCCGGGGTGCTCTTCCCGCCGACCCGGCCTGCCTTTTTGGATGCGCGGTACCACCTGGCCGTGCCCGGTGCTCTGCTGTCCGCCTTCGTGATCATCCCGATAGGCACGATCTTGGTTGAGGAGATCGCCTTCCGGTCGGTGCTGTGGGGAATGCTGGCCCGGCAGTTCACTACATGGCGGGTACTTGTGGCCTCGTCGATTCTGTTCGGCCTGTGGCACATCCTGCCGTCGCTGCATCTTGCCTCGGCTAACCAGGGGGTGGGACACGCAGTCCGCGGCGTGGGTGGCTGGGCGACCGTGGTGGTGGTCGTGGCCACAGTGGCGATTACCGCGCTCGGTGGGGCGGCGGCTGGTGTGCTGAGACACCGCAGCGGCAGCGTGCTGGCCAGTGCCGGGATGCACTGGGCGACCAACGCGCTGGGTGTGTTGTTCGCCCTGCTTGCCTGGCGCCTGGCGAGCTGAGCTGGCCCTGGTTGTGAACTCATCTGGCGCTGAGGTGCCCATCGGGGAAGTTCCCGGCGCAACCCGGTCTACCGGCACGCTTGCTGCGAAGCCGGTCGATGCTGGTGGGAGGCACGTCGGCTACCCGCGTTTTCGCCGTTACCTGCGCCGCCCGCACCAGGTCGGTGTGGTGTTGGCGTTGCTGGCGTTTCTGTGTTCGCTGAGCCCCTCGCTGCTGCCCCGGTCTTGGGAGGTGCAGGGGGTCATCTCCGGTATCGAGTGTGCTGCTGCGCATGCCACGGGGGTGGTGATCTCTTGGCTGGCCTGCCGCACTGGGGCCACACCGCTGAGTCCGCGGATGCAGCGGCGCCTGTGGTACGGCATCGCAGCCGTAGCGGCAGTGGCGGTACCGACCACGCTGTGGCGCAGCGCGCGCTGGCAGGCTGATGTCCGGCACGCGGTGGACATGCCGGCCGAAGGCCACTACTCGTATCTAGGGATGTTCGCCATCGCCGTGGCGGTGGCTGCCGGGCTGGTCGGTCTGGCCCGTTTGGTCCATGACGTCTACCTCGTAGTGATGCGCCACCTGCTGCGGTTGATCCCGCTGCCGGCCGCCAGGATCATGGTCTCGGTCCTGGTGACTGCCCTGGTTGTCGGCGTGGCCACCGGTGCGGTCTACCGCGGGTTGGTTCATTTCGCAGACACTGCATTCTCCACGGCCGACCTCGGCACGGACCCCGGCGTCGTCCAGCCTGCCTCGTCACTGCGTTCGGGCAGTCCTGCCTCCTCGGCGCCGTGGACCTCGCTGGGCCGCCAAGGGCGCGGGTTCGTGTCGTCGGGGCCCGCCGCAGTCGATATCCAGCGCGTGACCGGCCGACCCGCGATCGAACCGATCCGCGTCTACGCCGGCCTGTCTTCTGCACCGGCGCCGCAGGCCCAGGCCGGCTTGGTGCTCGCGGAGTTGAAGCGGACGGGCGCATTTGACCGGGCGGTGCTGGCTGTCGCGACCACAACAGGGACCGGCTGGGTCGACCCGACGCTGGCTGATCCCCTGGAGTACCTCTACGCCGGGAACACCGCGATTGCTGCGATGCAGTACTCCTACCTGCCGAGTTGGATCTCTTTCCTGGTCGACAAGGACCGCGCCCGCCAGGCCGGCCGCACGCTGTTCATCACGGTCTACGGCTACTGGTCGACCTTGCCCCCCGCACACCGGCCACGGCTGGTGGTTTTTGGCGAAAGCCTCGGGGCGTTCGGTGGCAGCGCGGCCTTCTCCGACCTTGCCGACCTCACCGCGCACACCGACGGCGCGCTGTTCGCCGGCCCGCCCAACAGCACCGAATTGTGGCGCACCCTCACCAACGAGCGCGCCATCGGCAGCCCGGAACGGCTGCCCCTCTACGGTGACGGGCAGACGGTGCGTTTCGCTGCCACGGCCGCCGATCTCCAGGCACCCCACGGCTCGCTGCGCCATCCCCGCGTCGTGTTCCTGCAGCATGCGTCGGACCCGATCGTGTGGTGGTCACCGGAACTCATCTGGCGCGAGCCTGACTGGCTGCGTGAAGCACGCGGATCCGACGTGGTGAAGCAAATCCAGTGGTACCCGTTCCTGACTTTCTGGCAAGTCACCTGCGACATGATCGTTGGGGTCAAGCCCCCGCCCGGGCACGGGCACCACTACGGCCCCGAGATACCTCCTGCATGGGCGGTTATCCTCCACCCACCGCCCTAGGGGTTGTCGCCTGGAGCGCGTGGCCATGACGCGGCCCAGCCCGACCTCGCCGAACTGGTCCTGCATCCGGTCGCGATAGACGCCTCACCGTGGTCCTGACGTGTGCCCGCGGGCATGCCGGTGACACGAGGGCCAACCAGGGCTCACCGCGGCTGCCACGCCTGAGGCCATCGCGAAAGCTGCGCTGCAGCACGGCTGCCGCAGCGTTGCCATGACGTACACGACCCGGTGATCTTCCTCGCTATTTCTGCTGACCGGCCACTTGCGCAGAGTTGATGATCTGGTCAGCGATGCTTGCTGGTGGGGCACCTGCCGCATTGGACACGGCCACAAAGATCAGCGACGTCGGGACCGTTCCCGCGGTGGCGGCCCCCGTCTCGACGGCCGCGGTGGCGGCTTGGAACGTCATGTTGGCGTGGGTGTAGGTGAAGTGCACCTGGTAGCCGCTGTGACCAGCGATCTGCACGGGTCCCTCGCTGGTGATGCTGGCACCTTGGACGCCGGGCAAGGTAGCGACCGTCTGTTCAGCACCCGATGCTGCTTCGTGGGCGCTGGCGGCCTGGCCACTGGCAAGGCGCGCGATCCCGGTTGCGCACTGAGGTCCTTGAGAGCAGCTCTCGGGATACACCATCTGCAGCATTTCGGGGTGTTTTTGATCGGTAAGCTGGTGCCAGCCCGCGGGTATGGCCACGGAAATGGCGACTGCTGAGCTGGACAGTTGGGATTCACCGGCCAGGCTGCTCGACGGTGCTGCCTGAGCACCGGTGGCCGTACCAGTGAACAACATGGCTGAGCAGGCTACGCCGCCAATGACGGTAACGCGGCGGTGTGTATGGCGCATCGTTGCCCCCTTGCGACTGATTTGTCGCCGATGGTAACTGCACCATCTGCTCATCGAGATTCCGTAGGCGATTAAATACGTGGCCGAGTCACGAGGATACGTATCCGCTCACGAAATCTCCGTAGCGGGTGGCGAAGGGTGCGGTGCCTAGCGTGATGTCCAGATGGTGCGACCTGCGTGCCAGCCACCCACGGTCCGGCCGGCTGAGGTCCCAGCTCAGAACAGCGAGCGGCCCGCGCTGCATTGTCGGTCGAGGCCTTCCCGGACGAGCAGTCCACGGCGTGTCGATTGACGCTGGTGATGGTGCATTCAGAGTCAATGTGTAGCGGTTACGAAGGAACCGTATGCTATCTCGCTGGGCGGTCGGGGTGGGTGAGAATTTATGACAACAACGACGGGAATCACCTTCGCAAAAATGCCGACAAAGGTGGCCAGCTCGGCATTGCGAAGGTTGAAGGCGCCCGACTTGCCGCGATAGTCGGGCTGTAAGAATATGGAGCAATCCCAACCCAGGCAGTTATCGTTCATGAGTTGTTTTTGGTTAACGGACAGCAGTTTGCCGCCGGTCGCCAGGTCGGCAACGAACAGCTGTAGACTTTGCGGGCTCATAATCCAGCCGCCTGCGGCGCAGGCTACAGGTCCCGGTGGTGTCTCTGTCCCTACGAGAGAACCGGTGAAGTATTCGACCACGCTGGGATAAATGGCGGCGGGAGGGCTGACCGGTGGCCCATCGCAAGTGGCGTCCGTGATACCGAGGGGGTCGAACACTTGACGCGCGACGATCTTTTTAAACGCTTCGCTATAAACTGTCGATCTCTGATCAGGGCCAGGGTCGGTCACGCCCGCCAACGCTGGGAGCAGTTCGCGGAAGATGGCGAAATTCAAGTTGTTGTATTGCGCGGTGTCTTTGCTTGCCGCTCGAACGCCGTCTTCGATCTGCCGCCGTGCGGCATCGGTATCGGAAAAGACATCGTTGCTGTCATGGCGAAACCCGGCCCGGTGGGTCAGCAGCTCACGAAAAGTAATGGAGGCAACTCCGGGTCCCTGGATCCAGTCGTATGGCAAGTAGGGTGCAATTCTTGTATCTACTGATAGCCGGTGCTGTTCTAGCAATTTGATGGCCGCGATCGTCGTGAACATCTTGCCGATGCTGGCAATACTGATAGGAACGTTCGCCGTCATGGTGCGACGGGGTGGATTGGCAAGAGTGCGTGCCTGGCCGCGCTCGAGGGTATGGGAGCCAACAATGGCGACATAGCCAACTGCCTGATCATCGAGCTGCATGCCGATCGTCTGCGCGAACTGCTCTAGCGACGTGCACATGGCTCCACTGCAAACTTCGTCACTCGGCGACGACCGTTGCTGGCCACGTGTACAAGCAGCAAGTAATATTATCACCGCCAACGTGGCGCCTACCGCCCGATATTTGTGGGGCATGGATATGTCCACCATTCTTTACGCTGAGCATGGCGCCGGCAGCGCGGGCTGCTCTCCCATCAGCCTGTGTCGACGCATGCCACGTGGGTCGGTCGCTGCGGCGCCTGGGCTGCTGGTGCATGCGGTGCCGACCATCTAGCCGGCCTGCCGCGTCGACGCTTCCACAGCGCGGCGAAGACAACGCTGGCCCGGCGATAAGTGGCGTCCCGGACAAACAGCATGTCCGTGGCAATCATGGTGAGCGAGAAGAATGGAAGGGCCAGCAGGACGCCGATCCCGATGTGCATGCCGACGACCCCGGCCAATCCCAGGCGCCGGGTAACTGAGTTCAGCATGAGGAAAGGAAAGGCGACCTGGAGCAGGACGGCTAGGTAGGCGAATATCACCAACGTCATGAAATTGGTATAGACGAGCCGGCTCAGTTGCGGCCAGGACTGAAGTGTCTCGATCTGCAGCATGTAATACAGTGCCGTCCCGTCTTGCCAAGACGGCCCCTGCACCTTGAATAGACCAGAGGCCATGTACAGCAGGCAGGCTTGGATTAGACAAGCCAGGACAGCCCCGTTGTGGATTACCGTGGCCACCCGCCACCGCAGATGCGTGCGGTTGTCGGTGCCGTGCCCAGCCATTTGCTGCCGCGCCGCGCGGCGGGCATCCAGCGACCAGTGGGCGGAAAGCTGAGCGAAGCACAGATAGATCAAAACTAAACGCAGTAGGTTGTCACCTCCGTCACCCAAGATGGGGGTTCTTTCCTGCCAAGACCATACGGCTGCGAGCAACATTGGAGTGATCCAGCGAGTGCGCCAGCCGAGCACAAAGAGCACGCTCAGGAGAAGGGTCAGGTGGTAGACGAGCTCAAACCAGGCACCTGAATTCGAAACTTGGTAAAGTGACGGTCCTCCGAGATCCCGTTGTGCGTCACGAAAGATCTCGTAGGTCCACGGGGATTCCGGCCCCCACAGCAGTCTGCGCTCAGAATAGTTGACAAGGAGGATGCCAATCAAAATCAGGCCATAGCCGATGCGTACCACGGCCAAGCCGTACAGGGCATACCTGTGACCGCTGACTCGATCCAGCACGATGGCAGCCTTGTGACCAATAGCTTTGCGCAGCTGAACCGGTGTAGGTAGCGCCACCGAAAGAACGTTCATCGGTGAATCTCTTTCCACGCTGTCAAGTCACCCGGCGTGACTGAATCGACAACCCACCATGGCAGGTCGTGTTGTATGACCTCTGGGTTACTTGCGTC
>JAJPIR010000086.1 GCA_021324675.1 Actinomycetota bacterium
CAGTACCTCGACATCCTCACCCGGGCGCGCAGGGGACGAGCGACCCCAGACTGCCATGCACATCAACCGCTACAAAACCGCCGCCTACACCGTCGAACGCCCACTGCATCTCGGCGCCGAGATTGCCGGAGCCCACCCCGTCGTTATCCGCGCCTACCGCGATTTCGGCGCGGATGTCGGCATCGCGTTCCAGCTCCGCGACGACCTGTTGGGCATGTTCGGCAATCCTGCGATCACGGGTAAGCCGGCCGGCGAGGACCTGCTAGAGGTAAGCGCACCCTGCTGACGGCCTACGGATTGCGCGCGCCCGACGAGAGACACCAGAGTGGTGCGGCCGAGGTATTGCGCAGGCGATTGGCAACCGCCGGCTCGACGAGGACACCGCCATCAAGGTTCGCGAGCTGCTGATCGACATCGGTGCGGTAGCAGACGTGGACCGCCGGATCGGTACCCTCACCGACTCGGCACTGTGCACCTTGAGCACCGTTGACCTCAGCGAGCCAGCAGGCTCCCGCCTCGCTGAGCTCGCCGCCCAGGCGACCTGCCGGGTGCAGTGATGCAGCCACGCGTACCGTGCGACCCATGCGGACCGTACCGGGACCCACCGATCATGTCATCGTTGTTGGTGCCGGGCTCGCCGGCTTGTCAGCAGCACTGCACCTGCTAGGAGCGGGTCGCCGGGTCACCATGCTGGAAGCGCAATCTCATCCGGGCGGCCGGGCGGGGCGGATGGATCTCGCCGGCTACCGGATCGATACCGGCCCCACCGTGCTGACCATGCCGGAGCTGGCCGACGAGGCGCTGGCCGCAGTGGGTGACTCCCTGGCCTCCCGGCTGGACCTCGTGGCCCTGCACCCGGCTTACCGGGCCCGCTTCGCGGATGGGTCGGTAATCGACGTACACACCGACGCCGACGCCATGGAGGCGGAGATCCGCGCCGTTGCAGGTCCGCAGGAAGCAATGGGGTACCTGCGGCTGCGGCGTTGGCTAACCAGGCTCTACCAGGTCGAGATCGGCCGGTTCATAGGCGGGAACTTCGACTCCCCCTTGGATCTGGTCGCCGGCCGCGACGCGGTCCTCGATCTGGCCAGACTCGCCGCACTGGGCGGCTTCGGCCGGTTGAGCGCGCAGGTAGGCCGCTTCCTCACCGACGATCGGCTAAAGCGCATTTTCTCTTTCCAGTCTCTCTACGCTGGGGTACCGCCGCGCCACGCGCTCGGCGCGTACGCGGTGATCGCCTACATGGACACCGTGGCGGGAGTCTGGTTCCCGCGCGGAGGAATCCGGGCACTGCCGCAGGCGCTGGCAGATGCGGCCAGCGATGCCGGCGCCGAGCTGCGTTACGACACGCCAGTGACCGCCCTCGAACACCGCGGGGAGCGGGTCACCGCAGTACACACCGCGGGCGGCGAGCGCATCAGCGCCGATGCCGTGGTGCTTACGCCCGATCTACCGGTGGTGCACCGGTTGCTAGGCCGCGCACCCCGCCGGCTGGTGCCGCTGCGTTGGTCACCGTCAGCGGTCGTGCTCCACGCCGGCGTTCGGATGGGCAGCGGGCCGGGTTGGACGGGGCTGGCGCACCATACGATCACGTTCGGTCAGGAGTGGGACCGAACCTTCGACGAGATCATTTACCGTGGACGGCTCATGACCGACCCCTCGTTGCTGATCACCCGCCCCACCGCCACCGACCCGAGCTTGGCTCCCGATGGCAGGGAGCTGCTCTACATCCTCGCCCCATGCCCGAACCTGCATACAGCGCCGCTCGACTGGGCCGCACTCGGCACCGCCTACCGCGACGAGCTCGTTGGTGTCTTAGAGCAACGCGGCCTGACCGGCTTACCCGGTAGCATCGAGGTGGAGCACCTGGTCACCCCCGCCGACTGGGCAGAGCAGGGGCTGGCAGCGGGCACACCGTTCTCCGCAGCGCACACGTTCGCGCAAACCGGTCCGTTCCGGCCCGGGAACCTGGTACGACGGCACAGTAACGTCGTGCTCGCCGGATGCGGCACCACTCCCGGAGTCGGCGTGCCCACCGCGCTCGTCTCGGGCAAGCTCGCCGCTTCCCGGATCACCGCAACCGGCGACCGCGAGCGCACCGCAGCTGCTCGTTGACACCAACGAGGTCACCACTCGGTCACGGCAACGTCACCACCAGCTTGGGTGTGTCCATGCTGTGGGACCATACGGGCCGCCATGACGCCAAACCCAGGACCTGCGCCCGGCGCTGCTAGCCACGCACTTCTCGAGCCCATGCCAGGTCCCGGATCGCCCCCGGACAAGCGCGGGTCACGGTTCGATCGGCTGCGCCTGGGCTGGCCGCTGCCGGGCACGGTGCTGCTCGGGTTGGCCGGGTCGGTGCTGCTCGCCGTCATGGCGGTCGGCGCTGGCGGGATCCTCGTCAGCGATCCTTTGATCGGCGGCGGCACACTGTCCTGGATCCGCTACGGGCACGGTCACGACCTGGCCACGGTAGGCGTGTACCTGGGTGTCGGGATGATCGTCTGGGCGTGGGTGCGCCTGGGCCGTGAGGTACTCGGCGGCACAGCCACCTGCCAGCAGGTCACCGCCGCCAGCGCGGCGTGGGTGGCGCCCTTGCTGCTGTCACCGCCGTTGTTCACCAGAGACGTGTACAGCTACCTGGCGCAGGGTGCGCTGGCTGCACGGGGGTTGGATCCCTACCTCGTCGGCCCATCCAAACTGCCGCCTGGAGCGATCTTCGACAACGTGCATTACGTGTGGCAAACCACCCCAGCACCCTACGGACCGCTGTTCATCTTCATCGCCAAGATGATCAGCGTTGCCACCGGCAACCACCTCATCCTCGGCGTACTCGGCATGCGGTTAGTGTTGCTCGGCGGTTTAGCCCTGTTGATCTTCGTGCTACCCCGGCTCGCGCAGCGGCTCGGCGGTAATCCCACCGTTGCGCTGTGGCTGGTGATCGCCAATCCGCTGACGGTGGTGCATCTGGTCGGTGGTCCCCACAACGATCTGCTGATGACCGGCCTGCTGGCCATGGGAACCTGGCTTGTGCTGGAGCGCCGGCACGCCCCTGGGATCGCGTTGGGCACCATGGCAATGGCGATCAAAGCATCAGCCGGAGTAGCGCTGCCCTTCCTGGTCTGGATTTGGGCCGCTCGGCTCCCCGGTTCCCGGGGCGTCCAACTCGTGCGCGCCGGTGCTGCGAGCATGGTGGTCTTCGTTACGACGTTCGCGGGCATCACCTTCATCTCGGGCGTCGGCCTCGGCTGGGTTCCAGCGCTCAACGCCCCGTCACTGATCGTGAATTGGCTGTCACTGCCCACGGCTGCAGGCGAACTCGCGCACGCGTTGGTCTCGCCCTTCGCTCACGTGGATGGCCATCCATTCATCGTGGTGACCCGCTTACTAGGCTCTGCTCTCTTTCTGGCGATCTTGGCGTGGCAGTGGTGGTTGGCTAGAGAAGGCGGACCGCAGGCCATCAGCCGTGCATCGACGACGTTGCTGTGGGCGGCATTGCTCGCGCCGGCCACCCTACCGTGGTATCTCAGCTGGGCTCTCGTTTTCGGCGCGCTCACGCCCAGGCCGCGACGTACTCTGGCGTGGGTAGTCGCCGGTTCTACGTGGCTGGTGGTGTGCACTTACCCCACGGGGGAAAGCGCCTTCACCTCGTGGGCGTACCAACTCGGGATGGTGGCGGTGTCGTTGATCGCAGCGGCCTCCTTGCTGCGCCCCGATCCTCTTCGACTGCGGCGGTGTATTCCCTCCGTCGGCAAGGTGGCAGCGAGCACCACATGAACCGCGAGCTCGACGCTGCGGGCATCATCGAGCCGGCGCTGCGCGCCTCTTACGCGCGGTGCCGTGACCTCAACGCGGCGCACGGCCGCACGTACTTCCTGGCGACCCGGCTGCTCACGCCGGGCCAGCGGCCGGCGATCCACGCGTTGTACGGGCTGGCCCGCTATGCCGACGAGATCGTCGACGACCTGTCTGACACCCGGCCGTGGGCGCACCGCGTCGCGGAGTTGGAGGCCCTCGACAGGCAACTGCACGACGGGTTAGCACGGGGCTATTCGGACCATCCCGTGCTCGCCGCTCCGGTGCACACCGCAGTCCGTTACCAGATAGACCCGCAGCACTTCGCCGATTTCATGGTGTCGATGCGCATGGATCGACCGGTGGAGCAGGGCGGAGTGGCCGGCTACCGGACTTTTGATGAGCTCGGCGGTTACGTCTATGGCTCGGCCGCGGTAATCGGGCTGCAGGTGCTCCCAGTTTTAGGGACCGTGGTCCCCCACGAACGTGCCGAGCCGCACGCCGCTGCGCTGGGCGTCGCATTTCAAATCACCAATTTCCTCCGGGACGTCGGCGAGGATCTCGACCGCGGGCGGGTGTATCTGCCCTCCGACGAGCTGGCGTCGTTCGGCGTGGACCGGGAACTGCTCAGCTGGTGCCGCAGCACTGGGCGACCGGATCGCCGGGTGCGGCACGCCCTGGCATACCTGGTGGCACGCACTCGGGCCATCTACCGCAGGGCTGCTCCGGGCATTCCCATGCTGGCCCCGGTCTCCCGAGCTTGCGTAGCAACGGCGTTCCGGCTCTACGGCGGCATCCTGGATGAAATCGAGGCGGCCGACTATCACATCCTGGCGCGCCGCGTCGCGGTGCCCTATCACCGCCGCCTCGCCGTCGCCGTGCCTGGGCTGAGCCGCGCGCTGCTGGCGCGGCGCTGCTACCGGGCGCGAGCCTGAGCCCTGAGCCCCTCGTCGGCGATGAGCAGCCGACCAGCGCGTCGGGTCGCCGCGGGGCACGCGATGACCCAGACCACGCCGACCAGCAGCCAGGCGGCGGACACCGCTGGGTAGGTGGCGGCCGCGCCGGTGGGGTACGGCCAGGTGTTGCGGAACAACGTGTAGGCAATGAGCACTAGCGCGAGCGCCGGCACGATGATCTCCCAACCAGCAACCTCCCGGCGACCGGAGAAGAACAGCAGCCTGGCCGCGCCGACAGTGGCAAGCGCGTAAGCCACCAGCAGGATCAGCGTTCCGATCGTTCCTGAGGCGATGAATAAGTCCAACGGCTTGGCCGCAAGAACCAACGAGGCCAGACCGATGACCACGAACATCGCGATGACGACTGCTGCAGTGGCGCGTACTGGAGTAGCTCGCGCGGGTGAAATCTTGCTCAGGGCGAAGGGGTCGGCACCGTCTCGGGCCAGCGCGTAGAGCAGCCGCGCCGCGCCGACCGCGCAGGCCAGCGCGCAACCGAAGGCACTGATCGCCGCGCCGATGGTGATGACGTCGCCGACCCACGCGGCCACGTATTGCGTACCGAGATCGCCAAGAAGCGATCCGGAGTTGACGAACGCTACGACGCCCTTGGCGTCCGCGCCGAAGCCCATCATCTCCACTGCGGTGACGAATACGAAATATACGCCACCAAAAATTGCGGTACCAAGGATCGCGCGGGGAATGTCGCGGCGCGGCTCGTGGGCCTCTTCACCGAGCGTCGCAGCGGCCTCGAAGCCTGCAAAGGACAGGAATCCGAAGACGACTCCGAGAAACACCGCTGAACCGCTAGTGCCCGGCGCCACAGTGAACACGGAAAAGTCGACTGTGTGGCGCTGCGGCGCGGTGCCATTCGCGAGCCGAATCAAAATCGTGACGGCCACCGCCACAATCAGGGTGACAGTGACGCCTTCGATGGACAGCAATATCCTGGTAGCCCCCCGGATGGGTGCAATGGCCAGCATGAAGACGCCCCATAATGCCACCGCGCCGGCCAGAAATCCTGACCAGACTGGCTGGTGCCGCCAAATCCCCATCCTATCCAGGAAAGTCGCACCGAAGATGCCCGCCGCGGTGGAGGTGACAACACCGAAAAACATGTATGTGCCCAGCAAGGCCCATCCTGCAACAAGGCCTGACCGAGGACCCAAAGTCACCCCAACAAATCCGTAAACGCTGCCAGCGTGATGGAATCGTTGACACAACCGGACGAATGTGTACGCAATCAGCAGCACGCCTACGGTGGCTAACGCGAAGGCTACGGGAACGGCGCGTCCGACTGCACTGGCGGCACCTTGTGGGTTGATGTTGACCGCCATCGATGGCGCCATCAAGGCCAACGAGATACCGATGGATTCCCACACGCTCAGCCGCCGATGAAGACGGCCACCGTGCGGTATGCCGGCCATCAGGACCCTTCTCCAGGGTATTGAGAGTCCGCCAGACCGTAGACGCGTTTCGCGTTATTCGCACCCACCATTCGTACGACGCGCTGGGCATCGGCGACCGACCACTCCCCCGAGCTCACCCATACGCCCAGGACAGCGGCCATCGCCCGGCGCCACAGCGCCGCACCGAGATAATGAAGTTCGCCCGGACCGCACGCATCGGAGGAGAACAGCAGTTTGCCGAAGGGGGCCAGCTCCAGAGATTCGGCCACAATCGCCACCGACCGTGCTCCGGTGTAGTTCAGCGCTAATCCAACATCGAGGTAAACATGTGGGAACACTTGAGCCAGGTAACCGGCGCTGCGGTGGTAGGGGTAGCAATGCAGCAGCATCACCGGCACCCTGCGGACCTCGACCCGGCGCAGGAACTCCGTCAGCAGCGACGGGTCGCAGCGATGCAGGGTCAGGTCAGGATCGCCATACCCGACATGGAATTGCAGCGGTAGGCCGCGTTCGGCGGCTACGGACACGCCTGACCACAAGACATGCCGCAGCAACACCGGATCGGTCAGCCGCAGCGGTGTTGCCTCCTGCCCGCGCAGCCAGCGCCCAGCGGCCTGGCACACCGCTGCGGAGCTAGGCGGTTCCGGATCGAAGTCAAGGCCGTGCCGGTAGGCGATCACGGATTTCAGTCCCGCGGCGTGGCGGGCCCGCTCGTCCAGCATCGTGGCGAGCCGGTCGGCGAACCCGGTGGCATCCACGCCACTGGCAGCAACGGCCTCGGCCACCGACTCCAGGCGCACAATCTCTGAGGCGGACGCGCCGGAGATGGACGCCATCTCCGCTGGCGCGAGGGTGTGCTCGGCCACATAGCCGGTGTCGATCAGGAATCGCTCGATCCCGCTGGCGGCAAGCATCCGGCCGGTGACCTCGTAAGCACCGAGCTCTTGCCGGCGAGCGATGTAGGTTTCGGCGTCCACGTGTGCCGGCAGATCAAGTAGCGGGGCGCACCAGCAGCGGACCGCGAAACCCAGCTGGGAGTCCAGGTACGACGTGCCCGCGGCAGCCGGCCACGGGGACTCGGTCAAACCAGCCTCCAGGCGGCCACCGTCCAGTGCGGTGATCGTGGCGCCGTGGACGTGGTGATCAACCAGCGGCAGACCATCAATCGTGGCACGCAGCCGGTCAACGCTCACGACCGGGCTCACCACTTACGCGCCTGGTCGTCGACGTGCTGCGGGTCGACCATCTGGTAGATGTACCACCCGCTTCTGCGCCAGGGGAAGCACCGCTGAGGCGCCACACAAATTTCCTGACATCCCACCGGCTTGGGCGGCAAGCTGGGCAGATGACCACCGTCAACCATCACGCCGACCACCCCGGCTTCCGGGGGGTGACCGGACTGCTGGCCGGGCTGACCATGATCCCCGGGAGGGGAGCCGTTGCCCACCTCGCTGCTGACCTGACCGCTGTTTCGGCGACCGACCGCGTGATCGACGTCGGTTGCGGTCCGGGCATGGCGGTCCGGGAAGCCGCCCGCCGCGGAGCACGGGTTACCGGAGTTGACCCGGCGCCCGTCATGCTTCAACTAGCGCGGGCATTGACCCGCCAGCAGGCTGGTATTACGTGGGCTGAGGGCACCGCGGAAGACCTCCGGCAGCCGGATTCGTCCGCGACTGTCCTGTGGTGCGTGGCGACTGTGCATCATTGGAAAGACGTCAACGCCGGACTCGCTGAAGCCCGGAGAGTTCTCGCTCCCGGAGGGCGGCTGCTGGCCATCGAACGGCGCGTGCGTCCCGGCGCCACCGGGCTTGCCAGCCACGGGTGGACCGATGAGCAGGCGCTGTCATTCGCCGATCAGTGCCGGATGGCTGGGTTCGCCGATGCGCACGTTGAGCGGCATTCGCGGGGCCGGCGGGTACTCTGTGCCGTGCGAGCCATGCGGCCCTGACCCTGTGGCAGGCAAGGCGTACCGAGGCCGGCGGCCAGCAATCCGCGCCCTACGGCGAGTCGCACGAACAGCCACGGTTGGTAGCCTCAGACATCGGTAAGCCACCCACCGTGATGCCCCTGGAGACGAGACTGACCTCCTCACTGCTGGACCCCGCGGTCATCGATGGCCTGTTTCCCGCTGATTTACCCGAACCCGAGCACTGGGAACGGCGCTACCCACCGCGGCAGCTTCCCGGGGGCGCTGCGGTCACCCGGTTCGGCCCCTCACCGACCGGGTTCGTGCACATCGGTGGCATCTACGTAGCGACCATCGACCGCGACATTGCGACGCATTCCGGCGGCGTGTACCTGGTGCGGGTGGAAGACACCGACCAGTCCCGCGAGGTCGAAGGCGCCTTGGCCCAGTTCGCCAGGGCGTTCGAGTATTTCGGCATCCGCCCCGATGAGGACGATCAACATGGACGCTATGGCCCTTATCGCCAATCCCAGCGGGAGCGTCTCTACCTGACGTACGTGCGGGAACTACTGTGCCAGGGCAAGGCCTACCTCTGCTTTGCCACCAAAGACGAGCTCGCTGAGATCACCGCCCGGCAGCAGGCCGCGAAGCTCCCTACCGGCTACTACGGGTCCTGGGCGATCTGGCGCGACGCCGACCCTGCTGCCGTGCACGCCAAATTGGCCGACGGCTGGCCCTACGTCGTCCGCTTCCGCGCCCCCGATGGCGCCGCGGGACAGCGAGTCCGTTTCACCGACATTATCCGGGGTGAACTGGAGCACGAGGCTAACCGCAACGACACGGTCATCCTGAAGTCTTCGGATCAATCTCCCCGGCTGCCGACTTACCACTTCGCGCACGCTGTCGACGATCACTTGATGCGGATCAATTTGGTGATCCGCGGTGATGAATGGATTTCGTCAGTTCCGCTACACCGTCAGCTGTTTGACGCGCTGGGATTCGAACAGGTCCGTTATGCGCACGTCGCTCCACTGATGAAGCAGATCCCGGGCGGAAAACGCAAGCTGTCCAAGCGCTCGGACCCCGAAGCCAGTGTCGACTTTTATATCGAGGCCGGCTTTCCCGCTAAGGCGGTCCTGTACTACTTGCGGGGACTAGCCAACGGACGGCTCGCGGACATGCCGCTCGACCAGGCGCTCGCCACACCGATCGAGCTTGACCAGTGCGGCGTTGCCGGCCCGCTCGTGGACCTGGTCAAACTGGAAGACATCAGTGCTGACTACATCGCGACGCTGCCGGGTAGCCAGGTTCTCGATGCCGTGCGAATCTGGGCTGCGCAGTATGATCCCGAGCTGGCCGAGGTCCTGACCGCCGAATCCGATCTCGCGTTGCGCGCCTTGGCTGTGGAACGCGACGGCGTGCCCAACCCTCGCAAAGATCTGCGTAAATGGTCAGACTTCCGAGTTACCTACGGATTTTTCTTCTCGCAACTGTTCCCCCCACTGGCTGGGCCCACCGACGAACGCCTGCAATCCCTCAACGTTGACGCGACCATTGCGGCAAGCTTCGCCCACGACCTCATCGAGAGCTACCAGTACCTCGATGACCCGCAGGAATGGTTCAACCAGATTCGCGAACTGGCCGCAAAACACGGCTTCGCGGCCAGCGCCAAGGAATACAAGAAAAATCCCGACGCCTACCCGGGCTCGATCCGGGAAGCATCCCAGCTCATTCGCGTCGCTCTCACCGGCTCGACTCGAAGTCCTGACCTTCACGCGGTTGCCAACGCATTGGGCAGCGCGGAAGTGCTGCGCCGGCTGCGCGCGCTGGATAGTTGATCACTACTAATCCGCTGGCCGAGCCGCCTCGTCCAACGCGCTGGCGGAGGGCAGCACTTCGGCAATCGTCGCCGTGGTCACGTCGTCCTGTACCGGAGACGGTATGTAGACCGGAGCCACTGGCGGCTGTGTCTCCGGCCAGAACATACACAGCGTCGATGGATCAGGTTTGCGCGATACGAGTGTCTCGTTTCCCACTACAAGATTGTCATTGTCGCAGTATCCTTGCGAGCCGGAGAATGCACAGCTCAGCACTCCTTGATAATTCACCGCCTGATGATCATAGAGCTTGGCCTCTGGGTTTAGCCAGCCGGCGCTCTTGTTGTAGAAAGCGACCAGGTAGGCGTCGCCGACGTGCTGGTAGCCAAATAGTTGAGGCGGCGAGCAGGGTACGATGTCGTAGGTGTTCTGAATGCGCAGCGTACGCGTCGCCGGGTCCAGCTCTCGCTGCTGGGAGTCGTAAAGCTGAGCGAAGGCCGGGTTTCCCACCAACGGGCCGGCGTAATTGTAGTTGCGATACGGGATGTCGCGGTACGGTGAGAGCGCTAAATCCAGCGTGAACAGTTCGCTTAACGCAGCACCGAGGCTGTGGCCAGTGACGAATAGCTGGCTGATCGGCTGAGCCGAGACCTGGTACTTATCAAGGAGATCGAAGAGTTGCTGTTGCATCGACTTCAGACTTGCACGGCTCGCGCTGTAGATACTCCAGAAGCCGCCAGCAACCTTAGCGTCCCCGGCCGACCGTAGCGCCCTCAAGGGTACGAATGGATACTGCTGCCAGAAATCCAGGTCTTCAAGGACGTCCAACATGGAATACGTGCCACGGAAAGAGAAGACGTAGGTGTGGGGCGCCGCCTTCGAGCGGAATACTACACCGAAGCATTCATACAGGCCGAAACTGCTGAAGACTGTATCAAGGCCGGTCCAGCAGTCGACTATGTCATAGCCGGCAGGCGCGGTGACCATGTCGGGCTTGCAGCAGCCAGGAACGTGAGGATCGTACGCGTAATATGACTCAATGCTCGCGTCAACAAGCAACAGGGCCAACGACGGGTCTATATTGTTCGTCACAGACATTGCACGCTCCGTTGCAGTAGCGAGTGCTTCACGCGCGTTGACTGGTCCGCGCCTGTGGGACATAACCGTGAACCAGGATGGACCCTACCCGCACGGTTGCGCCGCCTGGCCGAGGGCGACGTGCCGCACCTTTCATGCAAGTCACCACCGCAGGCCCACATGACGTACCCGGCCGACCAATTGACTGTCCAAACGGTACAGCTATCGAACCTACTGCGGGTGACGTTACGCCCGTCGCAAGCCCACTGTGCTGATGTTTAGGTGGATTCAAGCCATGCAGCGCGGCATACGCGTCCTGGATTTAGACGGGGTTGAGACCCCGGGCCAGCAAGCGAGCCACGTAGGTCGCCAGCTCGGCGGCGGTCCACGGATGATGTTCGACCACCAGCATGCGCGCACACGATTCGGAGACCGAAGCGATCAATTCTGCGACCACCGGCGCTTTGCGCTCGATGTCGTCGATACCGCCGGCCACCATGTGCTGGCGTACCAGCTCGCGTAGCTGGCCGACTGCCATTTCTCGGCCGCGTCGCACCCGCTCTGCCACCACGGAACCCGAACCCCAACCAGAGTCGAACACCACGCGCCACGAGTTCGGCGCCTGACGGGCGCCGGCGAGGAATGCCGTCAGTCCAGCGGCGAGGACCGCCTCGAGATTGTCGGAAACGGTATTAGTCAAAAACGAGTCACTGACAGCGGCGAGCAGGCGCTGTTCTTCCCGGTCCAGCAATGCCAGCAGGAGTTCGTCCTTATTCCGGAAGCATTCGTAGACCACCGGCTTGGTCACCCCCGCGGCATTGGCGACCGCCTGCATCGAGGTGCCCTTGTAGCCCTGCTCGACATAGACCTCCAACGCCGCGTCCAGGATCAGTGGACGCCGGCGTTCGGGGCCCAGGTGGGCAGCCCGAGTGCGCCCGCCCCGGCCCGGACGCTTTGGCCCCAGCGGGACCACCGTCGGCTTTTCCACTTGACAAAACTACCATGCCGTAGAAAGTTCCTACCTAGGAGTAGGAACTCCGCTCCGGGAGGTGCGCAGTGGCCGGCAGGAGCCTGACCGATCCCGTCCATCTAGGGAAGTTCCGTGAGGTTCAGCAACTGGCCTACGCGGCAGCCGAATCAGTCGCCCAGACGCTGCAGCCGGGTGTCACGGAGAAGCAAGCCGTGCAGCGGATGCGCGAGTACCTGCTCGATCGCGGAGTGCAGGATTGGTTCCACGTGCCGTTTGCGTGGTTCGGCGACCGTACCGCGTTCCACAACTTCTGGACTCCACTCAAGTTCTTCCCTACCCACCGTAGGTTGGAAGAAGGCATGCCGTTCATCCTCGACTGCGCGCCCGTGTATGGCGGGTACATGGCTGACATCGGCTACGCAGGATGCCTGGGCACCAATCCCGTCTACGACCAGTTGATGCACGACCTCGCCGCATACCGCACGCTGATCCTCACCCGGGTGGGCGAGGGCGCGCCGCTGCGGCAGATCTACCGTGATGTTGACGCCCTGATCGACCAGCACGGGTACGACAACCGGCACCGGGTCTATCCCGGACGGGTCATCGCTCATCAGATTGGCACAGTGCACTCACGGTTGCCCAAGTTCGTTGCCGCCGGGTTCGGGATCCGCTCGCCGCAAACCCTTGTCGGTGACCTGATCCTGGAACGGATGCACCACCGCTCTCCGCTGTGGGCCGATAGCGAGATCTCCAACCATCCGGCAACACCCGGTTTGTGGGCCGTCGAACCGCACATCGGTTTCCGTGACGTGGGCGTGAAGTTCGAGGAAATCCTGGTGGTGACTCCCAACGGTGATGCGTACTGGCTCGACGACGACCTGCCGCACGTTCGCCGCTGGCAGCATGCGGCGGCTGCATCATGACCAGAGACATCACCACAACCGATGGCGTGACGCTGCGGGTGTACGAGTCCGGCTCGCCCGGCGCACCCACCGTGGTCTGCGTGCACGGCTATCCCGACGACCACACCCTATGGGACGGCGTGACCGCCGAGCTGGCACAGCGCTATCACGTGGTGGCCTACGACGTCCGGGGATCCGGCCAGTCCGGGCGTCCTCACGGTCGCCGGGCCTACCGGCTCGACCAGCTCGTCCAGGACCTCGCCGCGGTGATCGACGCAGTCAGCCCGGACCGTCCGGTCCACCTGCTGGCTCACGACTGGGGCTCGGTGCAGGCATGGCATGCGGTGACCGGTCAGCTGCTGCTCGGCCGGATCTCGTCCTACACGTCAATCTCAGGGCCGTGCCTGCACCACGCCGATCACTGGTTGCGGGCCCGGGTGCGCCGGCCGACACCTCGAGCGTTCCGTGAGCTGGTCACCCAGCTGTGCTCGAGCTGGTACATCGCGTTTTTCCGGCTGCCATTGTTGCCGGAGCTGGCCTGGCGCGCCGGACTTATCCAGCGCGTGCTGGCTCGGACAGACGGCGCGGGCACTCCCACTGCAGCGAACGGGGTAAACGGCTTACAGCTCTACCGGGCAAACATCATGGCCCGGTTGGCCGCCCTGCCTGCCCGGACGACCGACATCCCGGTACAAGTCCTTGCACCGCAGCGGGACCCGTTCGTCTCACTCTCGCTGCAGACGGACATCGCCCGTTGGGTACCCAACTTGGCGGTGCGGAAGCTGCCAGCCGGCCATTGGCTTCCGCGCACCCACCCGCACGCCGTGGCCCGCTGCGCGAGCGAACTGATCGACTACACCGAAGGCGGCGCGCAAGCCCGCGGCCTGCGCCGTGCCTGGCGGGCCGAGCGCGAGCGGCCCCGCTTCGCCGACACGCTGGTGGTGATCACCGGTGGTGGCAGCGGCATCGGCCGGGCGACCGCGCTGGAATTCGCCGAGCACGGGGCTGAGGTGATCGTCACCGACATCGACCAGCAGGCAGCCGAGCG
>JAJPIR010000112.1 GCA_021324675.1 Actinomycetota bacterium
AATGTAGTCGGCATCACTTACCCGGATGGTTCGCCGCTCGATGTGGGCTTGTTCGATGTAGTGGCGTAGCTCTACAGGGCGGTAGGACAGCGTGACGTCGCTGAACGCAGCAGCATCTCCGCCTTGCCCAGGAAGAGCGCTCTGGCCTGGGCCAGTGCAAAGTGCGGCCAGGACAGGATGCGCGATTGCGTCTCCACATTGAAATACATCAGCACGTTGCGACGTACCAGCAAGTCGATCTTAGAAATGGGAGAATCCTGCACCAGATCGTTGCGGCCGAAGATGGCCGACCGACGCAGATCCTTGCGAAACGCGAAACGACCTCCGACTTGCCGTTGAGCTCCAACAGCACACTCCACAGCTCGGGCAGGAAAAGCTCGAAGGTCGTGCGGACTGCAGCTCATCGGTGGTTTTGTGTTCCAGCATGGTGATCTCATTCTCAGCGGCAAGGTGGGGATTGATGGGATTGTGCGTTATCGGCGCTGCACCCTTACTCACCAGCTCGCCGAGCAAAGTGCCGATCTTTGCCGCCGGTAGTACGTGCGCGCTCGGCACTTGTTCCAATGCGCAGGCGGGCATCGATCGTTGTAATGCTTCAGCAGGATCCTGCACTACGGCTTGCCCGCCTTGTTTCACGATCTCCGTCAACCCAGCAGCGCCGTCATCCCGGGCGCCCGACAGCACCACCCCGATTGCGCCGGCAGCGAAGGCTAACGCTGCGGAGCGAAATAGCGGATCGATCAATGGCCGGTGCCCGTTTTCTGTGGGCCCAACTAACAGTTCCAGGTGACCGTCACGAATGAGCAGGTGGTGATCGGCGGGGGCAACATAGATCACGCCCGGCCGCGCTGGCATCCCATGCGTAGCTGCTATCGCCGGTAGCTTCCCAGCGCGACGCAAGATGCCCGGCAAAGCGCTGGGTGCTTGCCTGGGGATGTGCAAGACGACCAGTACGGCTGCGGGCAGCTCAGCCGGTAGCCCGGCGACCAGCGCTTGGAGGGCCTCCACACCGCCAGCTGAGGCGCCGACCGCGATGACGGCTGCGCCGGTTCGTTTCGGCGTACCCGAGGATTGGTTCTCCGTCACCGGGTCAATCTGGCCACGGTCACGCTCGAACTCCGGTGGTTGAAGCATGGGTTCCCGCCTGGTCGATGATTGTGGCCAGCTAGCCGTAACCGCCAGCATCGTCCTCCTGCGCTCAAGGCATCAGCGGACACCCGGTTGCGTCGCCCTACCTGGCTAAAAGTTGCTCGGACCAGCTGTGCTAGCTCGTCGCAAATGGTCAGCGGGCATGCCGAGCTGGATCGTGGTTGACTGATCCGACCATGCGTTCACAGTTGAGCCCGGTGATACCGATGCAGCATGGGAATTTCGTTGACGTGGCCGACAGCCCTAACTGCGTGCTCTGCGGCTCCGTGGCGCACTATCGCTACGCAATGCACGGATTCGCGAAGCCATCGCCAAGTGCCTAACCGGTACCGGGCAGATGCCAAGCCGGGTTGGGTGAATCTCGCGATCGACTCGCCGGGCTAAGCGGACACCACCGCCGCGTAGCTGCCCAGACCGATCAGCCGTTGCCCGGCGACAGTGTCCGTCTTAGTGATCAGCGAGGTGACCGCCCCTGTTTCGGGATCGAAGTCCACGTCGGTCACCGTGCCAAGCTCGGTGCCCTGCTCAGACAGGAGCCGCTTACCGAGAATGTCGAGGTCGTTGTCCTCGGCGCGCTGTTCCAGATCGTCGCGTGGCGGCCGGATCACTGCGTCGGTAGCCACCGTCACCGCGTCGGGTCCGAAACCTTGCACGTCTTCCCACGCAAGCAGGGTGCCGTGGCCGCTGACTTTGCCCAACCGCAGCAGCGCGACCCTGGCCGGTCCAGGCAGCACCACGAATCCGTCCACCCTGGCCACCCGCGTTGCCGTGGCGGTGCTCACTACGGTGCGCTTGCGTGCCTGACTGAACAGCATCAGCTAGCTTCCTCCCGTAACCGGCTACGGAAGGCATCCACGGCTGCGCCGAATCCAGCCAGATCCTCAGACACGAATTCGGTCGCTGCCGCGGGCACGATGAGGTGCTCGCCGGAAACAGCCATCGTGTCCGGTAAGGGAATCAGCACCCGCTGCGCGGCCGTTCCGAGCGTCTCGCTGGCCTCCACCTCGTAGCCCACCACTTCCAACCCGGTTCCCCCGTACAGCACCACGTCCACCACGCGACCGAGGTCGCGCCCGTTGTCTGTAAGCACGCGATCATGCAGCACGTCTGCTTTCCGGGCTTGCTTGCGCGGCGCCAGCTCCTTGGCGGGGATGAAGACCGTCTCATCGGCGACCATCACGGCGTCGCGGCCTAACCCGTGCACTCCAGTCCACGGCAACGCATCTTTGCGCGAGCGACTGAACAATCCGGGATTCCGCAACGTGAAACCCGCGATACGACCGCCGGCCCGCTCGAACACCACGTCCTTGATCTCGGCGATGAGCTCGCCACCGAGGGTGACTACCGGGCGGCCGATCAGTTCACTGGCCCGCAGCACGAGTGCGGGAGCTGGCGTGGTCACCGCCGATCACTGCGGCCCGAACCGCCCAATCCGATCACACCGCCCCGCCTTCTCCTGCGTTGCACCACAGCGGCGAGCGTGATCAAGACAAGGAGCACCACAAGCGCGAGGATCACCCAGCCCCACCAGTCCATCGCCACCTCCGCGCTCGATGTGAGTCCGGGCGCCTTATCCCTGCACAGTAACGCGCACCGATCGTGCTCGCTTGTTCCTTTGCCATCTAACGATCGTGCTCGCTTGTTGGCATGTCATCTGGCGGCGGTAAGGTCCGCGTCACTCGACCGGGAACCAGACTTGCCTCTCGCGCGTTGAGTCCGGTGACGACCTGCACTGCCCATCAGGAGGGAAACGGTGCGCTCTACCAGTAATCCCACATTCCGCAATCTCCCCGTGGGGGTTGGCGGTTATGCGGGTTTCGACTCGGCGCCCGCAGGTTATGGCGGCGCCCTACCGACCACGCGACCGATGACGGTCGACGATGTGGTGACCAAGACGAGTATCACGCTGGCGGTGTTGGTTGCGGCCGGCGCGGCCACTTACTTCAGCGGGCTGTGGGGGCTCACCCTGCCCGCTGCCCTGGTCGGTTTCGTGCTTGCCTTGGTGATCACGTTCAAGAAGGCGATCAGTCCGCCTTTGATCCTTGCTTACGCTGCGGTCGAGGGGGTCTTTCTCGGCGGGATCAGCGGTGTCCTTGGCACGTATGTGGCAAACCGCTGGGGCGCTTCTATCGTGCCGCAAGCAGTGGCCGGCACCGTACTGGTGTTCGCCGGGATGCTGGTGGTGTACAAGACCGGCGCGGTCAAAGTCACGCCGCGGTTCACCAAGTGGCTGACCGGCGCCCTGATCGGGGTTGTCGGCCTGATGCTGGTGAACCTCATCGCAGGTTTCTTCACCCAAGGTGTAGGCCTCGGTCTGCGCAGCGGTGGCGCGCTGGCGATCATCTTCAGCCTGGTGTGTATCGGAATCGCGGCGTTCAGCTTCCTGCTCGACTTCGACGCCGCCGACCAGGCGATCCGGTCGGGTGCACCGGAAAAGACCGCCTGGTACATCGCCTTTGGCCTCACGGTCACCCTGGTCTGGCTATACCTGGAGATCCTGCGCCTGCTGTCCTACTTCCAGAACGACTAGCCACCTTCACGCTGCACGGGCCCGGTCACCCACTACGGGTGGCCGGGCCCGTGTCGTTTGGGTGCTCTTCAAGTACCGCCAACCGCGGTGCGTCGTGCTGTTAACCACTACCAACCTGTTAGCCACTACCAACCGCGTTGCCGGATAGCCGCGCTATTTCGGAAGCTCGCACCGGGCACGCAGCTGGTCCGACGTTGGTAGCGGTTACGGACCGCAAAAAGGCGGGTTGGTGGTACTTGAAGAGCACCCAACGCGGAGCGCGGAGCAGATCGCCGGCAGCAGAACGGCGCAGGCAGCGGCGTAGCCAGCGGACGACGGGTGGTAGCGATCCCGGCTGAACAGGGTGTCGGGATAGGTACGGAAATCCTGAGCGAGTAGCTGCGCCAGTGGCACGGTCACACCGCCGGCGCGGTCTACGGCCTCCCGCTGGTGGCGGGCCATCGTCAGGCTGGAGGTATGAGCGAGAGTGCGCAGCGGCTGCGGGATCGGTCGGATTGTGCCCAGATCCGGGCAGGTGCCGACGATCACGATGCTGCCCGCGGCGCGCAGCCTGGAGACCGCGTTGCCGAGCAGCTTTGCCGATTCGCGTGGCGACATTCGCCGGGTCACGTCGTTGGCCCCGATCATGATTATCGCTACCTGCGGCGGATCGAGCAGGACAGTGTCCACCTGGCCACCGAGCCGCCGGCTGGTGCAGCCACAGATCGCGAAGGTGTCCAGCTGGGCCGGTTGATTGCATTCTCGGGCCAGTCCCCGAGCCAGCACCGGACCGGGTAGCTGCTCGGGCAGGTCCGCGCCGAGGCCGGCTGCCAGCGAGTCACCCAGCATTGCCATCCGGATCACCCCGGGAAAGGTGGAGGTCGCCGTAGGGTGCGGACCGCTGCCGTCCGGCAGGTAAACCCCATCGGCGTGGAACGGGCGCCAGCCCGGGATCACGATGTTGCGGCGCGCCCACCGCCCCTGCTGGCTCAGCACGCCGTAGGCGGCGCCCGCCGTTGCGCCGGTAGCACCGACCACAACGGCGGTCGTACGCAGCAGATGGTGCAGTGCGGAGGGCCTCCTCGACGCCGCGCCGCGCTGAGTGACGTCCATACTTCTGATATACGCCTTGAGGCTCGGCAACGCGCTGCGGGCTGGTGCGTGCAACCTTATCCCCGGCAGGAGCGCTTCGTGAACTACGCCGAGCACGTCATCGAACTGGTCGGCAACACCCCCCTGGTGCGGCTCAACGCCGTCGCTCGGGACGTCGCGCCCCTGGTCTTGGCAAAGGTGGAGTACTTCAACCCTGGGGGCAGTGTGAAGGACCGGATCGCGCTGCGGATGGTGGAGGCTGCGGAGCGATCAGGTCAGTTGCGCCCGGGTGGCACGATCGTTGAGCCCACGTCGGGCAATACCGGCATTGGACTGGCGATCGTCGCTCAACGTAAGGGCTACCGGTGCCTGTTCGTCTGCCCGGACAAAGTCGGCCAGGACAAGCTCGAAGTACTCAGGGCCTTCGGGGCAGACGTGGTGGTGTGCCCCACCGCCGTCGCGGCCAATCATCCCGACTCGTATTACTCCGTGTCGGACCGGCTCGTCGGAGAGATCGACGGGGCATGGAAGCCTGATCAGTACTCGAACCCGGACAACCCCGCCAGTCATTATCACAGCACCGGCCCCGAACTGTGGGCACAGACCCAAGGCGGGATCACCCATTTCGTCGCTGGGATCGGCACCGGTGGAACCATCTCCGGGGCTGGGCGCTACCTCAAAGAGGTCAGCAACGGCCAGGTGCAGGTTGTCGGCATCGACCCGGAGGGTTCGGTGTACTCCGGTGGCAGCGGCCGGCCCTACCTGGTGGAAGGTGTCGGAGAGGATTTCTGGCCCAGCACCTACGACCGCGCTGTCTGCGATGAGGTCATCCCAATCTCAGACGGCGACTCGTTCACCATGACCCGCCGCCTGGCCCGGGAGGAGGGCCTGCTGCTCGGTGGATCCGGCGGGATGGCAGTGGTCGGCGCGCTGCGCGTCGCGGCTAGGGCCGCTGCCGACTCCGTGATCGTCGTGTTGCTCCCTGATGGTGGGCGCGGCTATCTGAGCAAGGTGTTCAACGACTCCTGGATGGCATCGCACGGTTTCCTGTCCCCAGACTCATCGGGAGCGAGCGTCTCGGATGTACTGATGGGCAAGGACGGCGCGATTCCCAAGCTGGTGCACACCCACCCGAACGAGACGGTCGCCGAGGTTGTCATGATCATGCGCGAGTTCGGGGTATCGCAGCTGCCCGTGGTTGCGGCCGAGCCGCCGGTGATGGCGGCCGAGGTGATCGGCGCAGTCAACGAGCGTGCGCTGCTGCAGGCGCTGTTCGCCGGAGAGGCGCAACTCGCCGACCGGATCGAGGGGCACATGGCGCAGCCATTGCCGACTATCGGCGGGGGCGAGCCGATCGGATCGCTCATGCAAGCCTTGGCCGACGCCGACGGCGCGATGGTGCTGATTGACGGCAAACCAGCGGGGGTGGTAACCCGCCAAGACGTGCTCGGGTTCCTGGCCGGGCGTTGAACACAGGGTGATCGGATCCGCTAGCGTGACCACGCACAACTGCGCCAGGGCGCCTAGTGAGGGGTTCGAACCGATGACGACTTCGCAGCAGCGTTATCCGAAACCCCTCCCGGAGTCGGAGGCGCCAACCTGGCCCGACCGCTCCGCTGACCCACAGCCGGCCAAGAGCTTGCCGGCCAGGCCTGCGACGCCCCCGCCACCACCCCCTAACCGTCCCCCTCAGTGGGAACACCCGAAGCAACTCCCAACAGCGCAGTACGCGGTACCGCCACCGCAATTCGGCCGAATCTCTCACCAGCATGATCAATCGGTACGGCATCCCAATCCGGCGCCCTGCGATACCGGCAAGCTAGCCGTGCCGTCGCCGGCCTCACCCGGAACCGCGCGCCCCGCGGCCCTACCCGCACCGCTGGCAAGCTTCAGGTTGAGGACGATCAGTTTCTGCATCGACTGCGTCGCGCCGGTCGCCGTGCTGATCGTGCTGCTGTCTGTTGCTGCCCACACCGACGGCACGGGATGGCGCCTGGTGATCAGTGCCTCGGCTTATCTGGGGTTGCTGGGTTTTGGTACCTGGAATTGCGGTTACTTGCAGGGCACCACAGGCCGCAGTGTCGGTCGCCGGCTGGCGGCCACCAAGCTTCTCTCGATCGAGACGGGCCAACCAGTGGGCTTCGGTTGGGCGGTTGCTCGCCAAATCTGGCACGTTGTGGACTTCGGCGTCGGTTTCCTGTGGCCGTTGCACGACAGCAAGCGGCAGACTTTCGCCGACAAGATCGTGGGAACGGTGGTGGTCAAGGTCGGCAAGCCGGCGACTGGTCACGCCGGCAAGCCGGCGACTGGTCACGCCGGCAAGCCGGCGAATGAGGCCAGCGGCGAGGTCAGTGGTACACAGGATCGGAGGCTGGGGAAGTGACCGAATTTGCCACCCGCGCAATCCACACCGGCCAGGATCCGGATCCGCACAGTGGGTCGGTGATCGTGCCGATCCATGCCACCTCGACTTTCGCCCAAGACGGCGTGGGCCAGCTTCGTAACGGGTACGAGTACTCCCGCGGGGCCAATCCGACTCGCACAGCCCTGGAAACCTGCCTGGCCGCGCTCGAGGGCGGCCGCTTCGGGCGTGCCTTCGCGTCCGGGATGGCCGCCACCGACGTGCTGCTGCGGGCGATCTGCCGGCCGGGGGATCACCTTGTCATTCCTGACGACGCCTATGGCGGCACTTTCCGCCTGATTGACAAGGTGTTGCGGGACTGGGGGATCGAGTACACCGCCGTGTCGCAGTCCGATCTGGGTGCGGTCCGGGCTGCGATGCGTCCGACGACCCGCGTGCTGTGGTGCGAGACGCCGAGCAACCCGTTGCTCACCATCGCGGACATCGCGGGCCTGGCCGGTATCGCCCACGAGTCCGGTGCCCGCCTGGTGGTGGACAACACCTTTGCCACCCCCTACCTGCAGGCGCCCCTGGGGCTGGGTGCCGATGTGGTACTGCACTCGACCACCAAGTACCTCGGGGGCCACTCGGACGTGATCGGTGGTGCACTGATCACTGATGACGCCACAGTGGACGATCAGGTGGCCTTCCTGCAGAAGAGTGCCGGTGCGGTGCCCGGGCCCTTCGATGCGTGGTTGACCCTGCGCGGGATCAAGACGCTGGCGGTGCGCATGGAACGGCACTGCGACAACGCCGAGCGGGTGGTCGCGGCGCTGCAGATGCATCCGGCGGTCGGTGACGTGCATTATCCCGGCCTGGATACCCATCCCGGCCATGAGGTGGCCGCCAAACAGATGCGCCGGTTCGGCGGGATGGTGTCGTTCACCGTGCGCGGTGGTGCCGCGGCGGCGTTGGCGGTGTGCGCCGGAACCCGGTTGTTCACCCTTGCCGAATCACTGGGCGGAGTGGAGTCGCTGATCGAGCACCCGGGACGGATGACGCATGCCTCCACGGCGGGGACCCAGCTGGAGGTCCCCCCCGATCTGGTCCGCCTTTCCGTGGGCATCGAGGACGCTGACGACCTCATCGACGACCTGCGCTCGGCGCTTGGCTAGCGCCCCGATAGGCCGGAGGCGAGGACCTCGATAGACCGGTGGCGGGGGCTAGTCGCCTGCGGGCGGTTTGGTCGGGGGTGCCGGGTGGTGGACTGGCTGGGGAGGTGCCACGGGCAGGTCGGCACTGTTAAGACACCCGCCCACGAGCTGGATACCACCGGGTGTCCGCACGTAGCTACCCGGCTCGGCGCAGCCCGCTCGGTCGGCGGTGAGCACGGCCGCGACCGCGAGTAACGCAGCCACTCCCGCGGTGACCACGACCGGCAGCCAGCGGCGCTCCATCACACCTCCTCGCATACTTACCTGGACCTTACTCCCGCGCTCTCGGGCGTGTGCAGCTGTCACACGGTGAACAATTGTCACACCGCGTCCGGCTAGCTGGCAGGATCGCCGATTATGGAGCTGGTCGACATTGACAAGATCAGGACTGCTCGGGAGACCCTGCACGGTATCATCCGGCGCACGCCGCTGCGCCATTCCGAAGTGCTCGAACAACGCTGTGGCATCCCTGTCCATCTTAAGTGTGAAAATTTGCAGCGCACGGGTTCGTTCAAGATTCGCGGTGCATATGCCCGGATTCATGCCCTTTCTGCGGATGAGCGGGCCCGCGGGGTGGTGGCGGCCAGCGCCGGCAACCATGGGCAAGGGGTGGCTCTGGCGGCGGCGATGCTGGGCACCGCCGCCACGGTGTACATGCCGGTGAGTGCGTCGCTTCCCAAGGTGTCAGCCACCCGGGGATACGGTGCGCAGGTCCACCTCGTCGGTGACGTAGTGGAAGAGTCCCTCGCCAGAGCCCAGGCGTTCGCCGAGAAAACCGGGGCGGTGTTCATCCACCCGTTCGATCATCCTGACGTGCTGGCCGGGCAGGGCACAGTTGGCCTCGAAGTACTCGAGCAGCTACCCGACGTTGCCACCGTGCTGGTGCCCGCCGGTGGTGGTGGGCTGGTCGGCGGGATCGCCGCCGCAGTGAAAGGCGTCAAGCCCGAGATCCGGGTGATCGGAGTGCAGGCCGAGGCAGCCGCCGTCTGGCCGGCATCGCTGGCCGCCGGGTCGCCGGTGCGGTTGCGCTGCCGGCACACCATGGCCGACGGAATCGCTGTGTCTGAGGTGGGGGCGGTCACCTTCGCCCACGTGTCAGCCCTGGTCGATGAGGTCATCACGGTGGGGGAGGAGGCGCTGTCCCAGGCGTTGCTGCTGTGCTTGGAGCGCACCAAGATGCTGGTCGAGCCAGCCGGCGCAGCTGCGGTGGCGGCGCTACTGGAGTCATCTGCGCGCTTCCCCGGTCCCGTTGCCGCTGTGCTGTCCGGCGGCAACGTCGACCCGCTCCTGCTGATGCACATCATCCGGCGCGGGCTGACCGTGGACGGCCGGTTTCTAGCGCTGCGCGTGACCGTGCCCGACCGGCCCGGCGAGCTGGCCAGACTGCTGGCGCGAATTGGCGCCTCGGGTGCCAACGTGGTCGATGTGGCGCACACTCGCATCGCCGGCCGGCTCCCGGTCGGCGATGCAGTAGTCGCGTTGAGCTTAGAGACGCGGGGCCCGGAACACTGCGCAGCCTTGATCACCGACCTCGATGCGGCGGGTTACCAGGTGGTGCAGTGAGGTCAGTGCTGTGAGGTCCGTATCAGCTCCCAGCGGGCTCCGAATGGCTCACCGCCACAAAGGGATGGCGTCAGCCCCGGAAAGGCTCGGCCTTGACGACGGCGACGGTCATCAAGCCGCCGTTAGGTAGCTCGTAGTGGCGGTCCTCGCCTTCATGTGCCCCGATGATCGCCTTACCCAAAGGCGAGTTCGGCGAGTAAACCTCGAGGTCGCCGTGGGCCACTTCCTCCAGCGAGCCGAGTAGGAAGGTCTCGGTCTCGTCGTCATCCTGGAACCGAACCGTGACGACCATTCCAGGCGCTGCAACGCCCGACTCGGCCGGAGCACCACCGACCTTGGCAACCCGTAACAACTCCTGCAGCTGGCGGATCCGGGCCTCGAGTTGCGCCTGCTCCTCGCGGGCGGCGTGGTAACCGCCGTTCTCCTTGAGGTCGCCTTCCTCACGGGCGTCGTTGATCTTCGCGGCAATGACAGGGCGGTTAGCGACCAGCTCGTCGAGTTCATGCTTAAGCCGGTCGTAGGCTTCCTGGGTCAACCAGGTCACCTGGGTCTCGCTCACGGTCATCACTCCTCCTCAGATCCGACGTCCGCTAGTGCGGGGCGGACCGAACCGCACCACTGACATGACAGCCAGCGGCCGGAACGGAAAAACACGGCCCTGCCCCG
The DNA here is from genome assembly GCA_021324675.1 of Actinomycetota bacterium. GTDB lineage: Bacteria > Actinomycetota > Actinomycetes > Mycobacteriales > Pseudonocardiaceae. The sequence goes on from JAJPIR010000112.1 coordinate 10,535, forward strand.
GGGCCGTGCGTACCCTCCACGGTAACACGATGTGTCCGGTTCGGCCTCAGCCTAACGGGTGACGGACTCCGAAAAGTGCCTGCTCAGCAGGGTTATAAAAACCTCAGTAGTGCGGCTGTGAAACTAGGTAGGAACCAGGTACGCGGGGACCTGGAAGGAGCACCCGTAGACATCAGCGACCACCGGCGGCCGGGATGTCTGCACCACGGTGGACAGCACAACCGATCCCCCCGCCGGCGGCACGTAGACCTCCTTGCGTCCGGTCTCCTCGCCATCGAGCGAGCGCGCGCGCACAATGCACACCGCCGCCTGCGATGGGTCGTCCCGGACCACGCTGAACCGCAGTTGCACGGCATTGCCCGGTAGCAAGGTAAAGCTCACTGTTTGAGCCTGAATCGGTGTCGTGCCCAGGTTGCGGTAACCGATCACCGCCACTACCAGCCCGAGGAGGATCGCGATGGCCAGCCCGACCGCAATGGCCCAGCGGTGGCTGCTCGTGGCGCGGCGCCCGTAGCGGCCTTCGGGAAGCTGGCCAGCGGTCACGGCGTTACACCTCCCTGATGGCCACTTACCGGATGCCAGCTATGACGGGTCACCGAGGTAACTGTCAGACCGGGCGGTAACAATGGTTCACCAATGGGCATTCCATCGCTGGGGCAGGCGGCGTGGAGAAGGGATGAGCAGTCATCCATGGTTGAGCAGCTGCGAATGATGGCGGTGCACGCGCATCCCGATGACGAGTCGAGCAAGGGCGCGGCCACGATGGCTCGATACGTCGCTGAGGGCCACCAGGTGATGGTCGTCACCTGCACGGGCGGTGAACGAGGCAGCATCCTGAACCCCTCGTTCGAGCCTGCTGACCTTGCGGAGCACCCGGCGCAGATGCGCGCAACCCGGCGCCAGGAGATGGCGCGTGCCGCGCAGATTCTGGGCGTGCAGCACCACTGGTTGGGCTACATCGACTCCGGCCTGCCTGAAGGTGATCCGCCCCCGCCGCTGCCGGAAGGATGCTTCGCGGTCGTCCCGCTGGAGGGACCAACCCGTGATCTGGTGCGGGTGATGCGCGAATTCCGGCCGCACGTGGTGGTCACATACGACGAGAAGGGCGGCTACCCGCATCCTGACCACATCCGCTGCCACGAGGTGTCGGTGGCCGCGTTCGAGGCCGCAGGTGACCCCGAGCGCTTCCCGGATGCGGGACCGCCGTGGCAGCCGCTGAAGCTGTACTACTCGCACGGTTTCACCCGCAAGCGGATGCAACTGTTCCACGACGCACTGCTCGCCGCCGGTAAGGAGTCGCCGTTCGGCGAGTGGTTGGACAAGTGGGATGCATCCAAGCCGGACGTCATGGAGCGGGTGACCACCCAGGTGGAGTGTGCCGAGTACTTCCCGGTGCGGGATGAGGCGCTGCGGGCGCACGCAACTCAGATCGACCCAGCGAGCCGGTGGTTCGCGGTGCCGCACGCGCTGCAGGCGCAGTTGTGGCCGACGGAGGAATACGAGCTGGCCCGTTCGCTGGTGGATACCACGCTGCCAGAAGACGACCTGTTCTCCGGTGTCCGGGAGCGGGTGCTCGCGTGAACTTGTTGTTGCCAGCGGAATTGTCGGCCGGTTCCGGGTTCTCGGCGGTGACTGGGGTCGAGACGCTCGGGCAACCACCGACACCGGATCCCGGTGGGCAGGGCGAGGACTACGGAAAGGCCGCGCCGGAGGCATTGGTGGTGCTGCTGCTATTTTTCCTCGCCGTAGCCCTGCTGGTGCGTTCGATGAACAAGCATTTGCGCCGGGTGCCGCAGTCCTTTGATAAGGAGCCCGGCGCTGATAGCGGGGATGTTGGCACCCGTGATGCTGGCATTCGTGAGGAGTGACGGTTCCGTCCGGCTAGCCAGCCAGGGAAGATAGTCACATGGGGAACCGGCTCGCGACGTCCACCAGCCCGTACCTGCTGCAGCACGCCAACAATCCGGTCGACTGGTGGCCGTGGTGTGATGAAGCGTTCGCCGAAGCGGCCAAGCGTAATGTGCCCGTACTGCTGTCCATCGGGTACGCCGCATGTCACTGGTGCCATGTCATGGCGCACGAGTCGTTTGACAATGAGCAAATCGCTGCGGTCATGAACGCCAACTTCGTCAACATCAAGGTGGACCGGGAGGAACGTCCGGACGTCGACGCCGTTTACATGGAGGCGACCCAGGCGATGACCGGCCATGGCGGATGGCCGATGACCTGCTTCCTGACGCCCACCGGGGAACCATTTCACTGCGGTACGTATTTCCCGCCTGCTCCGCGGCATGGCATGCCCGGCTTCCCCGAGCTGCTGGTGGCCGTGCGCCAGGCCTGGGATAGCCGCGGCGACCAGGTCCGCGAAGCGGCCAAGCGCATCGCCGATCAGCTTTCCCAGCGGGCCGCGCCGCTCACCGAGTCTGCGGTAGACGAGGCGGTGCTGGCCAGCGCGGTCGACAAGCTGGTCGCCGAGTTCGACGAGCGGCATGGTGGATTCGGTACCGCGCCGAAGTTCCCGCCGTCGATGTTGCTGGAGTTCCTGCTCCGCCATCACGAGCGCACCGGCTCGCAGCCGGCGCTGTCCATGGCGCAGCGCACCTGCGAGGCGATGGCCCGAGGTGGGATCTATGACCAGCTCGCCGGGGGATTCGCGCGCTACTCCGTTGACGCAGCCTGGGTAGTCCCGCATTTCGAGAAGATGCTCTACGACAACGCATTGCTGCTGCGTGTCTACACACACCTGGCCCGGCTGACCGGATCAGCTGCCGCGCGCCGGGTCGCTGAGCAGACTGCGGCGTTCCTGCTCGACGGGCTGCGCACCGAGCAGGGTGGTTTCGCCGCCTCACTGGATGCCGATACCGATGGTCAGGAAGGTGCCACCTACGTGTGGACACCGCGGCAGCTCATCGACGTGCTCGGCAGCACCGACGGTGAGTGGGCCGCGACGCTGCTGCTGGTGACGAAGGCCGGGACCTTTGAGCACGGCACCTCGGTGTTGCAGCTACCCGCCGACCCCGATGATGCCGATCGCTGGGAACGGGTACGCGCCACGCTGCTGGAGGCGCGGTCCGCCCGAGCGCAGCCTGGCCGGGATGACAAGGTGGTCACGGAGTGGAACGGGATGGCGATCACTGCCCTGGCTGAGGCCGGCGGCGTGTTTGGCTGTCCGGAGTGGATCGGCGCCGCAGCCGCCGCGGCGGAGTTGATGCTGGGCACGCACCTGGTCGATGGCCGGCTGCGTCGCAGCTCTCGCGACGGCGTAGCCGGCACCGCCGCAGGGGTGCTCGCCGACCACGCTTGGCTCGTTGAGGGGCTGCTCGGGCTGCATCAAGTCACCGGCGCGGAACGCTGGTACGACGCCGCGCTTCCGGTGCTGGAGCTGGCCCAGCAGCACTTCGCCGACCCCGACCATGCCGGTGCCTGGTTCGATACGGCAAACGATGCCGAGGTGCTGTTTCGCCGCCCCGCCAACTCAATCGACAACGCCACCCCGGCGGGCGCGTCGGCGATTGCCGGTGCCTTGCTGACCGCTTCAGCGCTGACCGGCTCCGAGGAGTGTCGCTCCGCGGCCGAGGCCTCGGTGGCGCGAGCCGGCATGGTGCCGGCTAAGGCACCGCAGGCCGCCGGTCACTGGTTAACCGTTGCCGAGGGGCTGGCCCAGGGACCGATCCAGGTGGCCGTGATCGGTGCAGCCGGAGATGCGGCCCGTGCGGAGCTGGAAGCTCGGGCTCGGTGGGCAGCACCCGGCGCGGCGGTGGTGCTGGCCGGCGAACCGGGAGCCCAGCGCCCGATGCTCGCGGGTCGTGACCTGATTTCGGGTGTACCGGCTGCCTACGTCTGCCGCGGGTTCGTCTGTGACCGGCCAGTGACCTCTGCCGACGACCTGCAAGCCCAACTTCGCCCGCCCCGGTAACCCTCCTCACAGCCCGGCACCGAGCCATGGCGAGGTTCCAGGCATTCCTGAACCTCGCTACGCCTGCTGTCCTGGCTGGACGCCGTCGCCGACAAAGCGCGTCATGATCAAGGTCAAGCGTCAGGCGCCGCCGACTGTGTCGTCGCCGGCGAGGGCGAACCGAATCTCTCGACACTGCAACGTAGTAATGATGTAATTTGTTGCGTGTAGATGGAGTGAGAGGATGGCGCGATGGCGGGACGGGGAAGGGCGCACGGGATGCGTTCCGGCGGCCAGTGGCACGGGCGGGGCGGCTGGCAACAAGCCGATCTCCCGTCGGCCGACGATGCCAAGGCATGGTTCAGGGGGCGGTTGCCGGATGGCTGGTTTTCCGGCGAGCCGGAGATCAGCGTGGATCGCGAGGAGATCATCGTGGTCGGGCAGCTGCCCGCGCTGGACGAGGAGTTCACCGACGAGGCCGAACGCGCCGCCGCTGAGGCCGGCCGGATCAGCCGGTTCCGGGAAGCCACCCGCGACGAGCGGATCGAGATTGCCCGGCAAGCCGAGCACCGGTACCGCCGCAAGGTGGCCTGGGGTGCCCGCCTAGGCGGCACCGAGGAGTTGTTCACCACCCTGTCAGTGCCGGTGATGACCCGGCTCCGGCAGCCTGAGCGGCTGGTGCTCGACACCCTCGTCGATGCCGGCGTGGCGCGCTCCCGTTCGGAGGCACTGGCCTGGGCGGTGCGGTTAGTGGGCAAGCACGCTCAGCAGTGGCTCGGTGAGCTCAAGCAAGCTATGGCTACTGTCGACGACCTGCGGGCACGCGGCCCTGAGCTCTAGTCTGGGTCGCTATGAGCCAGCGGCAGTGGATAGCGGTGGACGAGTACTTCACTGGTGTCTTGATTGATAGTGACACTGATAATGACGCCGACAATGCTTTGCATGCTGCCCTTGCGGCCAGTGACGCGGCCGGCCTGCCGGCGATCGCGGTGTCGCCGCCGCAGGGCAAGTTGTTGAACCTGCTCGCCTCCCTGATCAGCGCCCGCCGCATCCTGGAGATCGGCACGCTGGCGGGATACAGCGCCATCTGGCTGGCCCGGGCGTTGCCACCGGACGGCCGCTTGATCACGTTGGAAAGCGAGCCACGGCATGCCGAGGTAGCACGCGCCAACATCGCTAAGGCCGGTTTCGCCGATCTGGTGCAGGTGCGGGTCGGCCCGGCCCTGGACACTTTGCCGCAGCTGGCCCAGGAGCGCAGCAGCGGCCGGGCCGAGCCCTTCGACCTGGTGTTCATTGACGCGGACAAGGAGCACAACGCCGACTACTTCGCCGCCGCCGTCGGCCTTACCCGGCCCGGTGGCCTGATCATCGTGGACAATGTGGTGCGAGGTGGCGCCGTGCTCGACGCCGGCAGCGATAACTCGGCGGTGCAGGGCACCCGCCGATTGATCGAGACCGTCTCCGCTGATCCGTCGGTGAGTGCAACGGCCATCCAGACGGTGGGCGTCAAGGGGTACGACGGGTTTGTGATGGCGCTGGTCAAGACTCCCTGACCCGCACTCAGCAGGGATCATGCGGCGCTTGATGACCTCGCCGAGGCTCGTGAATGTGGGTCCGGCGCCGGGCGTAGCCTTCCGGCCTTGTGAGGCTGCAAGACCTCGTCTATGCGGTGTACGAGCGGCGGCTCGCCCGCCAGCTTGGGACTGGAAACCTTCCCCGCCACGTCGCGGTCATCATGGACGGCAACCGGCGCTGGGCCAAGGAGGCCGGGTTCGCCGACGTCAGCGACGGCCACCGAGTCGGAGCCGCCAAACTGGTCGAGTTGCTGGGCTGGTGCCGGGAAACCGGTGTCGAGATCGCCACGTTCTGGTTGCTGTCTCCGGACAACTTGCGCAACCGGCCACCAGGTGAGCTGGCCCCGCTGCTGGACATCATCGCCGATGTCGTCGACAAGCTCTGCGCCCCGGACACGCCCTGGCGGGTGCGGGTAGTGGGGGCGCTGGACTTGTTGCCGTCGGAGATGGCGCAGCGGCTGACCAGCGCGGCGGCTCGGACCCGAGATCGGCCGGGCCTGGCGGTCAACGTCGCGGTCGGTTACGGCGGCCGACAGGAGATCGCCGACGCGTTGCGCAAGTTGCTGCTCAAACACGCTGAAGCCGGGACCACCATGGAGGAACTCGCCGAAGTCCTCGACGTCGAGCACATCGCCGAGCATCTCTACACCTCTGGGCAGCCTGACCCGGATCTGGTGATCCGCACCTCAGGCGAGCAACGGCTATCCGGTTTTCTGCTGTGGCAGTCGGCGCACTCGGAGTTCTGGTTCTGCGATGCGTACTGGCCGGCTTTTCGCAAGGTCGACTTCCTCCGCGCGCTGCGTGACTACACCGCCCGGCACCGGCGGTTTGGGTCGTAATGCCCGCTCAGGTGCCACGTCAACGCGGTACCGCGCTCGGAGAGGGATACTCCCCACCCATGGACCTGGTTCGGGAGTACTTGCTGCTCGGTTTGCGGTTCGATCGCCTTGTTGAGGGTTTTGTCGACTCCTACACCGGCGATCCGGCGCTGCGCCGGCAAGCGGACAACGAGCCGATGCCCGATCCAGCCGCACTGGCCCGACGGGCGGGCGAGCTGCGCGCCGAGTTGCCTGCCTGTGGCCTGCCCGGACCACGGACCCAGTTCCTGGCGGCCCATCTGACCGCCCTCGAGTGCAGCGGGAGGGTATTGGCCGGGCAGCACGTCGGGTTCGTCGACGAGGTGGCGGCGTACTTCGATGTCGCCATCGAGCCGGGTGATCCCGATACTTACCGCCAGGCGCATAGCCAGATCGAGGAGTTGCTGCCGGGTGGCGATCCACTGGCTGATCGATTGGCCAGCTACCGCAACCGCGACGAAATCCCGCCGGAGCGGCTTGAGACCGCCGTGCAGGCACTGTCCAGTGCCTTGCGCGATAGGGTACGGACAGATTTCGAGCTGCCCCCGGAAGAGACCGTGCACTACGAGGTTGTCACCGACAAGCCGTGGAGCGGGTTCAACTATTACCTCGGTGACTTCCACTCTCGGGTAGCGATCAATGCAGACCTCGGGCACCGGATGGGGCAACTACCGCATCTGGTCGCGCACGAGTCCTACCCAGGACACCACACCGAGCATTGCCGCAAGGAGGCTGGCTTGGTGCGCCGCGACCATCAGGCCGAGCACACCATCTTCCTCGTCAACACGCCGCAGTGCCTGATGGCCGAGGGCCTGGCCGACCTCGGGTTACTGGCCAGCGTCGGCCCTGGGTGGGGTCCGTGGTCTGCGGAGATCCTGCACGATCTAGGACTACGCATGGATGGCGAGCTCGCCGAGCGCCTTGAGGTGGCGTCGGCGGGCCTGCTCGGTGTCCGCCAGGACGCCGCGCTGATGTTGCATGATCGGGGGGCTGACCAGGCAGACGTGCAAACCTACCTGCAGCGCTGGCTCCTGGTGCCCGAGCCACGCGCCCGGCAGATGGTGCGCTTCCTGTCCGACCCGCTGTGGCGGGCCTACACCACCACCTACGTCGAGGGATATCGGCTGCTGCACAGCTGGCTGGATGCCCGCCCACCAGGGCAGTCACTGAGCCAGCGATTCCGGCGGCTGCTGGATGAGCCGCTGATTCCCTCGACGCTGCGTGCTGAGAGAATCGACGGTTCGTGACAGGCGTAACAGTCTACTAACAGTCTTACGCGGTGAGGAGCCTTTTCCCAGGCCGTTCTGGACGGTACCGTGCGGTGACAGCGGGACGTGCTCGACGCGTTTCGCTACGGGAGGCCCTGGTCGTGGCTGATGTCGATCGGGCGGGTACACCGCTCACGGCAAGCACGGGAGGGTCGGCACCCGGCCCTCGTGGTCGGTTCCGCTAGGCGCTCCAGGGCGCTGCGGAGGCGATCAACCAGAGGCCGGCCGGCCCACCGACACGCGGGCGCGGGTGCCGCGCACGCCAGGGAGCTGCCGTGATCGCCTCTCGCTCGCCACACTCCACCGCCCCCGGAATTCGCACTTACGTGCTGGACACGTCGGTCCTGCTGTCTGACCCGTGGGCGCTCAGCCGATTCGACGAACACGAAGTGGTGTTGCCACTTGTGGTGATTGGAGAACTGGAAGGCAAGCGGCATCACTCGGAACTTGGCTGGTTCGCCCGCGAGGCGCTGCGGCTGTTGGATGATCTACGCCGGACGCACGGCCGGTTGGACGCACCTGTTCCGATCGGCGACCTGGGTGGCACGCTGCGTGTCGAGTTGAACCACTGTGATCCGTCCGTGCTGCCCTCTGGATTCCGCACTGACAGCAACGACTCCCGCATCCTCGCCTGCGCGTTGAACCTGGTTGCAGACGGTCGCAACGTCACCTTGGTTACCAAAGACATGCCCCTGCGGGTCAAGGCGGGCGCGGTGGGATTGGCCGCGGACGAGTACCGCGCGCAAGACGTGGTGCCGTCAGGCTGGACCGGCATGACCGACGTCGACGTCGACCCTTCGGTGCTTGATGAGATTTACAAGGAGGGCGTTGCCGATCTCGGTGAGCATCTTGAAGCCGCCGGATTGCCCTGCAACACCGGTGTGCGGCTGCTTGCTGGGACGGCGACCGCGCTAGGCCGGATCACCCCCGACAAGCGGGTCCGGTTGGTGCGAGGGGACCGCGAGGCGTTCGGTCTGCGCGGCCGCTCGGCTGAGCAGCGCATCGCATTGGATCTACTGTTAGATCCCGATGTCGGCATCGTGTCCCTTGGTGGCCGGGCGGGAACCGGTAAGTCGGCGCTTGCACTGTGCGCGGGCTTGGAAGCCGTGATGGAGCGCGGCGCGCACCGCCGGGTCATCGTCTTCCGGCCGCTGTATGCCGTGGGCGGCCAGGATCTGGGCTACCTGCCCGGGAGCGAAAACGAGAAGATGCAGCCCTGGGCGCAGGCCGTATTCGACACCTTAGGTGCGATCGCCTCGCCGCACGTCATCGATGAAGTGATCGACCGGGGGATGCTTGAGGTAATGCCGCTAACTCACATCCGCGGCCGGTCACTGCACGATGCCTTCGTCATCGTCGACGAAGCGCAGTCCCTGGAGCGCAACGTGCTGCTCACGGTGCTATCCCGGCTGGGCACCGGCTCGCGAGTCGTGCTCACCCACGACGTCGCGCAACGGGACAACCTCCGCGTTGGCCGGCATGACGGGATAGCAGCGGTGATCGAGAAGCTGAAGGGGCACCCGTTGTTTGCGCACGTCACCCTGACCCGCTCGGAGCGCTCGCCGATCGCAGCTCTGGTCACCGAGATGCTGGAGGGTTACGCGCACTGATCGGGTTGGCGGCTCTTGAAGAGCTACCAACCCGGCGGGGGGGTGCTTTGAACAGCAGCCAACCTGACGGTCCTGGCCGGCGCGGATGGCGCCGGCCGGGCCGGCACGAGTGCCACCTCCCGAAGGGGATCGGAAAAGACGTCGAGTGCCTCGAGCACTTGCTGGAAGCATCGCGCCGCCTTCTCGTAACACCGTTGTAGTCGATGTACTGTGCGGTTCCGGCGGACGGCGCAGGCATCGGTATGGCGATCGACTAGGTCAGCCAGATCAGCCAGCGAGTGTTCAAGATTTACCAGGGCCTTGTCGAAACGACCCTCATCACCATGACCGGTGATGCGTTCGACCACCATCGGCGTAACTGCACGGCTGCGTGGGGCTCCGCAGGTGGCAAGGATTTGTTCGAAGCCGGTGAGCGCTTCATCGAGGCGGCGCTGTAGCCGGTATAGCGCACCTGCACTGTGCTGCGGCATGGTGTCCTGCCCGCTGGTCACCGCTTGCCGAGCACAGGCCAACATCAGCTCGCACACCGCCCGCCAGTCGTCGTAGTGCCCGCGAATGAGGACGATTCTGGCCAGCCGCACGCCCAGGGCCCACCCGAGCTGATCAGAGCCGATCGCGTAGGCCTGGTCGACGGCACCGATCAGGGCCAGGCGTTCTCCGGTGAACCAGCCGACCGGGTCGGTGGCCACCGAGGCGACCACTGACTCGGCAGGACGCCAGCGGGTCCCGGCGTCGACCGGCCCGGTGAAAGCGGAGCTGGCTATGGTCCGGCTTGCTTCGTCGGCCAATGCCAGCCATCCTGCGAACGCGCGATCCAGTGCCGCGAATCGACTGGCGGGCGACTCCTGGGCGGCAACCACTTCCCGGGCGTAAACCCGCAGCAGGTCATGGAAGCGGTAACGCAACCGTCCCGATGCATCGCGCCCCGCCACCTCAAGAAGGTGCTGGTCAACCAGCGTGTCCATCAGATCCTCGGCCTGGACCTGCGACACATCCAGCAGGGCTGCGGTGACCCAGGGCGTGAAGTCGCGACTTTCCAGCAGCCCGAGCAGGCGAAAGGCGCGCCGGGCCATCGCGTCGAGAGTCTCGTAGCTGCGCGCCAGGCTCGCGCGGACGTCCAGATCTCCGAACTGCAGTCTGTCTAGGCGGGCGGCTTCATCGGTCAGGTCGGCCTCGAGCCGAGACAGCGGCCAGTGTGGACGTGCGCCAAGCCGAGCGCCCGCGGCACGGATGGCCAAGGGCAGGTAGCCGCAGAGCCGAACAATCTCCCGCGCCGCCCCCGGCTCTGCGGCTACCCGTTGCGGGCCGGCGACTCGGGCGAGCAGCTCGGCGGCCTGATCGGGTGCGAAAATGTCGAGATCGATCAGCTGTGCGCCGCCCAGGCCGGACAGCCGCGCCCGGCTGGTGACCAGGAGTGCGCAGCCGGCGGTGCCCGGCAGCAACGGTCGCAGTTGGGCTTCGCAAGCAGCATCGTCGAGCAGGATGAGCAGGCGGCGATCGGCCAGCCGGCTGCGGTACAGCGCGGCGCGTTCCTCTGGATCGTCGGGGATTGCTGCGCGGTCCACCCCGAGCGCACGCAGGAACCGCGCCAGCACGTCGGATGCTGCCAGTGGGTTGGCCTGCATCCCACGAAGATTGACGAACAGCTGGCCGTCGGGGTAATGAGCACGTAACCGGTGCGCGGCGTGCACGGCCAAGGTGGTCTTACCGATGCCTGCTTTACCGGAGATGGTGATGAGCGGCATGGCGGATCGATCGGTCGCGGCGGCCAGGTGAGTGATCATGGCGAGCTGCGTGGTGCGCCCGGTGAAGTCGGTGATGTCTGCTGGGAGCTGGGCTGGCGCGATGGACGGTGTCAGCGGTGCTTCCAGCAGCGGGTCACCATTGAGGATGGCGCGCTCGAGCCGTTGCAGCTCGTTGCTGGGTTCCAACCCAAGCTGCTCGACCAAGGCGCCCCGGGTGCGCTGGTAGACCTCCAGTGCTTCGGCTTGGCGACCTGCCTGGTACAGCGCGGTCATCAGCAGTCCTTGGAGCTGTTCCCTCATCGGGTGCCGCGCCGCCAACTCGGCGAGTTCACCGACGATCGCGCCGGCGTTACCGCAGGCTAGTTCGGCGGTGTACAGCTGGGCTAGGCCGGCTAGGCGGCGCTCGGCCAACCGGTCAGCCTCGGCGCGTAGCAGGGGCAGGTCGATGAGGTCGCTGAAGGCATCCCCGCGCCACAGCCCCAGCGCATTGCGCAGCAGTTGCACCGCGCGGGCCGGCTGCATGGCGCCAGCACTGTCCGCTAGCGCGGACTCGAATCGTTCAGCGTCAAGTTCGCCGGGATGAACTTGCAGCGTGTAGCTGCCGTTCTGGTACTGGATCCGGGCCGGGTCGCCCAGTGCGCGGCGCAGCCGATGCACGTGGAGCTGCAACTTCTTGGCCGCGCGAGGATCGCGCTGTCCCGCCCACAACGCGTCAACCAGAACGTCCACGCCCACCGGCGTGTTCGGGCGAGTGAGCAGGACGCCGAGTACCATCCGGGGCATCGGGGCGGAAAGCTGGGCCGGTGTCTCGCCGAGTCGCACCCGCAGTGGGCCGAGCACTTCGAACTCCACTGAAGTCACCCCCGCTCAGCTGGCGCCTAGCTGGTCGGTACCGAGTGTAGCCACATGATGTCAGCTGGTAACTGAGCTTTCCCCCAATCGGGACGAACCGCAGCATCATCACCGCTATCGGTTCCGGGCAGTCACACGGCGAGGCTGGTGATGCAACCGTGGGTGACAGGCGGCAACCGGGCAGAAAGCGGACGGAAAGCGGCGAGACCTAGCGTGGGCGTCGCAACGTATCCCAGGAGACAGGTCGGGCGGGGGACCTGGGATGCCCAATGACGACGATCGGGAGAGGGGACTTTCTGATGTCTTGGACCTCCGCACGGATGGCCGGTCCGGTACTTGCTGCCGCTACCGCGACGCTTGCCATGACGGTGCCTGCTAGCGCATCAGTATCACCATCAATTGCAAAGGACGCGCCTGGGCCCGGATCCTCGACAATGGTGTCTTGCGGGTTGAGTTACCCGGCGAAGGACAATCAGTGGGTCAATTTCCCGGCCAACACGGTGACTTTGCGTAGCGGTCCCAGCGATTCCTGCATCGGGACCGGTCAAGGTATGCACGACCAGCGTGCCCAGTACATGTGTTACACCCCAGGCGACGGTGGCACGTGGACTTTCCTGCGCAACACCGCGACCGGAAACCAGGGTTGGGTACGTGACGACCTGCTACCTGGTTACGGCAGCAAGGAGCCCTGTGAGAACAACCCACCCCCAGCGTTCACTCGGTCGTGAATCGCTTAGTGGTGTTGCGGCTGGGCCATGTTGAGGACGTCGAGAGCGGCGTCTAGTTGGTCGGGGTCAAGAGTTCCGGTGTTGAGGTGGCCGCGGGCGCGGACCACGTCAGAAATGGTGCGCTTTTCGAGCAGCGCCTGTTTGGCGATGGAAGCGGCCTCCTCGTACCCGACGTAGCGGTTGAGCGCGGTGACAATCGCCGGTGACGATTCGGCGTACTCGCGGCAGCGGGCGGCGTCGGCCTGGGCACCCTCGACGACCTTGTCTGCGAGTAACCGTGCGGCCGTGGCAAGCAGCCGGGCCGACTCCAAAACATTGCGCGCCATCACCGGCATCATCACGTTGATCTCGAAATTGCCCTGGGATCCGGCGAACGCGACGCACGCGTCATTACCGATCACTTGCGCCGCCACCATCATCGTGGCCTCGCAGATCACCGGATTCACCTTGCCGGGCATGATCGACGAGCCCGGTTGCAGGTCAGGTAGTTGCAGCTCGGCCAGACCGGTGCGGGGACCCGAACCCAGCCACCGCAAGTCATTAGCGATCTTGAACAGTGACACGGCGACAGTGCGCAGCGCACCCGAGCACTCGACTAAACCGTCCCGCGCGGCCTGCGCCTCGATATGGTCGCGAGCCTCGGTGAGGACATCCAGGCCGGTAGCGCGCCGGAGCTGCTCGATGACGGCGGGGGCGAAACCTGGCGGTGCGTTCAACCCGGTGCCCACCGCGGTGCCGCCGATGGGCAGCTCTGCCAACCGGGGCAGGCAGCTACCCAGCCGCTCAACACCGTACCGAGCTTGAGTGGCCCACCCGCCAGCCTCCTGACCGAGAGTGATCGGGACCGCGTCCATCAGGTGGGTGCGCCCTGCCTTGACCACCTCCGCCCAATCGCGTGACCGGCGGGCCAGCGCCGAAGCCAGGTGTACCAGCGCCGGCATCACCTCGTGTGCGACAGCCTCGGTGGCGGCTAGATGGATCGTGGTCGGGAACACGTCATTGGACGACTGCGATGCGTTGACGTGGTCGTTGGGGTGCACGTCAATACCGGTTGCCCGGCTGGCCAGGGTGGCGATCACCTCATTGGCGTTCATGTTCGAGCTGGTGCCCGAGCCGGTCTGGAACACGTCGACCGGGAAGTGCGCGTCGTGCTCACCTGCTGCCACCTCGTCGGCTGCCGTGGCGATCGCCTCGGCCAGCTTCTCCTCGAGCACGCCGAGTTGCCCATTCACCCGCGCGCAAGCCGCCTTGACCAGACCCAACGCCCGGATCTGCACTCGTTCCAGGCCCCGACCCGAGATCGGGAAGTTCTCCACGGCGCGTTGAGTCTGCGCGCGGTACAAGGCCTCAGCAGGCACCTGCACCTCGCCCATGGTGTCGCGTTCAGTCCGGTAACGCTCACTCGCCATATGTGCTGCCTCCGTAAGACAAAATGCAAACCCCGCAGTCTGGATGCAGACTGCTGTTTTAGAGGCTCCAGAAACAGCAGTCTGCATCCAGACTGGTCACCTGGGCGGGATCTGGTCGAAGTCCACCGCGGCGTATTGGCGCAGCTTGGTCAGCCGGTGCTCGCTGTCAATCATCCGCACGGTGCCGGACTTGGAGCGCATCACGATGGAATGGGTGCGGCACCCACCGGCGTGGTAGGTCACCCCGCGCAGCAATTCCCCGTCGGTGATGCCGGTGGCGCAGAAAAACACGTTCTCTCCGCAGACCAGGTCCTCGGTGGTGAGAATACGATCCAGATCATGCCCGGCATCCAGCGCGGCCTGGCGCTCGGCGTCGTCCCGGGGCCACAACCGCCCTTGGATCGCACCACCCATGCAGCGCAATGCGGCCGCGCTGATAATGCCTTCCGGGGTGCCGCCAATACCGATGAGCAGGTCGACACCGGTGTCCGGGCGGGCCGCGGCGATCGCCCCCGCGACGTCACCATCGGTGATGAACGTGATGCGGGAACCGGCTTCACGGACCTGGCGTACCAGATCGTTGTGCCGTGGCCGGTCCAGGATGCAGACCGTGATATCGGACAGATCCATCCGCTTGGCTCTGGCGACGCGCTTGAGGTTCTCGGCCACCGGTGCGGACAGGTCGATAACGTCGGCTGCCTCCGGTCCAGTGGCGATTTTCTCCATGTAGAAGACCGCAGAAGGATCGAACATCGTGCCTCGCTCCGATACCGCAAGCACGGCGAGCGCGTTCGGCATGCCCTTGCTCATCAGCGTCGTGCCGTCGATTGGATCGACGGCGACATCGCATTCCGGGCCCTGCCCGTTGCCGACCTCCTCGCCGTTGAACAGCATCGGTGCTTCGTCTTTTTCGCCCTCACCGATCACCACGACGCCGCGCATCGAGACCGAGCCGACCAGCTTGCGCATGGCGTCCACAGCGGCCTGATCACCGCCGTTCTTATCGCCACGACCCACCCACCGGCCGGCGGCCATCGCAGCGGCCTCGGTCACCCGTACCAGTTCCAGGGCGAGGTTGCGATCGGGTTCCTCCTGCTTCGGGTGCTGGCGTGGAGCCGACAAAGTACTCATAAACCCTCCAGAATGCGCGCCGCACCAATAATCACCGCTATTTTGGAACCCTTGCCATCCTCCCAGATTCGTTACTTTGCGGACGGATGGGCATCAGTGTGCTGTTCCCGAGCGGCGATCACCGCCTCGATCCGCTGCCGCGCTCCCGTGAGGTGGCGCTGGCAGGTCTCGGCAAGCTGCTCTCCGCGCTCCCACAAGGCCAGGGAGTCCTCGAGGCTTAACCCACCTGCTTCCAGCCGGCGCACCACCTCGGCCAGCTCGTCGCGGGCGGCCTCGTAACCTAGCGTCGCTGGATCGGCCGGGGAGTCGCTGGACCGGGCGGTGGCGTTGCGATCATCGCTCACCGGTGACCACCGCTCCCAAGGCCCCATCGCATAACCGGATCCGCAGCTCGGTACCTGCCGGCGCTTCGGCCACCGATCGCAGCACGGGCGCCGGTCCGGCTGCGCCAGTACCGCTATGAGCACTGGTCCGCTGCACGACCGCGTACCCGCGAGCCAACGTGGCTGCTGGCCCCAACGCCGCCAAGCGTGCTGCCGTGTGGGTCAATCCTTCCTGCGCAGTTCGGAGCCCACCGAGTATCGCCCGGTCAGCGCGGCTGCGCAGGTCAGCCACCACCCGGCCGTGCTCGGTCAGCGGGCGCAGGGGGTTGGCCAACACCGGGCGACTGCACAGCGCGTCGAGCAACCGGCGCTCCCGATCGACCCACCCATGCAGCGCCCGCCGGCACCGGTTACGCAATTGCTGCAGGGCGGCAGTCTCCTCGGTTACGTCCGGCACCACGCATTTGCCGGCGTCAGTAGGGGTGGAGCAGCGCTTGTCCGCGACATGGTCGACCAGCGGGGTGTCCGGTTCGTGCCCGATCGCCGAGACCACCGGGGTGACGCAGCGCGAGACCGCGCGGCACAGCGACTCGTCGGAGAACGGCAGCAGATCCTCCACGCTGCCACCGCCGCGTGCCAGCACAATGACCTCCACCGCGGGATCCGCGTCGAGCGCGGTCAAAGCATCGATCATCTGGCTCACCGCCAGCGGCCCTTGAACGGCCACGTTGCACACCCGGAAACGCACCGCGGGCCAGCGGGCAGTGGCGTTGCTCAGCACGTCACGCTCGGCTGCGCTGCCCCGTCCAGTGATCAACCCGACGCAACCGGGTAGCAGGGGCAACGCCCGCTTGCGCCGAGGATCGAACAGGCCTTCAGCGTCCAGGATGCGCCGGATCCGCTCGATGCGGGCCAACAACTCGCCGATCCCCACGGCGCGGATCTCGTCCACCCGCAGGCTCAACGTGCTACGACCCAGGTGCAACGACGGCTTGCCGTGCACCACCACCCGGCAACCATCCACCAATGGTGGTTGCCGATCACGCACCAGCGCGGTCGCGCAGGTGAGCGTGACCGACACGTCAGCCACCGGGTCGCGCAAGGTGATGAACGCGGTGCCGGTGCCCGGTTTGGCGCTGATTTGGGTGATCTGCCCCTCGACCCAGACCGCACCCAGCCGGTCGATCCACGCGGCGATCTTGCGCGCGACGGTGCGGACGGGCCACGGCGCCTCCGGCGTCGTGGCACTTTGAGTGTGTGTTTCCGTCACTGTGACCGAACGGTGGAGATCCGGTTGGACAGCAGTGTGATGAACGCCGGCCGGTTCCGGTGAGCCCGCTCGTAGTCCAGCAGTGCCTCAAGCTGGGGCAGGGACAACCCGCGCAATGTGGTTCTCAACTTGGCCAAGGACATCTCGCTGTACCCGGGCAACGGCTCCGACGGCTCCGACGGCTCCGTGGCGGGGGCGGGCCGGGTGCCGTTGACGTTGCCGTGCGAAGGCGTCAGGGCTTGTGCAACATCGCCTTCGTCCACTTCCCCGACGCCGGTATCGGGCTGGTTGCCGGATCGGGCACCGGGAGCAACCGGCGCACTCTTGGTGGGCCAGCCCGTGCCGGCCGGCGGGCTGGCCTGGAGACCAGCTTCAGGGCTGGATTGTGGTGATTCGTCCTCATCGAATCTGGCCCACGGCGGGGTGTCCTCGACGGGGCGAAGTAACGAGAAAACCTGATCGCCCTTGATCGCCAGCTCAGTGACCCGCTGCTGTACCCGCATGCCTGCCTGGATGGCGCGACTGGCGGCGGTAACGGGAAGATCCGCGAGCTGGTCAGGCAGCTTGCGAGCCTGCTCCAGGGCAGTGACCACCAGACCGGCGGCGATGCGCAAGGGCAAGGGTACGTCGCTCATGGTGGTCAAGCCTGCCCCAGCTAACCGGTTTATGCCTACTCGGGCCCGCTGGGCCGGTGCATCGCGGGGCCATTGCCGTGGCACTGGCGAGGTGCACCCGTAGGGTGGCGACATGACCAAGCGCGTATTGCTTGCCAGCCCCCGCGGTTACTGTGCCGGAGTTGACCGTGCGGTGGCAACGGTGGAGAAGGCACTCGAGGCGTATGGAGCCCCGGTGTACGTGCGCAAGCAAATCGTGCACAACAAGCATGTGGTGCAGGCATTGGAAAGCCGCGGCGCGGTGTTCGTCGATGAGGCTGACGAAGTGCCCACGGGCGCCGTCGTGGTGTTTTCCGCGCACGGGGTCTCCCCGGCAGTACACGAGCAAGCCGCGGGGCGCAGGCTGCGCACGATCGACGCCACCTGTCCGCTGGTCACCAAGGTGCACCAGGAGGTTAAGCGGTTCGCCCGAGACGGTTACGACATCTTGCTGATAGGTCACCAGGGCCACGAGGAGGTTGAAGGTACCGCTGGGGAAGCACCTCAGCATGTTCAGCTCGTCGACGGACCGGAGGCAGTGGATTCAGTTGCTGTGCGCGACCCTTCGCGGGTGGTCTGGCTATCCCAGACCACCCTGTCGGTAGACGAAACCCTGCATACCGTGGCCCGCCTGCGGGAACGCTTCCCAGAACTGGCCGACCCGCCCAGTGACGACATCTGCTATGCCACCCAGAACCGCCAGGTGGCGGTGAAGGCGATGGCTGCCGGGTGCGACCTGGTGCTCGTCGTCGGGTCTCAGAATTCGTCGAATTCGGTGCGGCTGGTCGAGGTGGCACTTGATGCGGGTGCACGCAGCGCATACCTGGTGGACTACCCGCAGGAGATCGATCCAAGCTGGCTCGAAGGCGTCGAGACGGTTGGCGTCAGCAGCGGCGCATCGGTGCCCGAGGTGCTGGTCCAGCAGGTTCTGGATTACCTGGCTGACCATGGCTTCGCCGAGGTTCAGGACATCGTCACGGCGGAGGAGAAGCTGGTGTTCTCATTGCCTCGAGAGCTCAAGCACTCATTCGATGGTGTGTCGAGCGCTCGGCCGTCGCTGGATGCACAGCCGCAACAATCCGATAGCGAGCGTGAAGCCGGTGGTAATCGCCATGGTGGGAAACCCGTTGATCAGCGGGGTGCCAACGGCGAGCGCGGTGGCGACTAAACCCCCGCCGGTCGGGGTCGAACCGGTCGCCAGCACAACGCCCGGCACTGTTACCGCCAGGATCAGCGGGGGCATAACCATGGGCGCGAACAGCCCCTTGCGTTGGACTACCACCACCGCAAACAGGCAGCCCAGGAAGTAGCACACCTGGAAAACGATGCTTAGCCGGTTGACCCGCTCTAGATCAGCGAAAACACCGGTCGTCGCGAGGGCGAGGCTGCAGAGGACCGCGGCCCACCAGGGCATCCCAGGACCATTAGGTACCAGCGCATAGTCATCCCACGACCCACGCACACCGGTGCCTCGGGTTCGGGTTGCCGTCACTCGTTTACCGTAGACCGTTGCGGACCGTCGCCCGGTGCCTGGTGCAGCGTATCGATGATCCACGACCAGTTCTCCTCGGAATTCGGCTCACCGTCGGCGCGTGCCTCAGCTGGTGCACGCTGCGCAGCCTCCAGTGCCACCAGCGAGTCCGTTGCTGACGCCACCAATTCCACTGCTTGCACCGTGCGTGGGCTCCGCTCTACCTGCTCTGGCGTGTCGAGCGGTTCGGTGACCACGCCAAGCTCGCTGAACCGGCGCGCGGTGACCAGTACCCGCGATTCCAACGAGCTGACTGTGCGGTTGTAAGCGTCAACTGCGCCACCGAGCTGCTTACCGAGCTTGGCTACATGACCACCCATCGTGGCCAGCCGGGCGTGCAGCTCCCGGCCCAGCTCGTGGACCCGCGCGGCGTTGCGGGCCAGCGCTTCTTGCCGCCAGGTGTATGCGACCGTGCGTAGCAGCGCAATCAGCGTGGTCGGGGTTGAGATCACGATATTGCGCTCGAAGGCATACTCGAGCAGCGCCGGATCGGACTGTAACGCTGCTTCGAGGAATGGGTCGCCAGGCACGAACAGCACCACGAACTCCGGGGTGGTGTCGAAACGCTGCCAGTACGATTTGTGCGCCAGTGAATCGACGTGCGCGCGCAGGTGGCGAGCATGCGCGGACAACCGGTCGGCCCGCCGGTCCGGGTCGGTGGCCTCGACCGCCTCCAGGTACGCGCCGAAGGGCACCTTGGCGTCGAGCACGATGTGCTTGCCGCCGGCGAGATGGACCACCAGGTCCGGGCGTACGACGGCGTCGTCGTCGCCGCTGCCGTCTGTTGCACTGACCTGGCGGGAGAAGTCGCAGTGTTCGACCATGCCGGCCAGCTCCACGATCCGCTCCAGCTGCAGTTCGCCCCACCGGCCGCGGACCTGCGGCGCCCGCAGCGCCGTCACCAACTGGCGGGTCTCGATGTGCAGTTGCTCGGATGTGCGATGCATCGCGCCGACCTGCTCACGTAGCCCGGCGTAGGCGGCTTCCCGCTCCTTTTCCACCGTGCGCAGTTGACCGTCGAGCCGGTGCAGGCTCTGCGTGATCGGACCCAGCAGCGCCTCGATGGCCTGCTGCCGCTGGGTGGCATCCCCGTCTGATTTGGTTGAGATCGCCGCGGCGACCTTGGCCAGCCGGGCCTCGGCGAGTTGGACGAACGCCTCGTTGTTGCGTGACAGCGCCTCGGCTGACAGCGCCTGGAAACTATCCCGCAGTTCGGTTTCGCGCTGGGTGAGCAGCCGCTCCCGGTCAGCCGCAGCGGCTCGCTCGGCCTCGAGCGCGGCGCGGATACCGGACAGCTCAGCCTGCGCCGCTGCAGCTTGGGCGCTGGCTTCCTCCGCGCGCCGGTGGCTTTGTTCGGCCCGGGCTGTCTCAGCATCCCTCGCCGCGCGCGCACTGTCAGCGTCCCGGCGGGCGGCGGCCAACTCGGCCTCAACAGCGACCCTGGCGGCGTCCGCTGCCCGCCCGGCTTCCGCGACTGCCGCCCGCCGGCATGCACCAGCCACTATCCAGCTGACCGCGCTGCCAACCACGAGGCCAACCACCATCGCGATCAACGCAACGTAATCCACGCGTCACACCCTGCAACACCACACCGACAATCTCGCTGAGGCGCGCCGCCTCGCCGGGATCGTGGGACTCAGCGGAGCCACCGCCCAGCGGGGCCACCGGATGGGCCCGCTGATGGTGCCATCCGCCCGGGCCGGTTGATGGCGCCTAGACTTGAGACCTCGTGAGCCTGACCCTTGGGATCGTCGGGTTGCCCAATGTGGGCAAGTCGACCTTGTTCAACGCGTTGACCAGGAACGACGTTCTCGCGGCAAACTACGCGTTCGCCACCATCGAACCCAACGTTGGCGTGGTGCCGCTACCTGATGAGCGGTTGACGGTCCTCGCTGAGATGTTTGGGAGTGCCCGGGTGGTGCCGGCGACCGTGTCGTTCGTCGACATCGCAGGAATCGTCTCCGGCGCTTCAGAAGGTGCAGGATTGGGCAACAAGTTCCTCGCGCACATCCGCGAAGCCAACGCGATCTGCCAGGTGGTGCGCGTGTTCGACGATCCGGACGTACTGCACGTCGAGGGACGGGTCGATCCAGCCGACGACATCGCCACCGTCGAGACCGAACTGGTACTTGCCGATCTGCAGACCTTGGACCGCGCGCTGCCCCGGTTGGAGAAGGAGGCTCGCACCAACCCGAGGCAACGCCGCGCCGCGCTCGTCGCTGCTCAAGCAGCCAGGCAGGTGCTCGACAGCGGGCGCACCTTGTTCGCCGCCCGTGCCGAGCTAGACCTCACCCCGCTGGCGGAACTCAGCCTGCTGACCAGCAAGCCGTTCCTGTATGTCTTCAACGCAGACGAAGGTGTGCTCATCGACCCAGAACGGCAAGCGGAATTGCGCAAGCTGGTCGACCCGGCCGATGCGGTCTTCCTGGACGCCAAGGTTGAAGCTGAGCTGCTCGAGCTGGATCCGACATCGGCTCGCGAGTTGCTGGACTCAATCGGCCAGCCTGAGCCAGGTCTGCACGCACTGGCCCGGGCCGGGTTTCACACCCTGGGATTGCAGACCTTCCTCACCGCCGGGCCAAAAGAGGCGCGAGCGTGGACGATCCGGACCGGTGCTACCGCTGTCGAAGCGGCCGGGGTAATACACAGCGACTTCGCGCGGAGCTTTATCAAGGCCGAAATCGTGTCCTATGACGATCTCATCGCTGCCGGATCAATGGCCGCGGCCCGTGCCGCCGGGAAGATCCGGATGGAGGGTAAGGATTACGTCATGGCCGATGGTGACATAGTCGAGTTCCGCACCGGATCAACCTCGCGGCGAGTGAAAATTGACCATCCTCCTGGGGTTTAGGATTCGTCGGCCGCGGCGGTGGGGACGCGGCCGATGTCTCGGTTTTTGAGTCGGTAGCTGTCTTCTTTCAGGGAGATCACTTCGGCGTGGTGGACGAGGCGGTTGATCACGGCGGCGGTGACTACGTCGTCGCTGAAGACCTCGCCCCGGCGGCCGAAGACTTTGTTGCTGGTGACGATCAAGCTCGCCCGCTCGTAGCGGGAGGACACCGGTTGGGAAAACAGGTTGGCGGCCTTGGCTTCGAACGGGATATATCCCGCCTCGTCGACTACCAGCAGCTGGTAGCGGTCCAGATTGGTCAGCTCGGCCTGCAGCCGGCCGGCGTGATGGGCCTCGGCCAGCCGGGCGACGCACTGGGCTGCGGTGGCGAAGGCCACCTGGTGTCCGGCCTGGCAGGCCCGGATGGCCAGGCCAATGGCCATGTAGGCCTTCCCGGTGCCCGAGTGGCCCGAGGAAGACGACGTTGTCTTTGGCGGTGACGAAACTAGCGTGCCCAGGTGGGCGATGAGGTCGCGTTTGAGGCTGCGGGCGTAGTCGAAGTCGAACTCCTCCAATGACTTGCGCGCGGGTCAAAAACGCCTCCACAGACAACCCCCTCTCATCCCTCCTCGGCTCGACGGTGCGAGCCAGGCTCAGCGAACAAGGTGGCAAAATTCGGATGCCACGCCGGGGTCAGTTTTCGCGTGCCGTCGACAACAATCCCAACGCCATGCGCATCACTTACGGATGGTGCTACGGCACAGGTGTGCGTCGCGGTTCCTGCTGCCCGGATTCGGCACTCGGTTCCAGGAAAAGTTGGGTTTCCCTGCCACGACCCGACCGGCTGGTGGTCGCGCGGGCTTGACGTGACCCTCCGAGAGGGGTTTGGCTCAGGCTGTGCAATTTGCGGTCCCGGCCGAGCATTACGATCGCTTCATGGGCCGCTATGCGCCCACGCTGGCCACCGCGCTGGCCGACACCGCCGGCGTGACCTCCGGAATGCGGGTCCTCGATGTGGGCTGCGGGCCAGGTGGTCTCACTCAAGAGCTTGTCCGGCGCGTTGGTGCCAGGCGCGTCGCGGCGATCGATCCCGCGCCACAGTTCACCACAGCATGTCGCGATCGCCTTCCGGGTGTCGACGTCCACGACGGCGTTGCCGAAAAGCTGCCCTGGGCAGACGGGGAGTTCGACGCGACGCTGTCCTCGCTGGTGCTCGGATTCATGAGCGATCCCGACCAGGGCGTGCGAGAAATGGCACGCGTCACACGGCCGGGCGGCACGGTTGCGGCCTGCATGTGGGATACCACGGCGGGCGGGATGACCATGCTGCGGATCTTCTGGACCGCGGTGCGACAGCTCAACCCCGATGTCGAGGGTGAACGGCGGATGGCGGGCACCGCCGAGGGCGACATCGCGGAACGGTTCAGGGGCGCTGGCCTCGAAGACGTCACCAGCGGCGCACTCACCGCTCGCGCGGACTATAGCGGGTTCGACGACTTCTGGGAGCCGTTCACGTTCGCGGTCGGACCCGCCGGTCAATACTTGACCACGCTGACCGGCGAGCAGCACGCGCGTGTGCGCAAGGCATGCCGGTCAGCCCTCCCGGAGGGGTCATTTACCCTCGATGCCCGCGCCTGGTACGCGCGGGGCACTGTCCCCGCCTCGGCCTCGGAGTGACACGGCGTTTCTGTAGCCGAACCGCTAGCGGACGCGTCCGGTACCCAAGCAGTGCGCGAGGGCGAGATGATCACCTCTGGATGGTCATGCCTGCGGTTGATGCCCCACAGCGGTCGAAGCTGCGCGACTTTCATCCCTTCCTTGGTCCGCAGCCTGATGAGGTCGGCAGCCCCGGGCGCTGCCGGTTGGTGCCGGCCAGTCCGTGGTCGACGTAGATGCGGTGGGCCAGCACGCCCAGCCCGATCAGGCCGTCTCGCCGAGCGGTCAGATCCTGCTGGTCGGTTATTGAAGCTGTAATCCCAGCCGCCGCGACGATGATCACACGGCGATCCGCGCCGGGTCAGAGATCACTCCTCGAAGGCGAGGACTACATGAGTCGTCGCTCATGGCCGTCCTGACATCTTCGCTCACATAGGTGGGCCGCATTGATCGGGGAAACCGCCATACGCAGAAATCGCTGATCAATTCGCCCGCAATGCAAATTGCTGGCAAACCTGGCCTGTGTGCGTTCAGTGGCTCAACCGAAGCAATAATCCCAGGGCGTCAAATCGCATCTGCGGGAAACTGTAGCATTAGGTGGGACCAGATAATACAGGCACAACCCGGTGTAACGGCAAGCGTCAGGTAACAGGCAACGCGGTTAACGATCCTAGAAAAGACACAGCAAACCGATCCCGAACAGGATAATTCCGCCTGCCAAGGACAAGCCTGGATCGCCGATGGATGCGACGGGACGCGGGTCGACGCGGTTGGTGGGGTCGTAGGCCACCGCGATCCGGGCGCCCCGCTCGGCCACCGGGCCGTGCGTGGTGATGTCCGGGCTGGTGGTGCTCTCGACGGTGGTCATGTGCTGGACTCGCGGTTACGGGTCCTCATGTGGGTCGACGATCCTGATGGCCTCAGTGTCACTGGCGCGAGTGCGAAGGACGTAGTTGATCCAGGCGGTGATGCCAGGACAGCAGGGCTGGCGGCGGATGGTGACACTGGCATGGCCGGGAATCCGAAGGTGGTGCAGCATAGCGATATCGCATCATCGGTCAGCGATCCCCTCCCGGACACCCCCGCTAACGGCATTGAGCCTGAGATGCTTCTTCTTGGGGTGCAGGTAAGGAAACTGTCAGGGCCGCAATTTGCGGTATATCCCCTGGCCAGTGCACCGCAATCGCAGCGACGTGATACCCCGTACAACGCCCAACGCAGAAAAACGATCGCTGTTGTGACCAGCAGCAACAGGCCGCGTCGGCGGCTCATGAGACCATCTTCGACACCCTGTTCCGGTACCACCCCCGATCGGGGCCTGGTGATCGAGGTAGTGGTGGCTGGTTACGGCAGGGTGGGCCGGAGTGCCGGGCGCGCTGAGCTTAGGCGGCGAAGGCGCCCGAGCCGCGGCGCGGGTGCGCGGGCTGGCAGGGCGGTGGGCGGCATGGCCGTACGGACGCAGCCGCCGACAGGACTTTTCCGTCGATCACTCCCAAGACTGCGCTACCGAGGCCTCGCGCTGAGACCATCGTCTCAGCAAAGCTGATTAGCCCCTAGGGAGCCACCGGGGTACACACAAGTAGAAGGAGGCGACCGTGGGCAGAAACAACCGATCCAACCGACCCCAGAGGAAACGCACCCGCAGCAAACGCGCCCGACGAGCAACCGGATCAGGCTGGCTGGCAGTCGGACCTCCCGATGAGGCCGTGCTCAACGCTAACGCGTGCCCTGTGGATACGGCCTGCGTTGGCTGTGGCGCTCACCAAGGCTTACACGCCGTCGTGGCCGTGTTCGGCGACGCCGCCACCGACGACACGGCCTGCGCAACGGTATGCCCCACCTGCGACGGTCGGTCGCTCCTGTCAATGCTCGGCGCGGCCGGTCTCCGACGGGCAATAGCCGCGCACGTCACCCATACCCTGGGAGAGGGATCTGACCGCGGCTGAATCCGCCCGCACACAACCCGACGCAACGCTGACCCTCTATGGGCCTGACGGCACCTGCACCGCCTGCGGTCACGACTACTACCGGGAGGGCACGTACTGCCCGGCGTGCAACGCGGCCGACTCGGTCCTCATCGACTGCCGGTCATACTCACGCTGACCTACTCACGCGACTGGAGCACGGGGGCTCCCACCGCCGAGGCGGCGAAGGAGCATTTCACGGCGCTGCGCAAGCGCTACCATCAAGCCTGGGGTGAACCGCTGATCTGTGTCGGGAAGAAAGAGTTCCAGGAACGTGGCCCCCGCGCACTTCCACCTCTCGACCACCGATGGGATTCACCACGATCACCAATCCGGAGATCGAGCAGGACGTCCCTGTCGATTTCCGCCGGGATAGCGAAGTAAGCGGCGAAAGAAGGCCGAGCTAAGCAGAGGTGCCTGTTAGAAGAGCGGGGACGAGATCTCCACGGAAGCCACGGGATCCACAGGATCCACGCGTTCCCCGCAGCCCCAGCACCACAGATAAGGCGCACCCCACAGCGTTTGGTCGTCGTCCCGGACCCGTGTCCCCCTGCACTTCGGGTAGTCCGCTCTGTGCGCATCTATGCCACGCACCTCGCCTATGTTGGCTGGCCGCAAGATGCCGGTTCTACGAATCTCGATCATGTAGCTGGGGCTCTCATCCATCGTGGCCATCCTCGAACGCAGGGTAGATCATCACAATGCTGGGCATCACCAGGAGCTGTAAAACGACGAAACACTCAGGGGACCAACCGTGACAACGTAACGGCTAGAGCAGCGGACGCCGGATCTGCACCAGATACACCCGCACCTCATCGTCCATGCACCACAGACTAGGGCCTAGACGTCGGCACCACCCGTGGCTGGAGTCAGGTAGAAGCATCGGACGGTTCTGGGGCGTGCTCGGGCTCAAACCAACCCGCCTGGCCGTCCACGTTGCTCCTCAAGACGGGGTGCGGGCTGGCCGGCTACTGCGGCGCCTCACCCTGT
The DNA here is from genome assembly GCA_021324675.1 of Actinomycetota bacterium. Lineage (GTDB taxonomy): Bacteria > Actinomycetota > Actinomycetes > Mycobacteriales > Pseudonocardiaceae. The sequence goes on from JAJPIR010000112.1 coordinate 36,821, forward strand.
CCGGTGGGCGATCCGCTGTCGGCTCGACGGTCACGGGGTGAAGTGGGGTATGGGTCCGCTAGCGGTTCGGCTTCCAGGATCTCAGTGCGGCGTCGGCAATGGCCGTACGATCGCTTTAACTGCCCACGACGATGAGTTTTCGTGTCGCGATCGGTCACTAGCTGTGGCAGAGCAGCCTGGAGAAGGACGGAGAGCCCGATGTCAAGCTCAATGGTGAACGTCATCGCGATCATCGTCCGTCGCTCCGCTGCGATGAGCTTGAAGCCATGCTGATCTACTCGATGAGCGTCTCGGTGGACGGCTTTATCGCCGACCGCGAGGGCGTGTTCGGGTGGACGGCCCCTAACGAGGAGCAATTTCGTTTCCACATCGCGCGGACACGCGAACTCGGCGGCTATCTGTGCGGCCGCAGGCTTTACGAGACCATGCTGCCGTGGGAGACGGGTCCGTCGATGCGCGACAACGAGCTCAGGGCCGCGTTCGCCGACGTCTGGTGCGCTATCCCGAAGGTCGTCTTCAGCCGCACGCTCGACAGCGTTCAGGGCAACGCCCGGCTCGCCGAGGCGTCGGTGGCCGAGG
>JAJPIR010000152.1 GCA_021324675.1 Actinomycetota bacterium
GACGTAAACAAAGTCACTCAAATTGCGGGCATCGCCCCAGCGCCCTTCGGCCAGCGCCGCGCCGATCACGTCGGTGGACAAGCCCACCGGAATGGCAAACCGTTGTTGGAAATAGCCGAGCACATCGGCGTTCGGCCAACTCCGTTTGGGTGTGGCACCCATGCGGCCGTAGGTCGGCGAGCCCCGACGCAGGTCGATCGGCCCGAAGGAGGCTACGCCTAATGCTGCTGGTGACTCGAAATCAACACGCCATTTCTCGATGACAGCGGCCACCGCGCCGAGTGTGGTGTTGGGGTCCAGCGTGGCGAGCGTTGCCTGGGCGCGAATGTCGTCAGGGCCGGTGCCCAAGGTGCACACGCACTTGGTGCCCCCCAGCTCAATGCCCGCGAGGAGTGTGTTTGTCATGTCAGTGGACTTTAGCGTTGCCGGGCGGTGGGGCTCGAGCCTTTCGGGCCGGCGCTCAGGCGGTCAGAGGCGGCCACGCGGTCGCTCTGCTCGGTGTGATGCATGGGTAGAATGGGCTCGAGCCAGGTGTTGGTGTGCAGGGCCTGTCCCTGGGTGCGCAGCCAGGTGAACATCAGGGAATGCCACAGGATGCGCTGGACGTAGCCGCGGGTCTCGTTGTACGGAATGTTCTCAATCCAGATGTCCGAATCGATCGGTTCCGGCGGCAGCCAGCGGATCACGGCGTTAGGGCCTGCGTTGTAGCCGGCCAGCGCCACGGGAATCTGGCCATCGAACTCGTCCAGCAACATGCGCAGGCGGGCGGCGCCGAGCGCGGTGTTGATATAAGGATCGAACAGGTCGGTGAGCGCGGGTGTCGGCCGCTTGTAGAAGTGAGCGGTGCTGCGCGCCGTGGCCGGCTGGAGTTGCATGAGGCCGCGGGCGCCGGCGTTGGAGACGGCGTCCGGACGATACAAACTCTCCTGCCGGACCACTCCATACACGATTTCCGGGGTGATCTGCGCCAGGTGGGCCGCGGCATTCACCTCGGCGTCGTACGGTCGGGGGTAGAGCAGGGTGTAGTCATTGAACACGTGGAGTGAGGTGGCGACCGTGACGGCCTGGTCGTACCAACCCCAGTCGGCCGCCATCCGGATCGACTGGATACGGGCCTCCGGCGTCAGCGGCTCGTAACCATATTGCCGCTCCGCCTGGGCTTCGGGCCGCATGCCGCACAGAAGCAGGTCGTGGGCTCTCTCGAACGCCGGGGTGTGCTCCAGCGCGGCGAGTGCCTGTTTGTCCACGGGCACGGCCTCCGGATGCGGGCTGACGGTGCGGCCCAGGTGGGCCGCCGCCATGGCGGAGTAGTAATTGTCATCCGGCAGGACGGATTCATACAGCGGCCCTGCTTCCTGCAGGCTCTGTGTCTGCTCGGTGCCTCTTGCCAGCCAGTAGCGCCAGCGCGCGCTCTGACGGTTGGTTTCGGACATGGAAGCGATCACGTGGGCGGCGAGCTTCCAGTTCTTCACCCACAGGGCAGCGCGCGCCCACCATTCACGCGACGGGTCATCCAGGTCGGCCGGCGCGACCAGGTCGAAATACTGCAGTGAGGCGCTGTCTCGATCCCACGCGAGCGCCAATGCCAGAGCCAGTGCAAACGGACTTGCGCTTTCCGGGCTCAGGCCACGTGCGGCGACCAGCTTGCTGTAGCGCTCCTGCGCGCCATCGCGGTCCACGCGCGCCAGGCGCTTCCAGCCGGCCAACAATGCGTTCGGGTTTACCGGGGTACTGGGCGAGGCGATCAGGGAGTCGATACTGCGCAGGGGGCTTTCCAGCAGTCCGGCCCATTGAAAGAGCGGGGCGGCGCGGTCTGGGGGAAGCTGCTCAATGATCTGCCGCGCGAAAGCCGCATTGTTGTTGTCCAGTGCCAGGTGGACACGCTCCTCGATCAGTGCGGGAGTGAGGCCGCCATTGTCCTTCAGCCACGCGAACGGACGATCGCACTCCGGCAGGCTGTGTGGGGTGAGCCAGGCTTTGGCAATTTCCGCGGCCAGTCCTTCAGTTTTCTGCAGCTCGATGCGCGCGGTGAAGCTTTCGCAGCGGGACGCCTCGCTGGCACCGGCATCGCGCCAGGCCGCCATGAACTGATTCCACTGCTCGCGCCGGGCGAGGCTGTCGAGCCACGCACGTCGCAGATTGCGGCTTACCGGCTGCTGCCCGTAGGCCGCAATGAAATCGGCGGCGCGCTTGTCGGCCAGCGCAAGGGCCGCGGCGTCAGTGCTGGTGAGCGCCGCCTGGATGCGCGCGGCCTGCAGGTAGGGGTAGAGCGGGTAGTTCTTCAGGCTCTCGCTGTCTCCCGCCCCGGTGTCCGCGCCGCTATCCTCCATGTTCGCGGTCGCGTGCGCATAGGCTTCCTGGAAGCTTTTGCGAGCCGCGGCATCGGCTTCGACAGTGTTGGCGCCTCGCGCAGGAAGATTGCACACAAGCGCCAGCGCTGCTGCCGCAACGGGTCGAAAAGAATGGATCACAGCTCTCATGCCACGCAGGTTATCGATGCAGGCGAGAACGCGCCAGGCAATCCTAATTTCGGCGAATTTTGCGTCTGCGCAAAGCAAACGTCTTGTCCTACGTGAGGAACGCAGCTTTCTGGAGGCGGTCAGTTGAGCCGTGTTCCACAAGACGAGGTTGCTTTCCCGGCCATTTGACCTCAGTGGGATTTATTTCGCAGTGTAAAGGAATGGATACACGCAGACTTAGGCCCCAATAGCGCTACATAATGCGCCTTTAACGTGGGAGCTCTACAATGGCTGCAGTGGAGGAGGTCCTCTCCGCCCCAGGATTTTTCAGCAAGGAACGCATCACCGCCGGCCCTGGCTTCAACCGGTGGGTCGTACCTCCGGCCGCTTTGGCCATTCACCTGTGCATCGGCATGGCCTATGGTTTCTCGGTATTCTGGCTGCCGCTGTCCAAGGCGCTGGGTATCACCGCGAGCGTGGCCTGTCCGAAGGATGAATCGGTCATCGCGCAGATATTCACGACCACCTGCGACTGGAAGATCTCCATGCTGGGATGGACGTATACCCTGTTCTTTGTATTCCTCGGACTTGCCGCAGCGATCTGGGGCGGTTGGGTGGAGCGGGTCGGACCCCGCAAAGCCGGTGTCGTCGCCACCCTGTGCTGGTGCGGCGGCCTGGTCATCGCGGCCGGCGGTGTGATTATTCACCAGCTCTGGTTGATGTGGCTGGGATCGGGCGTGATCGGCGGGATCGGCCTGGGTCTGGGCTACATTTCTCCTGTGTCCACCCTGGTGAAGTGGTTCCCCGATCGGCGCGGTATGTCGACCGGACTTGCGATCATGGGCTTCGGTGGTGGTGCCATGATCGGCGCTCCCCTGGCGGACAAGCTCATGAAGATGTTTGCCACCTCCTCCGACGTGGGTGTCTGGCGGACGTTCCTGGTATTCGCGGCGATCTATTTCGTGTTCATGATGTGCGGCTCCCTGGGCTATCGTATTCCGGCGCCGAACTGGAAGCCGGCGGGCTGGAAGCCACCAGGTCGCAAGAGCCTGGTCACCGACGGCCAGGTACACGCCGATGTAGCCTGGCGTACGCCGCAGTTCTGGTTACTGTGGTCGGTACTGACCCTGAATGTGACGGCCGGTATCGGCGTGCTGGGCATGGCCTCACCGCTGCTGCAGGAAGTGTTTGGCGGGCGGCTCATTGGCGTGAAGGCGTCGTTCGACGAGCTCACCCCCGCGCAGTTGAGCGTGATTGCGGCCACCGCGGCCGGGTTCACCGGGCTGCTCTCCCTGTTTAACATCATCGGCCGTATTTTCTGGGCGTCCCTCTCGGACCAGATCGGCCGCCAGGCCACCTACATGGTGTTCTTTCTGTTCGGCGCGGCGCTGTATGCGGCGATTCCCTGGTCCGCGGATGACGGTGATCTGGGGCTGTTCGTCGCCTTCTTCTGCATCATCCTGTCCATGTACGGTGGTGGCTTCGCCGCGGTGCCGGCTTACCTCGCCGACTTGTTCGGCTCGCGGATGGTGAGCGCCATCCACGGCCGACTGCTTACGGCGTGGGCAACGGCTGGTGTGCTGGGTCCGGTGTTGGTGAACTACATCCGTGAGTACCAACTCTCGCACGGTGTGCCGCGTGCCGAAGTGTATAGCGTCACCATGTACATCCTCGCGGGCCTGTTGGCCATCGGGTTCGTCTGCAACCTGATGATCCAGCCCGTGGCCAAGAAGTTCTACATGACACGCGCCCAGATTGCAGAGCTCGACGCTGCCAACAATACGGGCGGTGGGCGTGCGGAAATTGTCGGAGGAGTCTCTACCGCCGTGACGCCCATGGCGCTCGTGGTGTGTGCGTGGCTCGCGGTGGGAATTCCTATCGCCTGGGGTGTGTCCGTAACAGCCGTGAAAGCTTACGCGATCTTCGCGCAAGGCTAGACTGGCGCGATGCGAACCCGAATCCCAGGCACATGGATGTGCCCCGCCGCCGCAGGTGGCGGAGCGGCGGGCAAAAACCACGCTTTTTGACCGCTGCGCGCTGGGCCGGGCAGGCGGGCCGGATCCAGCGCCTCAAAACAGGCCCCGGAAGCGGTCCGGGGCCGTGATCAGGACGAATATCACGCCGGTCAACGCCCCGAAAATATGGGCATCGTGGTTGATGCCGTCGCGTGAGCGGCCCGAGGAGTAATAGCTGTAGCCCAGGTAGATGACGGCGAACAGCGGCGCGGGAATGCCGATTGGAATGAAGAACATCGCGAGCTTCTGCCAGGGAAAATACACGATCGAGGCGAACAGCACGCCCAGGATGGCCCCCGAGGCGCCCAGGGAGGCGTAGTTCGGCTCGTTGCGATGTCTGATACACGTGCCGATGTGGCTCACCAGCATGGCACTGAAATAAAGGATCTCGAAGCGCAGCTCTCCCATGGCGCGCTCCAGGGAAAACGCGAACGAGAAGTAGGTGACCAGGTTGAATAGCAGGTGGCCGAAGTCGGCGTGAACGAAGCCGCTCGTCAGCAGCGTCGCGTAGTCTTTTCCCTGGGCGATCACGTAAGGACGCAGGACGGCCTTGTCGAGGACGGCGCGCGAGAGAAATCCGAGCACGCTGATCACAATGGTCAACGTGACAATAATGCCGGCGGCTGACATGAAACGCGTTATACCAGTTGAGTCGGGGGGGTAGACGACAAATCCGCCGTAGCGATGAGAGTCGCTACGACGGCCCAGGCGTACGGTCGGCTCGGATAGCCGCTTGCGTCGGCCATGTCAGGATCGGAATAGAGCTTGCGATGGAAGTCTATGCCGAACGTACGCGGTTGGTGGAGCCATGTTATCAGAGGCTCGTGGCGGTATTCGAGCCGCCTCGCCTGGCGCACAGACCGTTTGAGGCCAATTGACTTCTTCCGCTACCATCGTCTCTCCATGGCACGCGCAAAGAAGAAAAGCTTCCGGAACAAGGGCTTCGCGGCTCTGTTCAGGCCATTGAGTGCGGCCAGCGGCCGTTCCAGGGCCGGACAGCCTACGGGCGAGGACAACCCGGCGCTGGAGCTGATCTGGAACGTGGTGGCCTCCATCCCCAGGGGACAGGTCTCGACCTACGGGGCGGTGGCGCGGGCAGCTGGATTGCCGGGGCGGGCACGGCAGGCGGGATTTGCCTTACGGGTGGCGCCGAAGGATCTCAATTTGCCCTGGCACCGGGTATTGGGTGCCGGTGGGAGAATTGTGTTTCCACCCGGGTCGCGACACTTCAAGGAGCAGGCGAGCCGGTTGCGCGCCGAGGGCGTGGACGTCAAAGCCGGACGCGCGCCGACGTCGGCGATGACGGAGTTGGAGGCGATCTGACGGCCGGTGCGTGACCGAAGCTACTTCGGTGGCGCCGACAGCCGATCCGCGACCTTCTGTGACGTCACCTCGTCCGGTGACGGGAGTTGACTCGTATCCCAGCCGCCTCCGAGTGCCTGAATCAATTGCACCGCCGCCGTCAACTCACTGACCCGCAACGTGACTTCGGTCTGTTGATCGCTGAGCAGGGTGGTCTCGGCGGTGATCACGTTCAGATAGGGGTCGATGCCCGTATGGTACCGGGTGGTGGCGATGTCCAGAAATCGTTGAGCCGCGGCGACGGCGGCCTTTTGCCGCTCGGCCTGTTGTGACAGCACACGCACGGTGGCTATGTAGTCCTCAACCTGTTGAAACGCGGTCAGCACGGTTTGCCGATAGGCGGCGACGTCGGCGTTGAACTGCGCGTTGTATTGACGCAAGGTGGCGCGGCGCAGACCGCCATCAAAAAGGGTCTCCGACGCTGAAGCACCCAGGGACCAGAAGCGGGCAGGCGCTGTAAACAAGTTTTTGACGGCCGAGGCTTCCCAACCACCTGCTGCGGTCAGATCGAGTGTCGGGAACCAGGCGGCCGTTTCAACCCCGATCAAGGCGTTGGCTTCGGCCATGGTTCGCTCGGCCGCCGCCACGTCCGGCCGCCGCTCGAGCAGTCTGGATGGAATATCGACCGGCACCTGCGGCACGCTGGTGCCGAGGGATTTCACCGGCATGGAAAAGTCGGATGCCGGCTTGCCGATCAAGGTCGCGATCGCATGCTCGTAAACGGCTCGATTGGTGGCGACGCCGACGGCGGTGGCCTCGGTGTTGGCCAAGGTGACTTCCGCCTGCGCCACGTCTTCGGGACTGTCGATGCCCGTCTCAACCAGCACCCGGGTGAGCTCGAGTGACTGTTTCTGCGCGTCAATGGTCTTGTTATAGAGGTCCTGCAGCGCATCCTGTCCGCGGAGCTGGAAATAGAACTCCGCCAGGGAGGCCTGCTCGGTGAGCCGCTGGTTTTCCAGGTCCGCCGCGCTCACCTGTGCGGCGTATTTCGCCTCGCGCACGGTGTTGCGGACACGACCCCAGAGGTCCGGCTCCCAGGACACATCAAAGGGCATCTGGAACACGTTGAAGGTGCTTCCCGAGGCGCCCGAAACACCCGTCGTACCCGTCGAGATACCTGTGGTGGTCGTCCCTCCGGTGGTGGTCGTGCCGCCAGTCGAGGTGCCCCCGGGGGTCGTCGTGCCGGCCGAGCCGTTGGCCAGCTCGCGCGAGCTGTGAGTCCGGGTAGCCGATGGCGAGGTCGTCAGTGTCGGGAAATACTGCGAGCGTGCGATCCCGACCTGGGCGCGGGCCGCCATGAAGTTCTGAAAGAACTGCGCAATGTTCTGGTTGTTGATGTTGAGCTGCTCCTCGAGCGCGTTCAGCTCCGGCTCGTTGAACATTTCCCACCACTTGCCCTTCAACACCGCATCCTGGGGTTGCGCGGGCTTCCAGGCGCCGGCGTCGGCATTTGCGTAGGCCCCAGGGGAGCTTTCCTTGAAGGCCGAGGGTGTGTCGATCTTGGGTTTCACGTATGCAGGCCCCACGCAACCGGCTACCGCCACTGTCGCGGCTACCGCGGCCGCAAGCCCGATCTGGTATCTGCTGTTCATAACTCTCGCTTGCGCAGCCTCAAGGTATCCATGAGGAGATAAATGACCGGGGTGGTGTAGAGCGTCAGGACCTGGCTGACGATCAGCCCGCCGACGA
>JAJPIR010000261.1 GCA_021324675.1 Actinomycetota bacterium
CGATACGCATGTGAGTTCAGGCTAGGGTCTAAACCAGTCAGCGGTTTGGCGGTGACAGCCAAGTCCAGCGACGACGAATTCATCGCGGTGTCCGGACGCGACCACACCGAGATACCGTAGGGCCTCACAGATCGGGCTGTTGCTGCCAGCCGGAAAGGGCTCGTTGCGACTGAGGATCCGGGGACCGTAGATGGTCATACCGTATTGCCAGACCACTGCGGTCTGACGCCCTTCACGACCGAAGTAGTCGGCTTCCAGGTATGCGATCCGCCCGCGGGTCGACGCAGTCACCAGTAGCGCCTGCACACCGATCGACAGCTGCCAAAAGCCGGTTTCGAGCGAGACGCGACCGGCATGTGGATCCAGTTCGAGCACCAGGTCCTCGATGACCGGAATCAGCGCGAGATTCCCGGCGGCGAGGGAGACGAGATGAGCACTCCGGTGGTGCGCGCAGATCGGCCCTAGCACCTGCGGAGTCGAGATCATCGCACTCAGCTCGTAGCGCATCGCTGCTCAGCGCCGCGGATCTACTCGAGAAAGCCTAGGTGCTTGAGCACATGCGCCGCTGATGTTGCTCGCACATCGGCTACCTCGACGCGGTACTCCTCGGCGAACAGACCAGCGTGGCGGGTGATCCGACCTTGCTCGATCAACTCCGCGGCCTTCTCCAAGTGTTCCCGAGACAGCGCGTCGGTCCACAGCCGATGCCGGATGTAGATCTTGTCGTTGTCCACCGACATGATCTCTAGCATCTTGCCGCCAGCCACTGTGGGGATCAACGCGCCTGCCCCGTACCTACGCTGTACTTCCGACCAGTCCAACGGCATGTCGCCTACTCCTCATCCTCGGGGAGGCCATCTGACGGCAGGGCGCACGCCGCCAGGCCGCGCATGTACTCCATGGTGCGGTGCCGGCGAAGGCTCGCTATCTGCGTATCGCAGCCCAGCGTCGAGGCCAGCTGCCCATCGTCGTCGCCCCGGACGCACGTGAGCACGAACACCTCCTGGTGCTCGAGCGGGAGCCCAGTCAACGCCTGGAGCAAGTGCGGCCAGCTGGCCACCTGGGCCAGGCGACCCTCTCGAGCCTCGGCGAGACGGGCTTCGGCCAGCCGGGCGATGCGCCCGGAATAGGGCAGCCCGAAGTACCGGAAGACCTTGGGTTTAGCCAGCAGACCCGCCAGCACCTGCGTGCCGACTTGTTCTGCGAGCTGGCGGTTACCCAGGCGGTGCTGGCAGGTGTAGGTGATCGCGTCATAAGTGGCGCAGACCCGTGTCATCCAGGCCTGGTATTCCGGCAGCAGGGAGGCCGGCGGGCAATCGGTTTGGCCGCCGGCCCCATCCTCTGGGCGACCCGGTTGGTGAAACGGCCCGGTCAGGGTGTCGTCACCACTGTCTTGACCATGGGAGCAATATGGGCTCCCTGCACTGCGGTGATGTCCTCCGACGCCGGTGCGTCACCCCGGATTGCCGCATGCGGTACGACGACCCAGCAGGCGCAACCCCAGATGCATTCCCCGGCCATGCCCTCGAAACGGATCGACGGCTCGCTCATCATCACACCGAGATCGAGAATCCACGAATGCATAAGCAGTTTATCATCCCACGACTCAATCTGGTCGTAGGCATCCCTAGCTTCGTAGAACGCGGTGAAATCGGTCTTGGCGACACCTGGGATGATGATATTGGCGTAGGCGGTGAGCTCGTCAAAGAATTCGCCATGCTCGGTGTAAAGCGTGCCGTCCTCCCCGGGCAGCAGATAGGTTCGCAGCGTTTCGTTCAGCTTGTTCTGCAGAGTGTCGTTCCACAATTCGCGGGGAGCTACTGAATGAACTTCGATGTAGTCAGTCTTGAACCCCTCCTTGAGGCCGGACCACTTCGGTATGTAGCCGATCCACTTGCTGACGACCTCCCGCCATTTACTCCGCGGCTCGCCGGGAAGTACCTCCACGCCGGGGTGGGTGAATTTGGCGACATCCAGCACGGTCCATGCGCGGTCGCCGGAAGTGTTCCGCTCGTGTGGGGCCCCGGTGAAGCCCGCCGGCCGTAGCAGCTTGAACAGCAGCCGGCCGTAGTCCTGCACGACGAATCGGCAGAAGGAGTCATCGATGAATTTCCGCGTGACGCCCTTGCGCAACGCGTCCCGGATCGCCGGTTGACCGGTCTTGGTGTAGGAGCCGAGCCGCTGCCAGGAATGTTCCTGGGGCAGCGCGAAGAATCCGCCAGTGAACGGGTTCTTGTACAGGTCACCCCAGACGGCCATGACACCCTGGTTCTTCTGCTCATCGAGCATGCAGTCCAGCTCGTTGATCGTCGGGTACAGCGCAGCTTTGCCGCCAGCGTGCTCCTCGTCGCCGGAGAAGGGCATGGTCGCGATACCGACGACAGGGATTCGCCGGCCCAACTTCACATTGGACAGGTGTCGAGCGAGGTCGACCACCATGCCGCTACCAGTACCACCGGCCATCGAGAAGAAAACGAGCACGATCGACGGAAGCTTCGTGTCGTTGATGCTTTGCACGAACGCATCGAGCTCTTTTTCTAAAGACCTCGGCTCAGAGTAGTAGTAGTGCCCATAAATGGCCTTGGAGATGGCCCGTGGGAACGTGTCACCGGCCTTGGGTAGTTCGAGATCAGCGGGCAGCCACGGCTCGTAGTTGGGGTTCCAGTAGTAGCGTGGGTATTCCATCTTGAGGAACTCCCGCCACCGGTTGAGGCTGGTCTGGAGTTCGTCACGATCCGGGACCTCAAGGCCGACCGTGCGGATCTGGGCACGTTCGCGAGGAATCCCTCGCTCGTCGAGCCTCGCATTGAAGCCGCTGGCGTATTCGCGCAGCTCATGCATGTCCTGGTCGCCGATGTCGATCGCTAGGCCGGTGAAACGCGCCCGCGGGTCTTCGAGCAGATCCTCAATCTCACCGGTGCGCAGGAGGGCCTCGACCATATAGGCGCCGGTCTTACCGACGCCGATCGCATGAATGCAGTGGGGCGACTGGTTTCCCGTCGCGCTGTGGTACATAGACAGTCCCATGACTCTGGGTTCCTCTCCTCTTGAAACTGCGCGTACTTTCGCCTGCCACCTCACTCGAGGAAGCCAAGGTCTTTCAATACGGTGGCCGCGGTTGTCGGTCGTTCGTCGGCGACGAAGGTGCGGTACTGGTCGACGAAATCGCCGGAGCGCCGGGTCATCTTTCCCTGCTCAAGCAGCGCCACCGCCTTTTCTAAATTGGTCCGCGAAAGGCTGTCCTTCCACAGCCGGTGCTTGACGTAGACCTTCGTTTCATCGGCACCGGTTACCGCGAGCGTGGAGGCTCCGGGGATCGGCGCGACCTCGGCGCCGTCCTTGTACCGCGCGACAACTGCGTCCCAATCCAGCGCCATCGCAGTTCTCCTTTCTCGATCTGCAGTCAGCTGGCGGCGATCTGATTGCCGGCTCAGCTCGCGGCGATCTGATTGCCGGCTCAGCCGGCGACCGTCACCGGTGACTCGACAGGCGCTGGTGCCTCCTCACCGCGGATGGCGGCATAGGGCACGACCACCCAGCAGGCGCAGCCCCAGATGCACTCGCCACCCATGCCGTCGAAGCGGATCGAAGGCTCGCACAGCATCACCCCCAGATCCAGCAACCACGAATGCTTGAGCAGCTTGTCGTCCCAGCTCAACGTGTCGTAGGTGTCCCGAGCGGCGAAGAACATCTCCAGATCGAGCTTGCTGGCGCGCGGGACAACCACCGTGACCACCGGCTTGCCTGGACTGTCCACCTGCAACACTGTGGGTTCCACAGTGGTGCCTGCAATCTGCCCGATCTGCTCACGTAACCTCGTGCCAGCCTGGGCGTCGAATGCGTCACCCGACCCCAAGGTGCGCGCTTCGATGTATTCGGTACTGAAGCCCTTCACCAGACCGCAACTGCCCAGTGTGCCGATATCGGCCGCCTCACGGGTCGCCAGTACGTTGATCCAGCGGGCGTTCGGCTCGCCACGGATCGCCGGGTGCCAGGCATCCGCCGGCACCGACAGCCAGTTCAGCGCCTTGAGCGTTTCGTACAGGTGGACCGAGTCGTCGCGGGCCAGGAAGGCCGCGATTCCAGAATCCACATACGCATGCGTATCGGCGAGGTTGCCTTTCATCGCGAACGCATCGTCCTGCGGCACGGCGAAGAATCCGCCAGTGAACGGGTTTTTGTACAGGTCACCCCAAACCGCCATGACACCCTTGTTCTTCTCGGTGTCGATCATGCAGTCCAACTCATTGATCACCGGGAAGAGCGACCCGTCGAAGACTTCCGGGGGGTCACCCGCGCAGGGCAGCACGCCAACGCCGATCACCCACGGTCGGCGCCCGAGCTTGATGGTCGACAGGTGCCGGGCGATCTCGACGACGATGCCGCTGCCAACCCCGCCTGCCAGACTGAAGACCACTACGACCAGTGGGGTGGCTTGGCTGGTCAACACACTGTCGGCGAACGCATCCAGCGCCCTGGTGATCTCGCGGTTCTGGTAATACTCCGAGCCATACACCGCTTTGGCGAGTGCCCGGGGGAAGTGTTCACCCGGGCCGGGCAGCTCCACGTCTGCGGGTAGCCACGGCTCGTAATTGGGGTTCCAGTAATACCGGGGGAACTCCATTTTTAAGAATTCGCGGTAACGGTTGAGACTGGTCCGCAGCTCATCGCCGGTGGGGATGGGCAATGCAACAGTCTGGACGTAGCTGCGTTCGGCTGGCAGACCTTCCGCCGCTGCACGGACTTGACTCAAGTCCTCGTCACCGATGTCCACTGCCAATGCTGAAAAGCGGGTAGTGGGGTCGACGAGAAAACCCTCGGGACGTTCGCGCAGCAACGTCGTGATGACTGCCGCCCCGGTGCCACCCAGGCCGAGAACGTGCAGCGAGAACGGGCCCTCGTGCTCACCTGCGCGATGGACGCCCTCGGTGCGCAACGCCTCTATGCGGGCCTGATCGTCGTGGTCATGATCATGGCCATGTTCATGTTCATGCTTGTCAGTAGCCATGCCTCAATTCTTCTCTCTAAGTTGGGTCTGGCAGGGCTTACACTTCCCGGCCGTTGCTCAGTTAACAACGCCTTAAATCAGGCGCCGCCGCCGTCTTTCGGGCGTCCTGCCATTGCTTCGGGTCGGTCATGTCGGGCGGATCGTCGGAGCTCTTTCCAAGGGTGGCTGAATGGTCCTCATGCTGCTCATCGACCTCGGCCTGATTAGGAGGACTAGGGGGTGTTTGACCGCCCGGTGGAATCGCTCATAATTTGCCCGGTGGAATCGCTCATAATTTTCCTTTTCGGTGTGTCGTGCGACCTGCAAACCAATCCCTCGGTCGCTCCGGCTCAGGTGCGAGCCGGTGACGGTTGGTCGGCCTGCCGATCGGACGGCTCGTCGGGGAGGCGACCGCCGTCAACGTCGCCGGTTGCACCGTTCGATTTTTGATTCGGCAGACCCGGTATGGGACTTTCCGCGGTGCCGATCGTTGGGCGGGTGAAAGATTCCACTTGCCGCTGGGCGGCTGCCGGGTCGGTGACCCAGGTGCGGTAGAAGTCGAAGGGGCACTCCGCCACACCTTTATCCCCGTCTCCGGAGGCCAGCACACCGGTGTAACCGCGGTGCAGCAGCTTGAACATTTGGTTTTGTGACTGCCAGTTGGCGCGCGCGTCGCGGATCAACGAAACCGACAGCTCGGCGTACTGAATCCCGTACTCTTCTTCGCCGGTTTCGCCCAGCGTGCGGCCGTCGAACCCGATGATCGACGAATGGCCGAAGTAGGAGTAGACGCCATCGAACCCGGCTGCATTGGCAACCGCGACGTAGCAGTTGTTCATCCAGGCCATCGCCTTGGCGACGATGATCTGCTGATCCTTGGCCGGGTACATATAGCCCTGGCAACGCACGATAAGTTCGGCGCCTTTCATCGCGCAGTCTCGCCAAATTTCCGGGTAATTTCCGTCGTCACAAATAATGAGGCTGACCTTGAGCCCCTTAGGTCCATCCACCACGTAGGTCTTGTCCCCGGGATACCACCCCTCGATTGGGACCCAGGGCAGGATCTTGCGGTAGCGCTGCACGATCTCGCCCTCGGCGTTCATCAAGATCAGGGTGTTATATGGGTTTTTGTGCGGGTGCTCCTCGTGCTGCTCGCCGGTCAGCGAAAAGACACCCCAGGTCTTGGCCGCGCGACACGCCTCGGCGAAGATCTTCGTCTCCTCACCCGGGATGACCGATGCGGTGGCAAACATCTCCTCGCGGTCGTACATGATCCCGTGCGTGCTGTACTCCGGGAAGACGATCAAGTCCATTCCCGGCAGGCCCTGCTTGATCCCGACCACCATGTCGGCGATCTTCATGCAGTTGTCCCTGACGTCCTCGCGGGTATGCAGGCGGGGCATCTTGTAGTTGACGACCGCGACGCCCACCGCATCGTTGCTGCTGCTGATGTCTCCGTGCCGCATGGGCTGACTCCTCCCGCAGCGCTGTAGTGGATCAGTCTTGAGTGTTCCGACCCACAAATCTTTCCAAATGAAACTATTCTGCTAGGAAACAGCGCTGTCAAGGGTCCGGCTAGCCGGTGTTAGAGGGTGGAGACGATGTCGAAATCCATGCCGGCCGCACGCGCCAGGTAGATGCGTTGCTCGACGTGCGCATCCCGCAAGCCCAGCTCGCCGCGCGGGCCGCCGTAGTGCGCGGCCTGTGCCACGGCGCAGATCTGACGCACGTCGCATGAACCCGCTCGCCGGACGAGCTCCGCGAGCAGTAACAGTCCCTCGTAGCAGGACTCTCCCAGGCTGTTGAGCATCGGAGCGTCCACACCGAAGCGCCGGCAATAACGGGCGTTGAAGTCCAGACTCTCCGCAGTGGGCAGGCACTCGAAGTATCCTGCCGCCACGAACAGCCCTGCCGTGTTGTCGGCACCCGTGGCCAGCAGCATGTTCTCGTCCATCAGCGGGCTTAGGCGCGTGCACCGCCGGTCTAGCTCAGCGTGCGCGAACTGGCGGTTGAAATGCACCGCGTCTTGGCCCACGAGGAACATCAGCACGCCCTCGCATTCGCTGCGTTCGATCCGCCTGATCGACGCGCGGAAATCGTGCGTGCCCAGCTTCACGAAGATCTCGTCGCGGATTTCGGCGCCACAGATGCGGGCGAATCCGCGGCTCACGGCAGCCGAGCGGCGCGGCCAGATGTAGTCGTTGCCGACGATGCACCACCGCCGCACACCCATCTCGTGCGCCATCCAGCGTAGCGACGGCAGGATCTGGTGCCGCGGTGTCTCACCGGTCAGGAACACGCCGGGACTGCGCTCGCCACCTTCATACAACGCGGTGTACACGTATGGCACCCGTTGGGCGATGCGGGGTGCCAGCACCTCCCGCACCGCGGAGATGTGCCACCCGACCACCGCGTGCACCCGCCCAGCCGAGATCAACCGATCGACCTCGTCGGCGACCCGGACTGGCGGCGCTCCGCCGTCCACGGTCAGCAGGCGAAGTTCGCGGCCGAGTACGCCGCCAGCTGCGTTGACTTCCTCCATCGCCAGCTGGGCGCACAGCTCGCAGGATGGTCCGAAAATGCCGGCCGGGCCCTGGATCGGGACCACCAAGCCAACTATGAACATTCCTCGATGCCCTTGATGCCTTGGCATCGCCGCCCCCCGGGTCGGGATCGCGTATATCGCCAGATGCTCAAATGGCGGCCCGTCGTTCGACATCGTAGGCGGGCATCGGCTATTCAGACAGCCCCGCTGCTGACGTCGTGTTATTTTCTGGTTAATCAGTTCCGGATGACACTGCCTGGGGAGTCACGGGTGACAGTAGGCTCCGAGCTGGGCTTGGCCCACCTGCTCAGCCAAGTGGAGAGTCGGGTGACTCGACGCTTGGTTACGGTACTGCGCGCCAACGACTGCGAACTTGCGGAGTGGCGAGTGCTGCGTCTTCTCGCGGACGGGCGAGGCAGGCCGATGAACGAGATCAAGGATTTCGTCCTGCTGCCGGGTCCGACTCTCACCAAGCTGATCGACCGGATGGTTGCTGACAATCTGGTCCACCGGCGCGGTGACCTCGAGGATCGCCGCCGCGTGCTGGTGTTCCCGGCGCCGCGCGGCCTCGCGAAGTACGAGGCAATCCGCACCGCCGTGGACTCCGCCCAGATGGAGCTGGCTGAGCGGATTGGCGACAAGCAGGTGGGCGAGCTGACCCGCGTGCTGTCCGAAGTCGCCGAAGCCCTGCGCTAAGCACTGGTGCTATCTGGGCAGGCCATGCTCACTGCCAGTCGCCGCACTGTGGCTTACTGCAGCGCTCGGCCGTTCTTGACTGACCGTTCGGCGCCAGCCGTCTAGACGTCGTTGCGCAGGGGTGTCACGATACCTGCTTGTCTGATCAGATTTTTCAAACGGAACAATGTCTGCCGGAAGGATTTTCTCGGAGCTCGGGGCGGTGGGAGGCCCAGCACGTGGGAAGGCCGACCGCAGTGCACATGCGCCGAGATGCACGAGGAGCCGGATCATGCACATCGCCGAGGGATATCTCCCACCGCTGCACGCTGCAGCCTGGACAGTGGCTGCCGCACCGTTCGTCGTCCACGGTTGCCGCGCACTGGTGCGGCAGGTTCGAACCGATCCGGAGTCGAAACTCTTGCTTGGGGCGGCAGGAGCATTCAGCTTCGTGCTGTCCGCACTCAAGCTGCCCTCAGTGACCGGCTCGTGTTCGCACCCCACCGGAACCGGACTCGGGGCGATATTGTTCAAACCCCCGATCATGAGTGTGCTCGGTTGTATCGTGCTGTTCTTCCAGGCGGTGATCCTGGCTCACGGCGGCCTGACCACGCTCGGCGCGAACACGTTCTCGATGGCGATCGTAGGTCCATGGGTCGGATACGGGATATATGCTCTGATACGCAAGCTCGGCGGCGGCCTCGGGGTCGCAGTATTCCTGGCCGCCGCGTTAGCTGACTTATCCACCTACTGCGTAACCAGCATTCAGCTTGCGTTAGCTTTCCCAGATGCCGATTCCGGGGTGTTCGGTGCGGCAGTCAAGTTCGGGTCCATCTTCGCAATTACGCAGGTCCCGCTGGCGATCAGCGAAGGTTTTCTCACCGTGCTGGTGATCCGCCTGCTGATCAAGGCGAGCCCAGGCGAATTGAGTCGTCTCGGAGTGGTTCGCGACTCGGTCCGGCGCAGCGGGGCGTCCGCTGCGAGCGTAGGGGAGGTAGCGGCGTGAGCAGGTTCAGTGCCATCAACATGCTGTTGTTTCTGGGCGTCATCACGCTGGTCGCGGTGCCGCTCATCTTCGTGTCGGGTGAATTCGCGGGCTCGGACGATCAGGGCCAGGCGCAGATCGAGAAGAGTCATCCCAACTACAAACCGTGGTTTCACTCGGTCTATGAACCGCCCTCCGGGGAGGTATCCAGCGGGCTTTTCGCCATACAGGCCGCCATCGGCGGCGGTGCCCTCGGCTACTACTTCGGCGTGGCCCGGACTCGTCGACGCATAACCGGCGGTGGACCTGACAGCGGCTGGTCGTCACCTGGTCTCCCGGCAGGTGACGGGTCGGGGAATCGCAAGCGGGCGGATGCCGGAGGGCGGGCTGCTGGGGGCAGCGGGTCCGGCGGGAGCCGGCATAACTGATGCTCCCCCTGGATACGATCGCCTATACGAATCGGTGGCGGCCTCGGCACCCCGGTGAAAAGGCACTGTTATCGCTCGGATTGCTGGTTTGCGCGGTCGCTTTGCCAGTGTGGCCGGGGGCTCTGGTGGTTGGTGCAGTCGCCACAGTCATCCTGTTTGGGCCGGCTGGCCTTAGCGTGGGGCAGGCAGCGCATGCGCTGCGGGTTCCACTGGGTTTTGTCGTCGCCGGTTCGCTGCCGTTGTTATTCGCTGTCGGGGGGTCGACCGGCGTGCGAATTGACCTCCACGGGCTCACCCTTGCGGCCCAACTCGCCGGTCGGTCTACCGCGGCATTGCTGTGCCTGCTGCTGTTCGCGGCCACCACCCCGCTGGCTGACGTACTGCCCAGACTGGCGAATCTCGGTGTCCCCCCGGCCGTCACCGAAATTACCGCACTCATGTATCGGATGCTGTTCCTCCTGCTCGACACGGTGCGTGCTATCCGCGAGGCCCAGGCCAGCCGACTCGGCTTCCGCAATTGGTCCACCAGTTACCGCTCGCTGGCCGGGCAAGGAGCGGCTGTTTTCGTGCGAGCCTTCGACCGGGCCCGCCGGATGGACGAGGGCCTAGCGCTGCGCGGCTACACCGGGTCATTGCGGGTAGATGTCGAGTCCCGACCGGTTTCCCGATCGTTCGTCCTGCTTTCCGCGGCGGTGCTGGTAGCCGTGGTCACGGTCACCCTGACGATCCGGCTGGCACTGCAATGATCGAGTCACCATGAGCGGTCACCATGATCCGGCGGCGGTGCCTGTCGTATCGGTACACGACCTGTATTTCGCCTACGAGCCAGGGCGTCCAGTGCTTGCCGGTGCCGAGCTCGCCCTCTATGCCCGGCATCGTCTCGCCGTGCTCGGCCCCAACGGGGGCGGAAAGACCACGCTATTCCGGCTGATCGTAGGTGCGCTGAAACCGGATGCTGGGGAAATCCGACTTGATGGCCGGCCGCTGCGCCATACTCGCAAGGGCCTGCTCGAGCTGCGTCAGCAGGTCCAGCTTGTGGTGCAAGATCCCGATGATCAGCTCTTCGCCGCGAGCGTGTACCAGGACGTGTCCTTCGGTCCGGTTAACCTTGGCCTGCCCGCACCTGAGGTGCGAGCCCGGGTCGATGCCGCGCTCGGTGCGCTTGGCATTACCGAACTCGCCGACCGTCCTACCCATCTCTTGTCGTTCGGGCAGAAAAAACGCACCGCAATCGCGGGTGCGATCGCGATGTGCCCTCGAGTTCTGGTGCTTGACGAACCCACCGCCGGTCTCGATCCCGTTGGTGTCGAAGCTTTGCTGGCCACCCTGCACGATCTGCACGTCGCCGGGACCACGTTGGTGATTTCGACCCACGACGTGGACCTCGCCTACCGCTGGTCTGACGAGGTGGCCATCGTCGCTGACGGCACGATCCACCGTGCCCCCGTCGACGTCGCTCTCGCCGACCATGACCTGCTTACCCGGGCACGGCTGGGGCCGGCCTGGGCGCCCACCGTACACACCCTGTTAGAGCGCAGAGGCGGGCTCTCAGGCGCGCGCCCACAGACGGCCGCTGAACTCTACGCCCTGCTTGACACGGCAACCCGGACCATCCAGCCATCCTCGCACCACACTGGTGGTGCGGGCGCAGGGGCTTGAACTGGTAAACCCAAAACGATTGACACCGAGCCAAGATAGAGTCATGCATCTGGTGCAGGGTGACCTGAACGGTCGCCGGATCATCGACGAGGACCACCGCGTCTGCGACGCCATTGCCGCGATGAGCGATCAGCCGGCTCTCGAACGCTGGGCGCAGGTGTTCGCTCTGCTCGGCGACCCAAGCAGGCTTGCGCTGCTCGTATCCATTCGCCACGCCGGCCCCATCTGTGTCTCGGACCTCGCAGCTGCTACCGCACTCAAGGAAGCGACCGTGTCCCAGGCTCTGCGCCTGCTGCGTAGCCGGGATGCTGTGGTGGCGGATCGGGACGGTCGGCGGGTGCGCTACGCACTGGCCGATGACCGCTTGGCGGCGCTCATCGATCAGGTGATTGAGAGCGCCCCATGCAGCAGCTCGGGGCAGGTGGGACGAGATCACCAAGCGAGAGGTTGACGCGTCCTGCCTCGCCGCCAAGTCGGGGCACACCGGGTACCTTCAGATACGAAGGGCGATGACTGCTGCTCGACCGAACACGGAAGAATTTTCCTGCCCCAGGTAGGCCCACGGACTGCTACGCCAGGCCTCGTCCAGCGAGCCGAGTGCTGGGCACGAAACAGTGTTAGTCGCGTGTTGCTGTATGGCCGAGTAGCCAGGAGCACCACTCCGCGATGCCCTCACCGGTGCGTGCGCTGGCGCGGATGGTGGTCGCCTGGGGGTTGACGGCCCGGAGGTTGGCCAGGAACTTGTGCAAGTCGAAATCGAGATAGGGCAATAAGTCGACCTTGTTGATCACGACCACGTCCACGGCCCGGAACATCACCGGGTACTTCAGCGGCTTCTCCTCCCCCTCGGTCACGGCGTAGACCATGGCTTTGGCGTGTTCACCAACCCGGAACTCCGCCGGGCAGACCAGGTTGCCCACGTTCTCGATCAGCAGCAGGTCAAGCTCGGGCAGTGGCAACCGGGATAGGCCGGAACGGACCATCACCGCGTCCAGGTGGCACTCGCCACCGAAGCCAGCGCTGGTGTTGACCAGCGACACGGCGGCACCGTAACCATTGAGCTGTTCTGCGTCGATGCTGGTGGCGATATCGCCTTCTAGGATGCCGATCCGGGTCTGCGTTCTGAGGGCGGCCAGAGTCCGCTTGAGCAGCGCAGTTTTCCCCGCGCCCGGCGAGGACATGATGTTGACGACCCGGACACCGGCCTCTGCAAAAGCTTTTTGATTGGCATCGGCCACTCGGTCGTTCTCGGACAGGATGTCCTCCAGGACCTTCACCCGCGCCGTCCCCGTCTCCGGATAGCCGCTGTGGTTTCCGACGTCCCTTCCAGTCACATCGTCGTGAGCACGATCCTGGTCGTGAGCGTGATCCTGGTCGTGAGTGTGCATCGTCTCGTCAGCATGGCGGTGGAAGCGGCCCATTCGATCAAACCTCCACAATCTCGAGTGAGACGACGAGGAACTCCTTACCGGTCAGCAGAGTCACTGTAGAACGCTCGCATGACCCGTACGCCAGAAGAGGGACATCAAGCGTACTGATCGCGTCGCAGCCCTGGCACGCTACCGTGGCCGGCACCTTCTCGATCTCTAGCCCCGGCAACCTTGCAATGCGGTGCCATCGGTTGCCATGGTCCAGCAGAACTCCAAGGCGTCGGGAACGACCTGGCGGAAGTGCCGGCCAGGATGGACACGTGCAGCACTCGGTAAAAGAATTCCGATCAGGATAGTGATCCTCAGTAAGCCTTTGTAACGTTGATCTTTAATGAGGCGGCATCCTTCGGGAGCAAGAAATGAACGTGAACCTCGCATAAATTAACGATGTGGTCGTAGAGTCGAAGTGCCCGAATCCGGCCCCGAGTCGGCGGATCCGTGTCAATCGCGTAACGGGCAGAGTGGTATGCAATCGGGATGCCGGTTATGAACATCACCGCTCGATCCCGCCCAGCGCAGTCAAAGCCACGGAGAGGTGCCCAGCGGCGGATTTGCCGGGGACAACATAGGTGCCTCCTGCTCAATGCACGTGGAGGGTACGGAGTTTGTCTCCGTTCATTCATCGAAATCGACCCATGTTGGCGCGGGAGTCAGGGTGGTGGGGGCATGGCGCGCGGAGTGAAGGTGATGATGCGCGCTTCCGGAACGGCCTGATGAATGGCGTTACTGACACGGCAGCTGAGTTCGTCGGCGTGGTGAACGGACAGCGTGGGATCGACCCATCCTTCGACCTCGATGCGCAGGGTGCGTCCGGTCCAGCGCGCGTAGGCGTGGGCATGTCCGATACCCGGGATACTGGCCGCGGCGTTTTCGACGGCCATCAGAAGCCCGTCGTCGACGCCGTCGAGTAGGCGGCGGGAGACATCGGTGGTGACCTCGTAGCCGACGTGGCAGATGAACAAGGTGACCGCTAGCCCGGCCATCGGATCGCCCCAGCGTAGACCCAGTGCAACCGCGATGAGCCCGACGAGGGCGCCGGCCGAGGACAACGCGTCTAGCCAGGAGTGTTTCGCATCGCTGATCAGGGTGGCCGACTGGATCCGCCGACCTATGCGCAGTTTGTAGCTGGCGACGAGTTGGTTACCCACGATGCCCAGCGCAGCCGCGGCGATACCGGCTGCGATGTGGCTGGTGCCTTGGTGGGTGACCAGTTTGTGAATGCTTTCGATGCCGGCGAACAGAGCACTGGCCCAGATCACCACGGCGACACCGAGTCCAGCTAGGTCCTCGGCGCGCTCCAGACCGTAGGGGTAGCGCTCGCAGGCGGCGCGGCGGCTGACGCGAAAGCCGAGGAACACCGCCAGGCTGGTGGACACGTCCGACAGGTTGTGCAGCGCGTCGCCGAGCAGACCAACCGAGCTGGTGATCAACGCAATGATCAGCTCGATGATGCCGGTGACGGCTAAACCAAGCGCACTGACGGCAATTGCCCGGTTCGCTTGCCGACGCTCGTCGGTGTCATCGAAGCAGCCACGGATAATACCGGTGGGTGTGCGCAATCCGGTGATCTCATGCACGAAGCTGAGCATCCCCAGGCCGACCTGAATTTAACACCCGAGC
This sequence comes from Actinomycetota bacterium, assembly GCA_021324675.1. GTDB lineage: Bacteria > Actinomycetota > Actinomycetes > Mycobacteriales > Pseudonocardiaceae. The sequence goes on from JAJPIR010000261.1 coordinate 14,330, forward strand.
CGACAACGTGAACCTGGGCGATATTGCAGGTCTTCAGGGTTGTCACCGAAGCGGGCGAGCTGGCCGATCTTTCTGACACCGAGTCGAGTCGAGTCGGAGACACGGCCTCTGTGTAACCCAGCGCGGCGACCAGGCGCGCATCTTACGGTGTCTTAGTAGAGGTAGATGTCGACGAGGAGCGCGGCCAGGGCGCCGAGTAGGCTGAGCAGCGCGAGCCGACCGCCAGATCCGGCGCGTAGTGGTCCACCCCCGAGGATGAGGGCGAGGGTGGCGAGGCCGAAGACTCCGGATCCGGTGTCCTGCCAGCTGATTGGGAAAACGGAAATCGGGGCGTCGACGAAGAACTGGTTGGCGGCGGTTGCCCGCAGCATCGAGTTCCAAGCCACAGGTCCAGCGAAGGCTCCGGCGGCAACGGCGAGCAGGATCGGCAGTGAGCGGGCTCGGGCAGCGAGGGCGAGCAAGACGGCGAGAACCGCTGATAGCGCGCCGCCGTAGACAATGGCACCCCAACTCAGCATGGTTGTCGATCTTTCGGTGCGGGTGTGGTTCCTCCCGGTCTGACAGCGCCACGATGGCACCGCAGTTCCCGAAGGTCGCCCGGTCCGCGGTGGCGACAACGGTGTGGATCACGACGCTGAGGTCCACCGCACCGCTGAGCGCTACCCAGTCCAGGCTTCCCGACTAGACCCCGCGGAGCCCCGTCCTCGAGTCGATCGATGGCCTCCATGGTCCGCACCTTAGGTGCTCCGGCCATCCATCCTCCAGGGAAAGTCGCCTGTGCGCCTCCACGGGGATCGGTATTGCGTATCGGGTAGACCGCCATCAGGTTCTCGGCCGGATCCTTCTCCGTTGGCAAGAGGTGTCGATGGGTTGCCGCGAGGACCAGTCGATGTCATTGCAGCCTACCGCCGTGGGTGCCCATTCCCCTCACCGAGGAACTGATACAGATTATAGGTAAACAGTCATAGTCATGCGCCAAGGGTTCGCGCTGCAACCAAGCTTTCAGGTCGAAACTTTGATGCTGATTGGCGGGCTCACTGAACGAATCTCGGTGGAGATTAACGGCATCGCATCCACTCCTCTGGGTGGGCATCATCAGCACCAGAATCACAATTGGAAAGCCGAGCTGAATGCCGCCTACCGCTAGTGAGATGACTCACCGGCGGAGGCAAGACTACCCGGGAACGGTGGGCGGTACGCTACCTCGGCTGTGGATGAGCGGCTGTCGAGTCCGGGAGGTATCCATCGGCGCGGTGCGCCTTTACTGCTTGTGCAGTGGCCACAAATTCGACGGTTGGAGTTTCGTGCGGCTAGCGGGTTGTTTCACCGCACGTCCAACTGTTGACTAGAGGTGTGGTCAGGCTCACAGCTGTGGCCACACGGCGTCGGGAGGCTTCAAGATGACGCACGAGCTCAACTGTCCGCACTCTGGATGCCCGCTGCTTGGCATCCAGAACATGTCTCGGGTACCCGAGCTGGACATTATCGAGGTGCTCCACCGAGAGATTGAGCATTTGCGCGCGACGGTCGCGCGGCTGCGTGGGGCAGGTTTTCACCCGCTCTACCAGGTTCATGGTCCCGGCCCAGCGACATTTTGAATTCGGTCAGCGCGCGTTCGTCCCGGTAATGATGGTCCAACAACGATGATAGAGGGTAATGGCCGTGCTGGTTGATTTTCGTCCTACTGGCAAGCTCCGCGGTAAGAAGCCTGTGGACGCAACGGCTGCTCTAGGGCCGGTGATCGACGCGCTTGTCGAGGACTCGGTGGATTTATCACGCGCGCGGGTGGTGTGTGATTGGGTCCAGTATCGTAATAACTTCCGCGATGTCGTTGATATTCGGCCGATTCTGGCTAGCCATGATCGTAACTCGGAAGTGACGCCGGTCGCTTTGGCTGCGGTGGTGACTGAGGAACAGATGGAGGTGGCTATTGATCTCCGTCGTAGCGGTGAGGTTGAGCTTAAGGACTTCACCAGGGAATTGATGCGTGCCGGCGGTGCCAGTGGCGATCCGTCTCGGGTCTACCTGGAGCCGTGGCTGGTCACCAGCGCCAGTATCATCTGGGATTTCAATGCGTTGTATTGGAAGGCCCTAGACGTATGGGAGCAGGCCACCGGTCAGCCCTATGAGAAGACGCTGCCAGGCGGGGAAAGCGATGCGCGAAACCGCGACGCAGTCCGCGAGATGATCACTAGTTTATTTGCGCTGTGGGATTCGCTGGCGGCGCGCAATGCGCTGCCTGAGGAGTTGTATGTTGTTGAGTTGGGGCCGGGTAACGGCAACCAGGCAAAGGCCTGGCTGGACGAGTTCGTCGCGCTAGATCAAGAGCACGGCAGTGACTACTACCGGCGGTTGCATTACCTGATGGGTGATTACTCACCGCATGTTGTCGAATTGGCTCGAGCTGCGGTCGCTGATCACGCACAGCACGTCAGCGCTTTTGTGTTGGACGCAACCCAGCCGCTCACAGCGCTGGGCTTCCTGCGTTACAAGATCTTCCTGGTGTACATTTCCAACGTATACGACAACCTGCCAGCTGATGAGGTCGCACAGATCGGCGGACGCACCTACATCGTTGAGACCAGGGCTTATCTGACCCGGCAGGCAGCCGCTGAGATCGCGCATACGGTATCCGCGCAACCCGATGAGATACCGGGCTTGATCCGTAAGTTGATCCGGCTGGGTCCCGCCCTGCTCGCAGAGGCGCTACCAGCGCACTTTCCTTCGGTGCAGGTGGCTGCTGAGTTCTGGCAGCGCTGTTGGGCGGCGCTGCGCCTGGAGGAGCGTTACCAACCGTTGGCTGGGTTGGACCTATACCAGATCGCGCCCGGCGTGAGCGGCGAGATGCTGCGTCCTTTGCTGGAGTCCGGCGCCGATATCCGGATGCACGTGAGCAACGGCGCGGTGGCCAGCTTTGTGGACACAGTTCCGCTGCTGCACCCTTTCGGCCGCTTAATCTGCTACGACTTGTTCGTCACCGACCTGCATAATTACCGCACCAGTTTCCGTGGGCCAGGCAAGTACGACGGCTCGGTCGTCAATTGGCTCAACGGGCCGCTGCTGGCCCATATCGGTCGTCGCAAGGGATTCGATGTGGATTACCAGCGGTTCGCCCACCGGACTGGTACCAATATCGTAACCATGACCGCCCAAGTGAGGGATTAGCGATGATCCCAGTATTGCCCACGACAGTCGTGGGATCGTACTCGGTCCCGGAGTGGCTGGAGCGGCTGAAAACTGATTACTATCGCAACCGGATCAGCGGTGGCCATCTCCGCGAGATTCACGACATGGCGATTAAAGCGGCACTCAAGGACCAAGAAAAAGTCGGGATCGACATCGTCTCCGATGGTGAACTGCGCCGGGATAACGACATTGATTATTTCCTGGCTCGGATACCGGGGGTGCATATACCGGTCACCGTGAAGTCGTACTACTTCGATTACTACGATAATCCGCTTGTCGCTGGGTCTCTACCTATCGGCGAGTCGCCTGCGCTGGGCCTTGCCGAGGATTACGAGTTCACCCGGCAGTACACGGACCGTCCGATCAAGTTCTCATTTACCGGTCCTTTTTCGCTCTCCCGTCGGATCCAAAACAAGGCGTATGCGGAATCTGCGGATCTGGTGCGGGCGCTGGCATACGTGCTCAACGCCGAGGCCCGGGCGCTGGCCCAGGCGGGCGCTGAGTTATTGCAAATCGATGAACCTCTTCTTGCCGGCTATCGCGACGACGTGACTGTTGCGGTGGAGGCCATCAACATCGTGACTAAGGGCGTGGATGTGACCTGGGGGTTGCATGTCTGCTATGGCAACCGCTATGCCCGCCCTTCGTGGGAAGGGCATTACGACTTTTTGTTCCCTGCGGTACTGGACGCAAACGTCGATCAGCTCGTTCTCGAGTTCGGCCGTAAAGGACATGAGGATTTGCATATGATCGCACAGCTCGGTTGGGATCGCACGCTGGGATTGGGCGTGCTTGATGTCAAAACCGAGCAGATCGAATCCCCGGAACTCGTCGCTGCGCGCATCCGTGCGGCATTAAAAACATTCCCCGCCGAAAAGCTGATTATTAATCCCGACTGCGGTTTGCGTCATCTTCCCGCTCATGTCGCGAGAGCGAAGCTGGCCGCGATGGTTGAGGGAACTTTGGCGGTCCGCCGTACCTTGCCCTCTCAATCTGAGCCTACTCAAGTTGGGTCCAACGAAGAAGCAGGGCCTGACACAGGGCAGGCGGTCGAGCCAGACGAACATGAGCGAACAGCGGCCTCGCCGGAGCCGACCGTACAGCAAGGAGTGTGATCCCGTGTCCCAGCTGGACAGCATTGAGTACCTATTTACGTCTGAGTCAGTGACTGAGGGTCACCCGGACAAGATCGCCGATCAGATTTCCGATGCGGTGTTGGACGCGGCGCTGACGGCGGATCCGAATTCCCGGGTGGCCTGCGAGACGTTGGTGACCACCGGGCTGGTCGTGTTGGCGGGGGAGATCACTACTCCGGGCATGCTGGATTACACACAAATCGTGCGTGAGGTGATTTGTCGCATCGGGTACGACGACGGCAGTTACGGCTTTGATGGGCACAGCTGCGCTGTGATCACCACGTTGGATAAGCAGTCACCCGATATCGCCCAAGGTGTGGATATGGCGCATGAGCGGCGCGGGAAGCTGTCCGAGGATGAACTCGATAGTGCCGGAGCGGGCGATCAGGGGATGATGTTCGGGTACGCCACGAATGAGACTCCTGAGCTGATGCCGATGCCGATTGCCTTGGCGCACCGATTGTCCGCGCGGTTGGCGCAGGTACGCAAGGATGGCATTTTGCCATATCTGCGGCCCGACGGAAAAACGCAGGTAACCGTCCGCTATCGGGACAATGTTCCGGTCGCGGTGGAGAAGGTGCTGATCTCTACCCAACATGCTGAAGAGGTCAGTTCCGAGCAGATTCAGCGCGATCTGTGGGACCACGTTGTGCTTACGGTATTACCCGCGGACTTCTACGACGAGGCGCAGCTTTCGCGTAACTTATACGTCAACCCGACCGGAAGGTTTGTCATTGGTGGCCCGGTCGGTGATGCAGGGCTGACCGGTCGAAAGATTATCGTAGATACCTATGGTGGATTTGCTCGCCACGGGGGTGGTGCATTTTCCGGTAAGGATCCGTCAAAGGTTGACCGTTCCGCGGCGTACGCGGCCCGTTACGTAGCCAAAAATGTTGTAGCGGCTGGTTTGGCCGACCGCGTCGAGGTACAGGTGGCCTATGCGATCGGTGTCGCTCGGCCGCTGTCGCTGCTGGTGGAAACCTTCGGCACCGAACAGGTGCCGCGCAGGACAATCGAAAAATTGGTGAGCGAACACTTCGACCTGCGCCCCGCGGCATTCCGCAGCTATCTCGGATTGCACAGACCGATCTACGCTAAGACGGCTGCCTATGGCCATTTCGGGCGCAACGATCCCGACTTCACCTGGGAACGTACCGACAAGGCAGCAGAATTGCGTGAAGCGGCCGGTTTGCCCGCCAAAATTCAGCCGGTCGCCGTGTAACGCTCTAAGGGAGGCTAGGCGTGAGCATCATCGTCACAGGGTCGATTGCCACCGATTATCTGACCGCCTTCCAGGGCCGTTTTGCCGAGCAAATATTGCCCGATCAGCTTGATAGCCTGTCGGTGTCCTTCCTGGTTGAGGAGTTGGCGATCCACCGTGGCGGGGCGGGGGCCAACATTGCCTTCAATCTTGGTTGCCTTGGGCTGGCGCCGGTACTGGTCGGCGCGGTCGGCGCGGACTTCGCCGAGTACGGAGAATGGCTTTCCACGCATGGCGTGGACATCAGCGCAGTGCGCGTCTCACAAACTAAGCATACCGCCCGGTTTATGTGCATCACCGATGCCGACTCGAACCAGATCGCGTCGTTCTACGCCGGTGCCATGAGCGAGTCCCGCGATATCGAACTGAAGCCGATCGTGGACCGGTTGTACAGGACCGACCTCGTGGTGGTTGGTCCGAACGATCCTGCGGCGATGCTGCGGCATACCCAGGAATGCCGGGACCGTGGCTACCCGTTCGCTGCAGATCCCTCTCAGCAGCTCGCCACGCTCGAGGGCGACCAGATCAAGCCCCTGGTAGAGGGGGCTGCTTACCTGTTCACCAATGTCTATGAGCGAGGCCTGCTACAACACAAGACCGGCTGGAGCGACGAGGACATCCTGGCCCGAGTGGGCGTTTCGGTGATGACCCGAGGCGCGAAGGGGGTGACCGTGCAGCGTCCGGACGAACCCGTCATCTCGGTGACTCCGCCTCAGGAGCGAGTCAAGGCGGATCCCACCGGCGTAGGTGACGCATTCCGGGCCGGCTTTTTGGCCGGTATTGGGTGGGGCGTCAGTGACGAGCGGGCCGCCCAGCTCGGTTGCGTGCTGGCCACGCTGGTGATCGAATCGGTCGGAACCCAGGAACACAAGTTTGAGCCGGAAATGTTCCTGGAACGGTTTAGCGAAGCATACGGCCCTGATAGCGCCGCGGAAGTGGGCTACCACCTGCGCGGGTAACCTCGACCTCATCAGAAGGAGTGCATGTTCATGCCTGTGGCGACCGCCGCCAATGCAAAGCTACAGAGCCGTGGTGGTATCGATTTTGCTGTTGCCGATCTGGGTCTGGCTGATTACGGGCGTAACGAGATCCGCTTGGCGCAGCACGAGATGCCGGGTTTAATGGCGCTGCGCAGGGAGTATGCGGATGTGTTCCCTTTACGTGGTGCACAGATTTCCGGTTCATTGCATATGACGGTGCAGACGGCAGTACTCATCGAGACCCTTGTGAGCCTGGGTGCGGAGGTCCGGTGGGCGTCATGCAACATTTTCTCCACTCAGGATCATGCTGCGGCGGCGGTGGTGGTGGGCCCGTATGGCAGCCCGGATGACCCGAAGGGAGTGCCCGTTTTTGCCTGGAAGGGCGAGACGCTGGCCGACTACTGGTGGTGCACAGAGCGGATGCTGACGTGGCCCGACGGGGCGGGACCGAACATGATCCTCGATGACGGAGGCGATGCCACCCTGATGCTGCACAAGGGCGTCGCCTACGAAAGGGCCGGGGTCGTGCCCAATCCAGACGACGAAGATTCAGATGAGTGGAAGATATTCCTCGAGGTCTTGCGGAATTCCTTGGCGAATTTTCCAGGGAAATGGAGCCGGGTCGCCGAGGGTATCCGCGGTGTAACCGAGGAGACCACTACCGGTGTTCACCGTTTGTATCAATTGGCGGCGGCCGGTGAGCTACTGTTTCCAGCGATCAACGTCAACGATTCGGTGACGAAGTCAAAGTTCGACAACAAGTACGGATGCCGGCATTCCCTGGTGGATGGCATCAATCGGGCGGTCGATGTATTGATTTCTGGTAAATTGTGCCTCATCTGTGGATACGGAGACGTTGGTAAGGGGTGCGCGGAGTCACTGCGGGGCCAAGGCGCTCGCGTGGTCGTGGCCGAAGTTGATCCAATCTGCGCACTGCAAGCGATGATGGATGGTTTTACCGTCGATACTCTAGAAAATGTGGTCGACCGCGCAGACATCATCATTACCGCCACCGGAAACAAAGATATCGTTACTGTCGACCATATGAAGAGGATGAAGCATCAGTCAATCCTCGGTAACATCGGGCACTTCGACAATGAGATCGATATTTCCGGGCTGGAGCGCCGCTCAGGGGCCCGCCGCTTAAACATCAAGCCCCAGGTAGATGAATGGATGTTCGAAGATGGGCACTCAATCATTGTGCTCTCTGAAGGTCGGCTGCTGAACCTCGGCAACGCCACCGGACACCCGAGCTTCGTGATGTCAAATTCATTTTCTAACCAGGTGATCGCACAGATCGAGCTATTCACCAAGTATCAGGAATACAACCGAGAAGTCTACACGCTCCCGAAAATACTCGACGAGAAGGTCGCTCGTATCCATGTCGAAGCCCTGGGCGGTCAACTCACCGAACTGACCAAAGAGCAGGCTGAGTACATCGGCGTGGACGTCGAGGGGCCCTATAAACCACCGCACTACCGGTACTGAGTCATGGCATTTCCCAGCAATCCGTAGACTTCGTGTGCGGCCATGCCATGACCACTGCACTGGCGGAGGCTTGGCGTGGTGATGAAGCTGGACGCAGACCTGCCCCAATCATGGGTAGGGATCGCTGGGCGGTGCCGCGAGTATTTCAGATGTTGTTGTGCTGTGGGTACAACAACATGGCCTCTCGAACTGTGGTCGCTCACGCTGCTGCGAGTAGAGCAGACTGTTTACAATAAGGTGACTGGAAATGGGATAAGCGACTTACGATAAGTTGGCTGGGAATAGGAACTACGGCGGATCCTGGGGTATGGCCGACCGTTTATGCGGCGCCGGCGTGAGGAAGGCAGATCGTCATGAGCAGTACGTACGGTCTGTCTCCATCGCAGCTTTCTGAGCCTTTACCCGTGCAGTGGCGCTGCTCGGTTCCCGACTCTTGCGGCGGCAGTGGTTGTGATTAGCGAACATTCCGTCCTGCGGCCTGGTGGTCCCGGGTTGCCGTGTTTTCACGACGCCGACCACCGCTTGAGGCGGTCCAGCGATCGCACGCTCGTATTCCTGTTGCTGTTGAGGAGGTTGGCCAGTGACGGCTGAGGTGATTGATGGGCAGGCCTATGCGAAGATACTCAAGGATGAGGTGCAGCTCGCTATAACACAAATCCTTGAGAATGGCGTGAACTGTGGGCTGGCTACCGTGATGGTTGGCTCAGACTACGCGGCGCTGGCATATGAGCGGAGACTTCGCCGGCTGGCAGGGCAGCTTGGTGTCGATTACCGGCACTATTGGTTGGGGCCTGAGGTGACGTTAGATGCCGTCGTGCGGGTAGTTCGGCAGCTCAACACCGACCCGGCCGTACACGGGATTCTGGTGCTACGTCCGCTGCCAGCGCACGTGTCCGAGGCGGAGGTTTTTCAGGCGTTGGACCCATGCAAGGACATCGAGTCGGTGCACCCCGAGAATGCCGGTCTACTCGCATTGGGCACACCGCGTTTTGTGCCGTCCACCCCCGCGTCCGTCTTCCATATCTTGGACGGCTGGCTAGATGCGGTAGGAGAAGACCGCGCCGATTTCTACCGGCGATCGACGATCGTGGTTGTCGGCCGATCGAACAACGTAGGTAAACCGACTGTGTCCCTTGGATATGCGCGCAACGCCGTTGTGGTGTCCTGCGATGAGTGGGCTAGCCGCACCGGGCGGCTAGCTGAACACACACGGTTGGCCGACGTACTTGTAGTGGCGACCGGAGTTGTCGGACTGATCCGAGGCGAGCATGTCTGCGACGGCGCAGTCGTTCTCGATGTTGGAATCAATCCGGTGACTGACGAAGCGACCGGGAAGGTACACATGGTGGGTGACGTTGACTTCACCACCGTCGCGGCTAAGGCCCGGGCGATCACGCCGGTGCCGGGCGGAATTGGTCCCGTCACCGATGTATGGTTGATGCGCAACACCGCTGCCGCCGCCGCTGGCAGTTTACAATCTGCATCGGGCCGTTAGAAGCTGATAAAATAAGCAAAGCTTCAGCGCAAAATATGATGAGTTGAGCACCTGATCGATTCGCTTGAGGGTGTGGCCACGAATCAAGGTACCGAGCCGTAGTAGCTTGTGCGTGCTGGAGATATGAGGAATGTCAGCCGAGCCGTCACAGCCGCTGCGGCGATACCGGGGCGGTGAACGGAGTTTCTGAGGTTGGTGACGCAGGGGCTGGTGAGATGCGATAGTCGAGGCGTGGATAAGGGTGCGTCTGACGGCGAGTCCGTCCGACCTGAAATGCCCTACGGGCATCGGTGGGAGCCAATCCCTCAGGGTAAGGCTAGGCTAGCTGACCAGGAGCGGGTGCTCGGCATCGATCACCCGGATACATTGACCTCCCGTCACGAACTCGCCGGCGCCTACCGGACCGCGGGCCGGCTCACCGAGGCCATCGTGCTGCTTGAGCAGACGCTGGCCGGCCGGGCGCGGGTGCTCGGCAACGACCATCCCGACACCCTGACCTCCCGTCACGAACTCGCCGGTGCCTACCAAGTCATGAGGCGGTTGGCCGAGGCCATTCTGCTCTACAAGATGACGCTGGCCGGCCGGGCGCGGGTGCTCGGCATCGATCACCCGGATACATTGACCTCCCGTCACGAACTCGCCGGCGCCTGTTGGTTGGTGGGGCGGCTCACCGAGGCCGTCGTGCTGTTTGAGCAGACGCTGGCCGGCCGGGTGCGGGTGCTCGGCAACGACCATCCCGACACCCTGATCTCGAGCAACAACCTTGCCGGCGTTTATTGGTTGATGGGGCAGCTGGATAAGGCAATACCGCTGTTTGAGGCGACACTCGCCGGCCGTGAGCATGCTCTTGGCGAAGACCACCTCGACACGCTGACTTCGGGCAACAACCTCGCCGGTGCTTACCGGGCGGCGGGACAGATAGATAAGGCCATCGTGCTGTACCGAGCTACGCTGGCCGGTTGCGAGCGGATACTCGGCGGTAACCATCCGACAACGCTCACCGTGCGGGAGAATTTTCGCCTGGCAAGGGGTGACTAAACGAATGATGTGGCGCAGCATCCGTACAGTCCAACCTGGCCGCTCTTGAGTGGGTTGGGTCTGACTGTTGTTGCAGATCATCGAATCAACCGGCAATGGGGGGTCAAGCTTGCTCAGCTCACTGACGGACGACCCTATCGACCCCCGTTCGACGCAGCTGATCTGAATCTTCATGGCCATCCGCGATACGCCCAAATGGCGCATGCGCCAGCGGCTTGCAGCGGCGCGGCGGGCAGTGCCCGCGGCGGTGCGGGAGGCGGAGGCAGCAGCCCTCGCGGCGGCGCTCATAACAGCGCCACTACCGCCAGGACTACCCGGCACGGTCTGCGGGTACTGGCCAGTTGGCAGCGAGCCGGGTTCGCCGGAATTGCTTGACGGTCTGGCGCGCCGCGGATGCCGGGTCCTTCTACCTGTCGTCGATGTGCCGCTAGATTGGGCGGAATACACGGGTCGGGACTCGTTGCGCGCTGGGCCGCTGGGGTTGCTGGAGCCGGCTGGGCCGCGGCTGGGCTCTAGGGCAATCGCTTGCGCGGCTCTGGTACTGGTGCCGGCGCTCGCTGTCGACCGGAACGGAATCCGTCTCGGCCGCGGCGGTGGCCACTACGACCGGACGCTGCCGCTGGCCACGCCGGGTACTCCGCTGGTGGCCATCGTCCGTGACGAGGAGCTAGTTCCCTCGCTACCGGTGGAGGCCCACGACGTTCCCGTCACAGCGGTGTTGACCCCCGGACGCGGTCTTTTAGCGTTGGGTACCTCCTGACCGGCGCATTTGCATTATTCGTGCGCTGAAGTACCAGGGCATGAGCACTCTGTGCGCCGAGTACCAGCAGGCAGAAACCAGGCGTGCCGAGCTAGTCCAACGGGTGCTCGCGTAACCGCCGAGGTCATCGGGTGGAGCTCAATCAGGCCTGATCCGGGAGATTTTGGACGTGTTGAAATCCGAAGCGGCCTTTAATGCAAAGGTGACCGTGTGTGACGCTGTGGTCTGATGGCGAGGTTACGTTGACGATCTGCGCGTGCTGCACGTGAAGTTCGAGGTTGCATCCCACGCCGCAGAATGAGCAGATCGTGGTGGTGATGGTTTCCGCGGCTGGGTCCCATTGCCCGGATTCTCGGAGTTCGTGCTCGCGGACGGATTTCAATGCGCCGGTTGGACAGACGCCGATGCAGTTGCCGCAGTAGACGCAGGCGGAGTCGGGGAGTTCGACGTTGTATTCGGTTGCGATGCGGGTGTCGAAGCCGCGGCCGGCAGCAGTGATCGCGAAGGTGAATTGAGCGTCGGTGCCGCAGGCTTTGACGCACTTGTAGCACATGATGCAGCGGGAGTAGTCACGCACGTAGAGCTCGTTGTCGATTTTGATCGGCTGCGCGACGGTCTCCGCGGTAGAGCCGTCTGGATGGTGGTGGTGCCCTGCGTGGCGGCGGTCGCGGTCACCGGCCACATTGGCAGGCGGGCCGTAGCGCTGGGGATCAACCCCGTAGGAGGCCATCCACCGCTGCACGTCGTCGCCTGCCTGGGACAGGTCGACCGACGAGGCGAGCAGTTCCAGCACCATGCGTCTGCTATGGCGCACCCGCTCGGTGTTGGTGCGCACCTGCATGCCGTTCTCGACCTTGCGGGCACAGGACGGAACGAGTACCCGGGAGCCTTCAAGCTCGACGACGCAAACCCGGCAAGCATTGACGGGATTGAGGTTCGGCGCCCAGCACAGCGTGGGCGTGTCAGCCTGCGTGGCGTCGCCGGCAGCATGCAGCGCTTCCAAGATCGTATAGCCCTCAGGGACGCGGACCTCGCGGCCATCGAGGGTGATCGTCATCAGGCGGCGGATCGCGCCGAGCATCACCGGGGTCGTCACGGGCGCACCTTTCCACTGGTCGAGCCGTTGCGCGAAGGATCAGGTGTCACCGCCAGCAGGCCGAGCGCGATCGCCGACTGCACGGCGGCCGGCGCGGTATGCCCCAGCCCGCAGATCGACGCGTCCTGCATGACCCGGGCCAGGTCGGAAAGCAGCGCCAGCTCGGTCTCCCAGGATCCTCGCGGCGCGCCGCGGGTCAGCCGGGCAAGCGCCTCTTCCTGCCGGACCGTTCCCACCCGGCACGGGACGCACTGGCCGCAGGACTCGTCCCGGAAAAACGCTGCAATCCGGCGCAGGACTGCGGGTATATCAGCTGCGGTGTCGAGGACCAGCACCACTCCTGAGCCCAGCGTGGCCCCGATGTCCCGGGTGCCTTCCAGCGTCAGCGGTGTATCGAGCTGGGAAGGCAACACGAACCCGCCAGCAGCACCGCCGAGCAACACGGCCCGCAGTTGGCCGGTCACCCCACCAGCCAACTCCAGCAGCTCACGCAGGGTAGCTCCGAACGCCACCTCATACACCCCGGGCACCGCGATCGCTCCGGAAACGCAAAACAATTTGGTGCCGGTGCTCCGGCCGGCGCCGATCTCGGCGAAACCCGGCCCTCCGATCTGAAGGATCTCCAGCACGTTGTACAGCGTCTCTACGTTGTTGATCACGGTAGGCTTGCCGAACAGTCCCGAGACGCTGGGAAACGGTGGCTTGTTGCGCGGCTCGCCTCGGTAGCCCTCGATCGAGTTCAGCAGCGCGGTTTCCTCGCCACAGATGTATGCGCCTGCGCCACGGCGTAGCTCGATGTCGAAGGCGAAGCCTTCCCCCATCACATCCGGGCCGAGGTACCCACGGCGGTAGGCGGCCTCGATGGCGGCTTGGAGGCGTCGGGTCGCCAGTGGGTACTCGCCGCGGATGTAGAGGTAGCCGAGCTCGCATCCGGTCGCGTATCCGGCGATTGTCATCGCCTCGATCAAGCCGAAGGGGTCAAGTTCCATGAGGACGCGGTCTTTGAAGGTACCTGGTTCAGACTCGTCGGCGTTGCAGATCAGGTAATGCGGTCGCTGCGGTGCGGTCGCGACGCCGTCCCACTTCACCCCGGTGGGAAATGCCGCACCGCCGCGCCCGGTCAACCCGGAGTCACGCACCTCTTCGATCACCCTGCTGGGTCCGAGCTGGATTGCGCGGCGCAAGGCGCTGTACCCGCCATGCGCGCGGTAGTCGTCTAGGCTGGTCGGATCCACCACGCCGACCCGGCGCAGCAGTCGAAGCCCGGCCTGACCAGCTTGTGGTGCACTGACCCGAGGATCCGCGAATACCTGATCCGCCCTGCTCGCGTCGGTTGCAGCCAGCACAGCGGCGGCGCTCGCGGGGGCCTGGCTGAAGTCTGGTTCCCCGGCGCGCTGATGCAGCACGGCGGGGGCGCGCTCGCACAGCCCCAGGCAGGGGCTGGATAGCCAACAGACATCCTCAGCGGCCAGCGCGGTCGCGATCGCCTCGCTCCCGGCCGCACTGCACACGATGTCATCGCAGACGTGCACCACCCGTGGGGCTCGGGGCTCGGTGGAAAAAAGTGCGTAGAACGTGGCGACGCCATAGACCTCGGCGGCCGGGACGGACAGCCGCCGTGCGATGTGATTCAGCGCTCCCGGACTGATCCACCCCACCGCGTCGGACACCGCGTGCAACGCTGGAAGCAGCAGGTGCCGGCGACCGCGAGCGTTGTGGCCGGCATCGAGGAAGGGCTGGCTGTCGCTCGGCGCACCCAGCATCCTGGACACGGCGTTGTCCACCGCATTGCGCTCGGCCGCAGTGGGCTCGGCCGAGGACAGCCGCAAATCCACGTACGCTCCTTTACCCGCTCGCCACCGCCGGCGTCAGCTTGTCGATCCGGATTGCGGTGGCCTTGAACTCCGAGGTCCCCGACTTTGGGTCCCATGCGTCGTTGGTGATCAGATTGGTGTCTACTTCCTCCGAGAAGTGTGGAGTGAACGACGCCAGCCCGGGTCGCAGCGACGGGTCGAACGCCACCGGCGCCTCAACCGACCCGCGGCGCGAGGTCACGCGCACGCGCTCGCCGTCGCGGATGCCCAGCTTCGCGGCATCCGTCGCGTCCATCCGCAGCGCTTCCCGGCGGCGCATTGGCGACATGTACCCGCCGGTTTGCACCCCGGAGTTGTAGGCGTCCAGCAACCGGACGGTGGTCAGCCGGATCGGGAACTCGTCGGTCAACTCATCGACCGGTGGCACATGCTCCACCGGCACGAACGGCGCAGCCGGTCCGCGCAGCTCCGGGTCGGTTTCCCATAGCCGGGCGTGCATAAGCGGTGTGCCCGGGTGGTCCTCGGACGGGCAGGGCCACTGCAGCCCGCCCAGCGCCTCCAGGCGCGGGTAGGACATGCCGTGGTGCCATTTCAGCGACAGCGAGCGCAGCTCATCCCATACCTGCTCGGCGCTTGGGCGGCCCCAGGCATGGCCCAACCGCTCGGCGAGCGCGCAGAGGATGTGGCTGTCCGGCCACGCCTGGCCTGGCGGGTCAATCGCCTTGCGCACCCGCTGCACCCGCCGCTCGCTGTTGGTGACAGTGCCCTCGTATTCGCACCAGTCAGCAGCGGCGGGCAGCACTACATCGGCAAGTTCGGCGGTCGCGGTCCGGAAGATGTCCTGCACGACCAGGATATCTAGGCTACCCAGCAGGTGACGAGCGTGCCCGGCGTTGGCCTCTGACTCGGCGGGGTTTTCCCCGATGCAGTACAGCGCTCGCAGCTCACCGCGCTCCATCGCCTCGAACATCTGCGATAAATGCATCCCCGGCTGCGCCGAGATCGCGGCACTCCAGGCCTGCTCGAAGCGTGCCCGGGCATCGTCGTCGCCCAGGTCGTACCCCCCGGGGAGCTTGGCCGGGATGGCACCCATGTCCCCGCCGCCCTGGACGTTGTTCTGTCCGCGTAGCGGACATAGACCCGAGCCGTAGCGTCCGACATGCCCGGTCAACAATGCGAGGTTAATCAGCGCGTAGACGTAGTCCGCGGCGTTGTGGTGCTCGGTGATCCCGAGTGTCCAGCACAGCTGCGCCCGGTCAGCCCGCGCGTAGGCATGTGCCAGCTGTTTGATCAACGCCGCGGGAACCTTGGTGATCTCCTCAGCGCGCTGCAGCGTGTACGGCTCGACGGTGTGCCGGTAGGCCGCGAAACCAGTGGTCGCCCGATCAATAAACGTCCGGTTCTCCAATCCGGCCGCGATGATCTCCCGGCCGATCGCGTTGGCCAGCGCGATGTCGGTCCCCACGTCAAGGCCCAGCCAACCATCAGCCCACTGAGCTGTGCTGGTCCGCCGGGGATCCACCGAGTACAGCCGCGCGCCGCGCTTGAGTCCCTGCAGCACGTGATGGAAAAAGATCGGGTGCGTCTCACGCGCGTTGGAACCCCACAGCACGATGAGGTCGGCGTGCTCCGCCTCGAGATAACTACTGGTGCCGCCACCGGCACCAAAGACTGTCGTCAGACCGACGACGCTGGGAGCGTGTCAAGTGCGGTTGCAGCTGTCGACATTGTTGCTGCCCATCACCACCCGGGTGAACTTCTGCGCGGTGTAGTTCATTTCATTAGTGGCCTTAGAGCAGCTGAACATCCCGAAGGCATTCCCGCGGTGACGCGCGAAACCTGCTGCGGCTCGCCCCAGCGCCTCATCCCAGCTCGCCGGTCGCAGCCGCCCTCCGTCCCGGACTAGAGGCTCGGTCAGGCGCACATGTCGGATCTTCCGCATTGCAGTGCCTTTCTGAGATATGTCAAAATGCCCAAATGGTTGCCATTGTCGTCACCTGCTGGATGGCACCGCCGCGCCCGGAAGTCTAATGGTCTGATAACTTTCCTCGAGTCGAGTGGGTGATTCTTGCGATGAAGCGCTGGTAAAAGGCGGCCCGATCATTTTCCACCGCGTCCATCCAGCCACCTCTCTAGAACATCGCGGCCGGCATCGCAGGCCGCGATCATCATTACCCTCGCCTCCTCTGTCTTCATGCTGAGCTGACTTATTCTGGACATGCTAGTGTATCTGAGGCATCCCTGCGTGACCACAGTTATAGAAGCCGCGTCTTTGTGTCTGTCGCACAAGGACCGGCGAACCACTGGGATGGACGTGTCGGCTCGATCCTCACCGCACTGACCTACTACCGCACTGACCTATTGGCGTTGCCACCGCTACCGTTTGAGCTGACACTACCTCAGTCGCTTGATCACCTGGCTGAGTCTTCCACGACTACGGTGGTGTCTGCTGATTGATCTTCAAGCTTGTTAGACCTCAGCCTGTACTATCCTTCTGGTCTTGGGGGCAAAGCTTACTAGCCATCTTCCGCCGGTGTGTTTGTGGCGTGGCTATAAATCGGCGGCGCATAATTTCGTGTTGATATCCAATTGTTCTACCCGTGGTCCAGTCGTTGACTATTGCTGTGTTCCTGCTCACGTCGGTGTCGCCGTGGAGGCGACCCAATCGTCGTGGGGAGCATAAAATGTCGCATGCGCTCGAACTCCTGTGCTGCGGAAGCCAGCTGCTCGCCTTTCCGGCGACCATCAGAACGCCTTCCTGGAGGCCGTATAGATGCTCTGCCGGGATATTTGTACAACTCCGCGGAACGGTCGTTCGGCTGGGTGGGAGAATTTCCAGGCGATACGGCAGCTCGCAAATGCGACCTAGTCCTATCCTGCCGATTGGCCTGTTAGGCATCAAGCAGATTTATCGTGTTGCCCTGGTTGGGCTTGGTCTTTGCCGGTATTGATCCGGGTATGTGAAGGGAGCCGGTGATGGCTTTTCCCAGTGATTTGGAGATTGCTCGTTCGGCGACATTGACGCCGCTGGTGGATATCGCCGCATCGATGGGGCTGGGTGCGCATCTGCTGGAGCCGTATGGCGAGCATGTGGTGAAGGTGAAGCCGGCTGCGATCGATGAGCTAACGCAGGCGCCGAGGGCAAAGTATGTGGTGGTTACGGCGGTGACTCCGACGCCGTTGGGGGAGGGCAAGACGACCACGACAGTGGGGTTGGGTCAGGGATTTGCGCAGATTGGCAAGCGGGCCACGGTGGCGATCCGGCAGCCGTCGATGGGTCCGACGTTTGGCATCAAGGGCGGCGCGGCGGGTGGCGGCTATAGCCAGGTGGTGCCGATGGAGACGCTGAATCTGCACCTGACGGGGGATATGCATGCGGTGACTGCAGCGCACAACCTGCTGGCTGCCATGATTGACAACCAGCTGCAGCACCGCAATGGGTTGGATCTTGATCCGCATAGCATTACGTGGAACCGGGTGCTGGATGTCAATGACCGCTCGTTGCGCAACATCGTGATCGGTTTGGGATCCAAGGCTGATGGCACTCCCCGGCAAAGCGGGTTTGACATCACTGCAGCCAGTGAGGTGATGGCGGTCCTCGCGCTGTCCACCTCGCTGCAGGATATGCGGTCTCGGCTGGGCCGGATCGTGGTGGGCCACAGCCGTGAGGGGCAGCCGGTGACTGCCGAAGATCTGCATGCGGCCGGGGCGATGACGGTGATCATGCGCGAGGCGATCAAGCCGAATCTGTTGCAGACGTTGGAGGGCACGCCGGTGTTGGTGCACGCCGGCCCGTTTGGCAACATTGCGCACGGTAACTCATCGGTGATCGCTGACCTGATCGGCATCCGCTGCGGTGACTATTTGGTCACCGAGGCGGGTTTTGGCGCCGACATGGGCGCTGAGCGTTTTTTCAATATCAAGTGCCGGGCGTCGGGGTTGCAGCCCGATGCGGCGGTGTTGGTGGTCACGGTGCGCGCGCTCAAGACCCACTCGGGCCGGTTTAAGGTGATTGCTGGGCGTGCGTTGCCCGAGCAGATGCTGGCGGAAAACCCCGACGATGTGCATGCAGGTGCGGCCAATTTGCGCAAGCAGATCGACAACGTGCGTATCCACGGGGTGTCCCCGGTGGTGGCGATCAATGCCTTTCCCACCGATCACCCGTCCGAACACGCCGCCATCCGGGAGATCGCCGAGACCATGGGGGTGCGGTCGGCGCTGTGCACGCATTTCGCCGAAGGTGGCAAGGGGGCAGCGGAACTGGCCACCGCGGTGGCCGAGGCCGCCGACGAACCGTCCAACTTCAGCTTCCTTTATCCCGATGACGCCACTTTGCGGGAAAAGATCCTGACCGTGGCGCTGCGGGTCTACGGCGCACAGGCGGTGGACTACGACTATAAAGCGGCTCGGCAGCTGGACAGCTATGAGCGCAACGGCTTTGGCAAGCTGCCGGTGTGTATCGCCAAGACCCACCTGTCGATCTCCTCGGACCCGGCGCTCAAGGGCGCGCCCACCGGCTGGGTGCTGCCGGTGCGCGAGGCTCGGGCCTCGGTGGGGGCCGGGTTTATATACCCGATCTGCGGGGACATGCGCACGATGCCCGGGCTCAGCGCCAACCCTGCCGCCACCCGCATCGACATCGACTCCCACGGTGAAATCGTCGGCCTGTCATGACTCCTGCACCGACTACGCCCGTGCTCGACTGCTCGGTCACCGAGTTTCTGGATCGCCTTGCCGCCAAACAACCCACCCCCGGAGGTGGCGGCGCCGCCGCGATCACCGCCGCGATTGCCGCCGGGTTGCTCGGGATGGCGACCCGGTTTTCCACCGCACAGCTGCCTGACGCAGCCCCCCGTGCCGCACACGCCGACCGGATGCGCACCGAGGTCGCTGCCCTGGCCGAACAGGACGCCCAGGCCTACCAAGCCGTCCTCGCCGCCTATGCGCTACCCCGCGACCCTGATCCGCAGGCCCGTCGACGGCAAATCCGGCGCAGCCTGCAACGGGCCACCGAGGTACCGGCGCGCATCGCCGAGATAGCCAGCAACATTGCCACCGAGGCGATCGAGCTCGCCCACAGAGGCAACTCCAACCTGCGCGGGGACGCCTTCGCCGCGGCCACCCTGGCCGCCGCGGCCGCCCGCGCAGCCGCCGAACTGGTCCGGCTTAACGTCGAACTCGGCAGCCTCGACAACGAACTCGCCCAACACGCAACCCAAGCTGCTGACACTGCCGCCACGGCAGTAGCCGCAATGAGCAGCTTATGAGATGGTCGCGTAATCATTGCGCTTACATCACTGCGGCTCAGTACCATGGCTTTGGTGGCTCACCGAAGTGGGAACTAGCGAAGCAGTAAACTGCCGGGTGAGAAAAGCAGTGAGCAGTGGACCGGTCATCGCAGTGGCGATCAAAGCCATGAGGACGACTCCGGCCTGCATCGCAGGCGTGATCACGCCGTTTTGGACTCCGACCAGGGCTACCACTAACACGATCATCCCCGGGCAGTTCATCAGGATTCCGAGGACGTTGCTCTCTGGCCAAGACAGCCCTGATGCTCGAGCTAGGACGGCTCCGCCGCCCCATTTGCTCACCATCCCGCAACCCAGCAGCAATACCAGTCCACCGTATGCGGTGACAGGCACCGCCGTCAGGTCGGTCTGTAAGCCGGAAAAGGCAAGGAAGATGGGGAGCAGCACTGAGCGGGTAAGTTCGCCTAGCCGTTGCTCTAGCGCACAATGCACCGCCGTATGGGCTGGCAGTATCAGGCCCGCCAGAAAGCCGCCGACGATCACCGTCAGCCCGGCAAGGTGCGCAGCTAAGCCAGACATGAGAAGTAGCACAAGGACCGCAACGAACTGACTTACGCCCCCGGGATCGTGACCCGGGGACATCGGTTTGCCAGCCATCTTCGTGAGCAGTGGTCGAACCATGAGCAACATCAGCCCGAGGTATCCAACGGCCAAACCTAGAGAGCGAAGGACAGCCTCAACACCTCCTACGCCGTTCATGCCGGCTGTGTCAGCTGTGTCGGCAATCGACAAGGCGATCGACGCCACTATAAATAAGACGACGGTAGCCACTGCGGAGGCTGCGATGCCGGTACATCCTAATGGGGATTGCGACAGGCCCCGTTCCTGTAAAATTCGTACCATGACAGGCAACGCTGTGGCGGCCAGCATCACGCCGACGAAAAGCGTGAATCCGGTCGTCGAGGCCGACGCCGGCTTGAACACCGGAGTCACGAGGATTGGCTCCAGCGGGACTACAACTATGATCGGCAGCAACACTGAGCCTGAACCGATCAATGCGATGCGTCCAATTCGGTTACTCAGCAAAGCTCGGTCCAATTCGACCCCGGTGAGAAAGCTGAACAGCAACAGTCCAAGCTGGCCAAGCTGCCCGATCACTGCTCGGGCTGCGGCCGGGAAAAGGCACGAGGTAGGACTCTGCGGGATTCCTGGTGGGATGATGCAGTGCAGGAACGCCGGCACAGTGAACTGCGGCCAGAGCGCAGGACCCAGCAATGTTGGTCCCAGTAGTACACCTGCGACGATTTCGCCCACCACTCGGGGCTGACCGAGCCGAGTAAACAGTGTGCCGACCGATCGGGTCAGCACGAGGATTACGGTGAGATCGAGTAAAACGAGGCCGAGCAACGCATGGGTAGACTCCGCTGGCACGTTGTCAACTCACCGTCAGCGGACATCGCTTGGCTGATCGAACCCTCGAGTATTGGTGCGTTGGGCCTCGATAATCTTTATTGAGATGTGAGCAAGAAGCTGGTCGTCCGGGTTGGTAAGGTCTAGTTGGCTGAGCTGTTCGATCCTCTGTATCCGGTAGGATACGGTGTTGGTATGTACTTGCAGCCTATGTGCGGTACGTTTGAGGCTTTCGCGTTGGCTAAGATAGACCGACAATGTACGCACTAGATCAACCTTGTGGTTGGCGTCATAGTTAATGATTGGTCCGAGTACCTCGTCGGCAAACTGGCGGAGCTGCTGGAGGTCACCAATCTGAAGCAGAAGCTTGTAAATTCCTAGCGAGTCGTAAGGGACGACCTGCCCGGCACGACCGATCCGGGTGCCGATCTCAATGGCGGTCTCGGCCTGCTGGAGTAACAGTGGTGCTCTGTCGGGCGACCGGGCCGGCTCGCTTAGCCCGCAGGTCGGCCAGGCGCCGTTCGACCATGACTGCCGCGTTTTGACTTTGGTCATCGCGGCCCGCATCCCGGCCACAATGTGATCTTTATTTGTAGTTCCGTCTGGATGCTCCGGTAGAATTATGACCAGGCTTGACCTCTGCGCACTACCAACTGCACCTGCGACCGAGCCGGTAATCACTCCGATCAGTTCATCGACCTCATCTGGCGTGAGTGAATGTGACTGCAGTTGTTCAACCTGGGCGCGGATCACGCCAATCCGGAAACGCTGATGGCGCCCGAGTCCAAGAATATGTGTCTTCCGCCGGGCATCCTCGAGGTCGAGAAAGTGCCCAGAGACCAGCGAGTCGACGATCGCAGCCTGGTAGCGTCGCCCAAGGTCGGTGCTGGTTCGTTCGTGCGCCAGAGTCAGCGCGAAGAGCGTTGCAACATAGCTTGCGATGACCAAGTTGACATCATCTGCGCTGCCGCTTTCCATGATCAACAGATAGCCTAGTGTGGTCTCCCCGAGCGTGATCGGTGTTGCAAGGCAACCATGGGTGAGGCTCGAGCCAGGAATGGCCGGAACACGAAGTGGTAGATGTTCGGTTGCCAGGGAATCAAGTAGCCGGGCGATGACTCGGTCACTGGGGTCCCACGCAGGGTTGCCTGTTGATGGGCCAGGGCCAACCGCGTGGCAATGGAGTTCGAATGCCGGGTTCAAAAGGACGATGGTCTTCCGAATGATCCGCGCGAGCGCGGAGGTCAGCTCTCGGACGTCAGCACCCTGGAGAGCGACTGCTGCGACCTCCTCACAGATGCCAATTATTCGCCGATGCGCGGAGTTCTGCGGTGAAAGTCCTGTGATCGTCTCAGACGACCGACGTGTGTCGTTGGCGCGTTCACCGGCGATGGTCATTCCGCCAGTTCGAACAGGTGGACTTATGTCCTCGAACATCATCATCACCTGCCCGCTGGCTTAGGAAACTCGTTATTGGGTGGTCTTACTAACTGTCCACCCACGGATGGTAACTAGGGGACGGCTGCGACAGCTTCGCCCCGCTCGCAGGATGCTGGACAAACCGAGCGCGAGTCATGCGTGCCACAGATGGTGCAGGAGAGCACCCACCGCTGTGCGGATCAACTCACTGGTGGGACACCGCAATGGCTTCTCGTTCCCGGCAGGACACACGACAGTAGTGAACGGGGGGTATGCATGCAAAACAACCGTGCCCTGGCACGAACTCGTTACCCGCGCATTTGTGGAGAAGCCACAAGCAGCGCTGCGCCTGTGACTCCAACACCGGGTGTGCGTGAAGACTTAGCGCGCAGTGGCGGTCGTGCCCGCTACCAGATCCCCGAGTTGCTATGCGCACTTTCTTTGTGGCACAAGCACAAAAAGAGGGACAAAAATTTGGTGCGCCGACGGGTGTTCCGCCATCTCAAGCAATCTTACCATTTTGTTGGTTTCCCCGCGCTACGTTCATCGGAGAACTGATGAACCCACCGTTCGCGACATGCGCTGACTCGTACGTATGGCTGCCACGGCGGCTTCCCACAGATACTGTCCGGTCCGCCGTTTCGCGAGTAGCGGTGGCCGTTGCATCACTTTCCTGCCCACAGCGGGTCAACGTTGAGGAACGGACGCTGTGGATTAACGCTCGCGCCTGAGGTGATCCATGCTCATTCGCGGCCGTGGTGAACGCACGGCATCAGAGGCCTGCCCGCGCGCACTGGACCGCCCGTCGGCTTGGGACGACGCCCGCGCCGCCGCGTACCTGGCTGTCAATCCGCTGCCGCCTGTCCAGGTGGCGCTTGCCGACGCGCTGGGTGGTGTGCTGGCCGAACCGCTGCGCGCAGCCATTTCGCTGCCACCATTCAACTGCTCGGCAATGGACGGTTACGCGGTGTGTGGGCCGCCCCCGTGGTCTGTGATTGCCCACCCCCGTGCCGGGAAAGTGGTGCCTCTGCCGTTAGGGCCGGGAACCGCATGTGAGGTGGCGACCGGGACTGCGGTCCCGCCAAACACGGTCGGGGTGCTGCCTTACGAGCAAGCATGGCGCACAGGCAAGTCAGTCAACGGGCCGGTCAATCCGGGCCAGCATGTCCGGCAAGCAGGCGAGGAATGCGCGGCCGGCGAGGAGGTGCTGCCTACCGGCACCGTGGTCGGACCTACGGTGCTCGGCCTCGCCGCCGCTGCCGGACATGACACGTTGCGCGTGCGGCGCACGCCGCGGGTGTTCGCCCTCATCACAGGAAATGAGCTACTCGACGCCGGGCTTCCGTCCCCCGGGCGCGTGCGCGATGCGATCGGACCGATGCTTCCTGGGCTGGTGGCCTGGGCCGGAGGCCACTTCGAGGGCGCTACCCGGCTGGCCGACTCCGCCGCGCTGCTCATTTCTGCTTTGCACGCTGCAGAGGGCGACATAATCCTCGTGTCGGGATCATCGTCGCGGGGTCCGGCCGATCACCTGCACTCCGCCCTCACCGATCTGCGCGCCGAGTTGATCGTCGACGGGGTGGCATGCCGGCCTGGGGGCCCGCAGGCGCTAGCCCGGCTGGCCACGGGCCAGCTCGTGGTCGGGCTGCCTGGAAATCCGCTGGCCGCTTTCGTCGCGTTCCTGACCCTGGCTCTCCCGGCAATTACCGGCCTGCGTGGGCGGCCACTTCCGGCTCTGGCTCCCGCGACGGCCCTCCCAAAATCTTCCGGGCTTACCCGACTTGTACCCGTACAGATGCGTCGCGGCGACATCACCGAGCTGCCGTATACCCGCAGCGCGATGCTCCGCGGCGTCGCGGCAGCTGACGCGCTCGCCATAGTTGCGCCGTCCGGCGAGGTACGGCTGCACTCCGTTCCTGGATCAGTCTGATGGGGCGGCTCACCATGCGGCGTTCCGTCGTGTCGCCGGAGACATTCGTCGCGCTACCTGGCTGTCCGCGGGCGGCGCAGCATGTGTTCGGCACCACCGGAGGGTTACCTGTCGCTGGGCTCTTCGCCGCTGACGGTTCGCTGCCGGCTCGCCGGGAGGACGTCGGGTGGCACAGCGCTGTGGACAAGGTACTCGGACGGGCGATATTCGACGGCAGAGTGCCGGCCACGGGTTGCGTCCTCACGGTGTCTGGGCGCACGCCGAACGGGTCCGTACCGGCGATTGACCGCCCGAACTCGTCCCGGGCTCAGGTGGATGCGGAGCCTGCAATCGTCGGCCGGCCCCTGGCGCCGCCGAATGCGCCAATAGATCACTATGGCGATCTAGTTGATCACTATGGCGATCTAGTTGTTGACCAAATCATTGTCAACTTACTATGATACAACTCACAGTGGACAGACCTGTCTGTCTCGTACAGTCGTAGACAATCCTTCGTTCCAGGTGGGTGAAGTCTGCGCAGATGAGGAGTCCGCAAGTAACACAATCACTGTTTCCGCTACTCAATCTCTGGGAGAGCGATCATGGCTGATTACGATCCGAGAACGGTCACCGGAATTCCCACCGAGCCCGTTGGTTCGTTGCCTCGTACAGCGAAGTTGCAGGCCGCCTATGCTGCCTACGACGAAGGAAAGATCGATCTAGCGACACTGGAAGCTGAGCAGGAAGCCGCCGTCAAAGACACGATCGAGCGGTTGGAGGCCACCGGATCGCCCATCATTTCCGACGGCGAGCAGCGTTGGTCAAGCTTCGCCACCTACCCTTTGACCGACACCCTCAACGGCACCGGGCTGGCCAATAACCTCGGCCCAGGTGGTCAATTCTTCGCAATCTTCGCCGACGGCCACGGGCGCCAGCTGCCCCGCCTTACTGGTGGGCCGTTCCGCTACAAGTACTACGCGGCTGACGCACTGAAGAAGTCCATCCGGTACGCACATGTGCCGATGAAGCAGGCTGTCATTGCGCCGTCCATGCTGGCCCTGCTGTATCCGCTTAAGGATAAGGTGCCCGGCTACAGCCGGGAGGCATTCGAGGAAGACATTGTCAAGGAATGCGTCAAAGACATTCGCCAAGCATTCGCTGCTGGCGCTGCCCGGGTCTCGGTGGACTTCACCGAGGGGCGGCTGGCTACCCGGGAAGACCCCCGCAACCCATGGACCGGCGCTGGCTTGCTGCCGCATTTCATCGAGCTCAACAACCGGGTGATGGCTCACTTCACCGCGGACGAACGCAAGAACATCGGCATCCACACCTGCCCGGGTGGCGACCGCGACTCGGTGCACAGCGCCGATGTGCCCTACAACAACCTGCTGCCAAGCATGTTCAAGATCAACGCTGGCTACTTCCTCATCCAGCTGGCCAGCGAGCGCGACAAGGACACCGTGTACCGGTCCATCGGAGAAAACCTGCAAGACGACGCCGACGGTGTCGCCCAGATGGCCTACATCGGCGTGTGTGTAACCCAGAGTCCACGGCCCGAAAGCGCCGAGGAGATCAGCGATCAGTTGATCAGGGCCGCCAATTTCATCGACAAGCAGCGGATCGGATCCACCGACGACTGCGGCTTCTCACCGTTTAGCATCGATGAGAAACCCAACCACGGTTCCCCTGACTACGCCAGGGAAATCGCCTTCCAGAAGATCAAGAGCCGGGTCGAGGGAACCCGGATGGCCGCCGAGAAACTAGGCGTCAGCTAAATTAATTTAGGCCGGAATGAACGACGACAACCTCGCCGGCCGGGCCCTTGCGCGCACCACGTTCGGAGCGCAGACGGTACTGAGTCAAGGCTATACCGCAGCCTGCTTACCGAACGCGGGTGCGCGCAACTTTGCAAGTGGGCCCAAGGAAGCGCGAGTGCTTTCGCATCGTAGATGAGGAAGTTTCCTGCCGTGAGCATTCCAGTGCACTGATGGCTTGCTGAGAAAGCTTGTTCGAGCTGCCATGCGCGATAGCGCAAGAATTCGCGCGAAGCGCGCGGCGTGGACTCACGGGAGACTGGCACCGTGTTGGACGAGCTGTGAAGCGGTCGGATGCCCGAGGCAATAGAGCGAAGAGCACTATGCTGCATGCGGCCCTGGATTTCCCTGTATGGTGCGCTGGCCAAGTTGAACGGGTCGCGCCCGGTGTTGGTCCGGGATTTGCATGCGGGGTGTGTCAGTGCTGGTGCCCGGATCGGTGCGGACCAATACGCCGTCGAGGTGGCCAACTCGGAAGTCGTCTGCCGGTGGTTGGCTTGGGCGCGCGGTTACACTGTCGGCCCCGCGACGCTGGTTAGCGTGTTGCCGAACTGGCCTGCCACACGCAGGTGCCCGGTGTCTGTGCAAGCCCAATGCGGGAGTGTCCCCACACGGCTGTGGCCAGGTGCGCTGCGCGGGCAACGCGGCGGTATTTCGTTGAGGTTGTGCACGGTTTGTCACCGCCGGGGCCACGCTGCCGGGTGCCTTGAACAGGCGGCCGCGCGCGGCCGGTGTGGTGTGTTGGCTATTTTCGAAGCGGCGCCCCCGGACGCGTGGATCAGGCCCTGGTGGAATGTGAAGATGCGCGCCATTTAGTCTTTGCAGAAATCCAGGCTAGATTTCTCGTGCAGGATTGGTTCGACGCATAGCGGACAGGCTGACACTCGAGTGCGTGGTTATAGGCAAGAGGATGATTGCATGGGTTGGTCGGCAGATCGTCGTACGGTTTCCCTGAGCACATCGATAAGATGGTAACGAACCTGCGAGCCCATACCGTTGAGCGCTGCCTGGATACGTTTGGCAGTATGCAGGTCGACGTGGCCGACCATTGGTTTGGCGCGGGCGGCGATGGTGAGCTGGATGCGTCGACGGTTCTGCGGATCCGGTACGCTGCACACCAAACCGATACTGCTCAGTCGATTGACCATCGCGCTGGTTGCTGGCAGACCAGTGTCTAGTGCCTGCGCTAGGTCAGTGAGGGTAACCGGTTCCTGCGCGGCGATTAGATGTAGAGCGGTGAGCTGCGACAGCGTCATACCCTTGCCCGCCCAAGCGGCAGGGCTGGCGGTAACCACCTCCCGCAGGTGGGAGACGAGCCAGCTAAATTCCTCTGCTGATACCGCCATGGTGCAAGTAGCGGCCGCGCACGGTTTACTCAACGAGTCTCACCTCGCCGTTCCGGGCAAGTTGGTCGTATGGCTTTATCGGTCATGTGAGAGAAGCCACCCTTGCTTGTAGATGTTAAGCGCTATGCTCCGATGTGCTCCTCAACCAAGAGGTGCGAGTCGGCAACCTTATAAAAGCCAGGAAAGTGGCTCGGCAGATGCCGATCGTTCATGACTTCGGGAAGATGGTTATCGCGTGGCCACTTGTGCGCTTGATACAAAATTAATTGCCACCAAGCAGACGACTGAGGAAATCACGCAAACCGCTGCTGATGGACTTTGGCTTGCGGGCATGCCTCGCACCTGACTCCTGTATTACCGCGGCTCCGGTGATAGCGGCGCCGTACTGTGGGTCAGAAGAGCCGTATGCCGGGTCGGCGAGTGCTGGTGCTGGTTTCGCCGTGTACTCGCTGACTTTCCCTACCCGTGGAGTCGTAACAACGGCCGGTGACCACGGTCTGACGTTGCTTACTCTCGCAGGTACGCGGGTGTCGCGGGGAAGGTTCTGGTCGCCGGAGTGCGGTGCTGTGGTGGGGCGGGTGGTGTGTTTGCGGTAAGCGGCGGCGGATTCGGCGGCTGCGGCTGCTGCGCGTTGTGCGGGGGATAGGGCCGTGGGGCGGGTGGTGTGTTTGCGGTAGGCCGCGGCGGATTCGGCGGCTGCGGCTGC
>JAJPIR010000282.1 GCA_021324675.1 Actinomycetota bacterium
GCTGCCCGTGTCGCGTTCTCGTGCCCGGTGTTGCTGGTTGGTTCCGGGCGGGTGGTACGGGCAGTCAGGATGGTCTGGCAGAATAGGTCGCTGTTGTCGCGGCGTGCCCTCTCATCGCGCCGCGACCACTGACCTCGAGAGCATCGTCGGTCTGTGTCCCCACCATGGGCCGTGCGCGCTCACATGAACATATGCGCGTGTGACAGGAGTAGCTCGACTCGTGGCAGTCAAGATCAAACTCATGCGGCTCGGCAGGATCCGCCAGCCGTACTACCGGATCGTCGTCGCCGATGCCCGCACCCGCCGCAATGGCAAGGCGATCGAGACGATTGGCAAATACCATCCCAAAGAGCAACCCAGCCTCATCGAGGTCGACTCGGAGCGGGTGCAGTACTGGCTGGGCGTGGGGGCGCAACCCACCGAGCCGGTCCAACATATCCTCGAGGTCACCGGAGACTGGCAGCGATTCAAGGGCCTTCCGGGCGCTGAGGGCACGCTGCAACGTGCCGAGGCCAAGCCGGATAAGGCCGAGCTGTTCAACCGGGCGCTCGCGCAGGCGGGGGAGGTGCCAACCACCGAGGCGACTACACCGCGAAAGAGGTCCGGTCGCCAGGCCGACGCCAGCGGGGCTGCGGACAAGGCCACCCCTGACAAGGCCGGCCAGGGAAAGAGCACCGAGCCAGCCACCACAGCAGGCTCAGGTCAAGGCCCCGCTGATGACCGGGAGGACACTGCGACTACCGCGGGCGGCCGGGTGTGAGCATGCTCGTGGACGCGCTGGAGCATCTGGTGCGGGGAATTGTCGACAATCCCGACGATGTGCGCGTCCAGCTGATCACCACGCGGCGAGGTCGAACGCTCGAGGTACACGTCCATCCTGATGATCTCGGCAAGGTGATCGGCCGCGGTGGCCGTACCGCTACTGCGCTGCGCACCGTCATGGGCGGCATCGGTGGGCGTGGCGTCCGTGTCGATGTCGTCGACACTGACCGATAAGCGCGGTGGCTGAGACGGCACCCGTGCCGCCTAACGGTGACAGTACGAGCGCAGACACCCGCCGTGTGGTCGGCAGAGTCGGCCGACCACACGGGCTACGCGGTGAAGTCACGGTGCAGGTACGCACCGACTTTCCCGAACAGCGCTTCGCGGTTGGTGCGCAGCTGTGCAGTGATGCCGGTCGTGTGCTCACGGTCGAGGCCGTGCGCTCCCACCGGGGAGTGTTGCTGGTCCGATTCGCCGGCATAACTGGTCGGGAGACGGCAACTGAACTGCGTGGCTGCATCCTCACCGTTGACGCTACGGAACTGCCCGACTTGACCGACCCCGATGAGTTCTACGACCACCAGCTCGAGGGCTTGGCGGCGGTGGGACCCGATGGCGTGGAGTTGGGCAAGGTACGCGAGGTGGTGCATGCCCCGGCCAGTGATCTGCTGGTTCTCGACACTGCAAACGGCGAGGTGCTGGTGCCGTTCGTGCACGCTATCGTGCCCGAAGTGGACTTAGCCGGCGGCCGGGTGGTGCTCAACCCACCAGCCGGTTTGCTCGATTGACTGGCGTGTTGGCAGACGTGCTCATTCAGGTAATAACGATCTTTCCCGAGTATCTGGCCCCGGTCAGAGAGGCCCTGCTCGGTCGCGCTATCGCACGAAACGTGATCTCTTTCACCGTGCACGACCTGCGGGACTGGGCTCACGATGTGCACCGGTCAGTCGATGATGCGCCCTATGGCGGCGGTCCGGGCATGGTGATGCGCCCTGACGTGTGGGGCGAGGCGCTAGACGAGGTGCTCGCCGGGCAGCCGCCACCCCGGTTGGTCGTGCCCAGCCCGGCTGGGCGGCCGTTCAACCAGCAGCTGGCCACTGAACTCGCCGCACAGCCCCGGCTGGTGTTCGCCTGCGGCCGCTATGAGGGCATCGATCAGAGGGTGATCGATGATGCCGCCGAGCGCGTGGTGGTCGACGAAATCTCTATCGGCGACTACGTGCTCGTCGGGGGTGAGGCTGCCGCGTTGGTGATGATCGAGGCGATTGCCCGGTTGCTGCCCGGGGTGCTGGGCAACCCTGCCTCTGCGATGCAGGATTCATTTTCCGACGGTCTGCTGGAAGGTCCCTGCTACACCCGACCTGAGATCTGGCGTGGCAGGGAGGTCCCGGCCGTGCTTCGTTCCGGCAACCACGCCGCGATCGCCCGCTGGCGTCGGGACCGTGCCCTGGAGCGCACCGCGATCCGGCGCCCTGACTTGCTGGCCTCACTGGCCCCCGGGGCGCTGGACGGTGCCGACCGAGCTGTCTTGGAGGGACTGGCAATCCCCCCGGGCTGATACCGCCCGGTTTCCTCGCTCGCCGCGGCGTCTGGCACACTGAATTGGTTACCGCAGCGCAGTGACGGGCCGGGCTGCCTCAGGCGAGGGTCTCTACCGTTGCCCAAGCTGTTTTCGCGCCATCCAGGCGCCCCCAACCGTGCACAGCACTTGAAGACGAGGATGGATTTGGCGATGAACACCCTGGACGCCGTGGATGCGAAGTCGCTGCGGACCGACATCCCCGACTTCCGGCCTGGCGACACGGTCAAGGTTCATGTCCGTGTCATTGAGGGTTCACGGCAGCGTATCCAGATATTTCAGGGCGCGGTGATCCGCCGCCAGGGCGGAGGGGTGCGGGAAACGTTTACCGTGCGCAAGGTCTCCTTCGGCGTGGGTGTGGAGCGCACCTTCCCGGTGCATAGCCCGAACATCGCGAAGATAGAGATCGTCACCCGCGGCGATGTCCGGCGCGCCAAGCTGTACTACCTTCGTGATCTGCGTGGTAAGGCAGCGAAAATTAAGGAAAAGCGTGAGACACCGTCCGCGTCCTGATCCCCCGGCACTGGTCGCCTGCCGATAGCCTGAGGACGTGGCCCACCTGGCACGCTCGACCGAACCCGCTCGCGGTGATGACCCCAGCGATTCCCCAGGCGTCCGCGTGCACCGGCATCGGCTGTCCAGGCGCAAGAAGGGCTCTTTCTGGCGCGAGCTGCCGATTCTGGTGCTCACCGCGCTGGTTCTGACGTTCCTCATCCAGACATTCCTCGCCCGGGTGTATGTGATCCCTTCGGCGTCGATGGAACCGACCCTGCATGGTTGTCCGGGCTGCACGGACGACCGCGTGCTGGTCGACAAGCTGACTTACCGGTTTCGTGATCCGCGCCCGGGAGATGTGGTGGTGTTCCGCGGCACCGACTCATGGGGGAGCGAGTTCACCAGCCAGCGCTCCGGCAATGTGCTCATCCGTGGACTTCAGCAAGCTGGCTCAGTCATCGGCCTGGCTCCGCCGGATGAGCGGGATTTCGTCAAGCGAGTGATCGCGGTCGGGGGTCAGACCGTGCAGTGCTGTGATAAGCAGAACCGCGTCACGGTTAACGGTGTGGCGCTGAACGAGCCATACGCGGTGTTTGCCGGGCACGAGCCACAAGAGGAGTTCGGTCCGGTCACGGTGCCACAAGGCAACTTGTGGATGATGGGGGACAACCGCAACAACAGCGCGGACTCCCGGCGGCATATCGCCGACCAGCGTATGGGTACCGTGCCGGTCAGCAACGTCATCGGTAAGGCTCGCGTGATCGTGCTGCCGCTATCCCGGTGGCAGGCGATCGCGGATCCTAATCCGCAGGCGCCCAAGGCACAGGCGCTGGCGACGCCGCCGGCGCTAACCTCGTCACTGTCACCCGCGCTGGCTAGCCTGCCCCTCGGTGCTGGCCTCTTGCTGAGCTGGCCGGTGCTGCGCGGCGGTCGAGCCCTACGGGAGCGGGTGAGCACCCGCCGGCGGGGCTGACGAGGAGTGGCAGTGGTGACGCGCAGCATCCGCGAGGTCTTGCCGCGACCGCCGAGGGCGGTAGTGCGCCGGCAGGGTGGCGCGTGGACTCTGCAGTCGGTGTTGCACCGGAAAGGTCTGGGCCCGGTGGCCGGGGTGGATGAGGCAGGTCGGGGAGCTTGTGCAGGTCCGCTGGTGGTCGCGGCGTGCGTGCTGCGGCCAGCTGACGCGGAGGCACTGGCCGGGCTCACCGACTCCAAGCTGCTCACCGCAGCACGCCGGCAGTACTACTACGACCTGATTCTCACCAGGGCGGTGGCCTGCACAATCGTGATCATTCCACCAGCCGAAGTAGACGAGTTCGGCGTGCATGTGGCGAATGTGGAAGGCATGCGGCGGGCTGTCGCTGGTCTTGCCGTCCACCCCGGCTATGTGCTCACCGACGGGTTCCCGGTGCCCGGACTGACCGCCCCCAACATGGCGGTGATCGATGGTGATCGGGCTGCCGCCTGCGTATCGGCCGCTTCGGTGTTGGCCAAGGTGACCCGTGATCGCGTCATGGTTGATCTGCACGCGGGTATGCCCTGGTACGGCTTCGGTGAACACAAGGGTTACTGCACGCCGGAGCACAATGCATCGCTGATCGCCCATGGGCCGTGTGCTGAGCACCGGTTCAGCTTTGTCAACGTGGTGCAGGCGGCGCATGTTCATGGCCTGGCCGTCCCATCGCGCAGGCGCGCGAGCCTGCTGCCGCCGGGTCCAGAATGGAGAGGTGCCGGCCACGCGACGGCACGAGCGGGAGGAGCTAGCACCCGATGAAGGGACCGACGCAGCACTCGATGAGCGCCCGATGAGCACCGAGGATCTCGAGAAGTACGAGACCGAGATGGAGCTGTCGCTCTACAAGGAGTACCGCGACGTCGTCGGGCAATTCGCTTATGTAGTGGAGACCGAGCGGCGCTTTTACCTAGCCAACGCGGTGGATGTGCAGCCGCGCAACGCCGAGGGTGAGGTGTATTTCGAAGTACGGATGTCCGACGCCTGGGTATGGGACATGTATCGACCAGCCCGATTCGTTAAGAACGTCCGCGTGCTCACCTTCAAAGACGTCAATATCGAAGAAGTCGATAAACCAGACTTAAGGTTGCCCGAGGGCTCGCCATTCGGTGGTTGATCGCCCTGCCGCCCATCGTCCGTGCACCATGACCGCGGCAGGGCGGGTTAGGGCGCTCGTATCGCTCAGCAGATCACCGTCGACGAGGAGCAGGTCGGCGTCCATACCCGGCCCGTAGCCGGCCCTTACGCCCACCGAGACCGCACACTTGCGCCGCGGTGGAGGTGGCCGCCGCCAGGGCCTGCGCCGCACAGACGCCACTGGCGACGAGCCCGGAAATTGCCGCATGCACGATGCCGTGTGGCTTTGCAGTAGCGATCCCACCGTCGGTACCGGCCACAATCCGGGCGCCGGCCCGGTGCATCTGTGCAATGTGAGCCTGCACGGCTTCACCAGTCAGGCCGAAACGCTGGATGAAGGCCGATTCGGTCGGTGACCGGCTGATGCCGGCCATGGTGGCCAGGATGGTCGGACACACCGCAATGCCGCGCTCGGCGAGGCGGTCCAGCAGGCTGGCCGGGACGTGCGCTCCGGTCGGTGTCACGCAGCTGCCGTGCTCGATCCCGTCGACGCCGGCCGCGACTGCCTGTTCTACGGCCTGGAGTCCGTGCGCATGGGCAGTGACCGGTAACCCGGCCCGGTGAGCCTGATCGACCAGCAGGCGAAGGTCGTCGTCGCAGAACTGGCAACTCATCACGTCCGTGCTCGCGGTCAGCACGCCACCGCTTACCATGATCTTGATGACGTCCACCCGCCGCTCGATCCGCTCTCTGATGGCCGCGCGCAGTGCTCTCTCGCCGCCCTGCACCTCACCTCCCAGGTACCAGCAGTGACCGCGGACGCTGGTGATCGGCGGCCCGGACGCCACGATGGTCGGGCTCACAGCGCTGGCGTCTGGGGTGGCCGCCCGGTCCCTGCGGGTCACTACCGACCAGCGGCGATCACCTAGA
This sequence comes from Actinomycetota bacterium, assembly GCA_021324675.1. GTDB lineage: Bacteria > Actinomycetota > Actinomycetes > Mycobacteriales > Pseudonocardiaceae. The sequence goes on from JAJPIR010000282.1 coordinate 5,853, forward strand.
TCATCACGATTGTTGCGCCACCAGGGATCAGCCGCTCCCCGTCGAACGCGTGGCCCGCCTTAATCGCGAACATCTCGGTCATGCC